>NZ_JBDWLR010000020.1:0-443434 GCF_039973035.1 Sedimentitalea sp.
AATCGCATCGAGATCATGTTCGGCAGGTTGAAAGATTGGAGACGGGTCGCGACCCGATACGACAGGTGCCCGAAGGTCTTCCTCTCCGCAATCGCGCTAGCGGCAACCGTCATCTATTGGCTATGAGTCCTGACCCTAACAGGTCTAATAGTTGGAATTGTGATCGCTGAGTGGCTCGGCAACCCAAACGAAGCTGCATACTATTCGGAAGTTACATTCGGAGCAATTGTTGGCTCAGCGTTTGCGAAGCTCTTTTTCGGCAAGTGAAGCCTCTTTAACGACTACTCCGCCGATCTATGCTAACTGATTTAGTTAGGTAAAAGACGCATAGATTTCCTACTGACTCCCTTTCGCAGATTTTCGTTTTAGATGCACCTAAGGATTGCTCTCTGCAATTCTCTACGGATAGCATCAAACAGGGATTGTTCAGGAATGAATGCCTGCCTTGGCAGCGATCTCAACTGATCGGCGCAACCCATTCATCGAATTTCTCCGCTGGGGTTTTATATCGCAAGGTCTCGCGGGGGCGTTCGTTTAGATGCCTTGCGATTGCGCTGAGCTTTGCTTGCGCAATGGACGGACAAGTCGGTTCCGCGCGGCAAGTTTTGAATACGATATCAGGGACGACAAGCCGCAGACCACTAAAGTGATCCACATCGAAACTGCCATGATTGCAGTGATCAGTCCCACCTTTGTGGTCCAGTTTGAATGTTAGTGCATGATTGGCTTGGGTTCCATCGGCACGATGGTTTCTGGAGCCGCTGTGCGGTAGCCTTCCGGAAGGTTGCAGCAGCGACTTCGGCACCGTCATTCAAAGCGTGTCGAGGGCGTACCGATCAGGCGCTCGCATTCATTATCTCTGAGCAAGCATGCAGCGACCGGCCTCTCAACGCCTGCGCCACGATACATGGCATGCAGGAAGCGATGGGCCGTCACTGGATCGCTCATGAATGGAGACAGCCTCAACTGGGTCTCCTGTTCCCCATCCTTCGCTTCATAGATCACTTCGCCTTCCTTGATCGTCGCCCTCACACGAAGCTGATCCAAGTTTTCGGGATCAACCGAGGTAGGGTCTTCCGAAAGGATTACGAAATCAGCCAACTTTCCGACTACGATGCTGCCTTTCATGTCCGCCTCATAGTGTTGCCATGCAGGCCAGATAGTCATCGAGTTAAGGGCTGTTAGTACATCCACGCGCTGAGAGGGGCCAAGGATGTCACCAGGCCTTGTGCGTCGGGTCACTGTCGCATCCAGAACACGCATGCTGTCAGGAAATGCCACTGGCGCATCGTGGTGTGAGCCGAACCTCATGCCACGCTCACGCACCCAGCCAGTTGGGGATATGTTCTCCGTAAGGACTGGTCCGACAGTATGGTCGCGGTGCCAATCACCCCAATAAAAAGTGTGCATCGGGAACAATGAGGGAAACACACTGAGCCTGTGCATCGCATCAACCTGATCTTCGCGCAAGAATTGCCCATGGATCAGAACGGGACGTCGATCCGCTCGTCCATATTTGTTCGTAGCACGATGAATAGACGCCAGCAGAAGGTCGGACGCAGCCTCTCCGTTGGAATGCACGAGGATCTGGATATTGTTGTCAAACGCCTAATCGACGGCGTCGATCACCTGCTCATTTGTGACAGTAGAGTAGCCAAGATAGCCGGGTGCATATTCGCCCACCGGGTCAAAATAGGGTCGGTCGCGCCATGCCGTGAAGCCTTGTGGTGAGCCGTCAATGGTCAGCTTTGCAGCACCGACACGCATGCGGTTCACGTACGAACCTGATACATTTTCCGCGATATAGTTCCGATCAACCATGATGTCAGGATAAGCAACGACGTCAATTTTGAATCCGCCTTCGGACGCGACGCTCTTCATGACTTCGACAATAGAGGGAGCCGCACGACCTTCTTGTGCAGTTGTATAGCCAAATCTCGCCCAAAGTTTAGGGCCCGCGTCAGCGAAAGCGCGCAAGCCCTCTTCGCCAAGTCCACCGAGCAGGTTGGTCAAGACCATAAAAAATGCATTTTCCTCAAGTACGCCGTCGGGTTCACCATCAGCTTGCCGTCGGATGAACCGCCTGCGGGATCGGGCGTATCGGCATCTACATTTGTTTGCCTGAGCGCCTTGGAGTTGGCGACGCCAAAATGGCCTGATTGGTGGACAATAATGATAGGGATATCCGTTGACACTTCATCAAGATCTTCGCGAGTTGGGTGGCGTAACTCTGTCAACTGCGATTGGTCATAACCGAAACCAATTATAAGCTGCACTTTGTCCACCATTTCTGAGTTATCAACTTTCCAGTTGCGCAAGGTGTCCTGAAGGCTGGCAACATCTGTGACGTCACCGTCTGGTGCGGCCAGAAGATTAGCTGAAAGAGCTTGTAGTCCGCCCATTATCGCGTGACCGTGACTGTCGACGAAACCGGGCAGCATGGCGTGACCGTCTAGATCGAAAAGTTCTGTCGTATCTCCTTGATGGATCGCAATATCCGCAAGTGCGCCAACCCCAAGTATTCGACCATCCTAACCGCAACAGCTTCGGCCGTCGGCAGCCCGTCGTTGATGGTGATAATCGGGCCGCCCGAGTAGATCGTGTCGGCAATGACCTGCGCGGAAGCTGGGTTTGCAGCAAGCACTGCACTCGCAAGTGCGGCAAAGCGACTGATTTTAAAGATCATAGGCGATTTTCTCCCCATCCAATGATGGTCTCATCATTCACAACAGATAGCATAGGATGCTGGTTCGGTTTGGCGAATCTCTAGCGCCCAAACGGCAAAAACCTGACCCAATTTTGTGCTAACGCAAGAGGCAGCTTTGTCCTCAGAACAATCCTTGGCGATCACAAAATCCAGACCAGCGGCGTCACTCGTCATCCCGCAACAACAGCAGCAGCGCCACCACCGTCATCGCGACCCCGACCAATACCATTCCGCTCGGTGCACCGTTACCTAAGGCAATTTCCCAGAGAATTACCCAGCTTGGTGTTAGATAGGTATAGGCCATCACCTTGGCCGAGGGCAGGCGCAGCGCTGCGATCCGTACCAAGAGAAACGTCCCGGCCGTCGCGAAAAGTGACACATAGGCAATCGTGATCCAGACCAAAGCCGACAAACCCGCCCAGTCGGTGGCGCGGATGTCGGTCCAGCCAACCACCGTCAGGATCAGGCAGCCAGCAGCGATGACGGCAAAGGTAAATGCCGCAGTGGGCTCTCCGCGGCTGAGCTTGCGCATCACTGGTGGATATGCCGCATGCGCGATACAGCCCCAGAAAAAGATCGCCTCACCCTCGCCCACATCAAAGGCCCGCACCGCCGCCCAGTCGGCGCGAAAGATCACCCACAGCGCCCCGACGGCACCGATGGCCAACGCCAGTGCCATGCGGGGCGTCGTGATCTGGCGCAGCACCAGCCAGCCGATCCCGCCTGCCATGATGGGCGTCAGGGTAAAGACCGCGGATGCGCTGACCGGCGGTGCGGTCTTGAGGCCTTCGAACATCAGCACGAAATAGATGACATACAGCCCACCCAATATGAAGTAGCGCCACGGCGCCTGGAATGTTCTGCGCGGCATGCCCGTCGTGGCAAATGCCAGTGCCGCCATGATGACCGATGCCAAGGCAAACCGCAGCGCCGTCAGCGCCATGGGCGCGATGTCATTGGCCACCAGCGATCCGAGCGAGAATGACCCCGCCACCAGCACCGAGAACAGCAACATGCAGGCATGACCCTGCGCCTGTGGTGTCACAGCCGCCAGTCCGACGCGCGCTGTTTCAGGAACTTGGTAAAGGTCTGAACCTTGGTCGTCCTGTGCAGGTCCACATGTGTGACCAGCCACAGCGCTGACGCCCATTCCGGTTGTGAGGGCATCACCTCAACCATATCGTCACGCTGCGAGGCCAACCAAGTTGGCAAAAAGCCGATCCCGGAACCTGCGAAAATCGCATGGTGCATGGCATGCTGATCGGTCGCCCGAAAGGTCGCAACCTCGGCCGGGGCATGTTTGCGCAGCCATTGAAAGAAGGGCGCACGGCTGTTTTCATCGTCGTGGACCACAAAGCGATGCCCGGCAAACTGCTCTGGACCATCAGGCACACCATGCACCTCGGTATAGATTCGGCTGGCGTAGAGACCCGAATTCAAATTCAGGAACGGCTGCACAACATTGTCGGGCTGCTCTGGTGGGGATCCGGCACGGATTGCTACGTGTGCCTCGCCATATTCCAATCGAAACAGACGATCGCCGGTCAAAAAGCGTACGATGAGATCTGGATGGGAGAGTTGGAATTCGGTCAGAACCGGCACCAGCAACCCTGACAGTGCTCCCAGCGAGGTGACTACGAGTTCACCGCTGACATCGTCGCCCTGCCCTTTCAGACGTCCGGCAAGCTGGTTCAACTGATCGTCCGTGGCCTGCGCCACCCGGAGCAGATCGGTCCCCGCCTCGGTGGGCGTATAGCCGCGTGCATGACGTTGAAACAGCTTGACGCCCAATCGACCCTCAATCGCGTCGATATGGCGGATCACGGTGGCATGATGCACACCCAGAACATCCGCTGCCCCGCTCACGGTTCCCATGCGCGCGACTTGATAAGCGGTGCGAACCTCATCCCAATTATCCATTGTCACCAACTTTTATGTGCAAATTTCCACAGTACCGGCGGAGTTTCACCCGTTGTGTTCAAATTCGCAAGGCCCAATTATCCAAACAGACGCTCAAACCGAGGATATTTCAATGCCCCAGACCATTCTTCACATCGACAGTTCCATCACCGGCAGCCAGTCTGTCACGCGCCGCCTCACTTCGGAAATTGTCGCCCGCATTTCCGCGCCAGACACGACCATCGTGTATCGCGACGTCACGTCTGGCGTCCCCGCCATCGACAGCGACTGGTTGGCCGCCGTGCGCCAGACACCAGACGTGCCGAGTGCTGAGCAACAAGCACTGATTGATGTCTCGGACGCTCTTGTGAATGAAATCCGCAACGCGGACACATTGGTGATCGGACTGCCGGTCTATAACTTTTCGGTGCCGGCCCAACTCAAGAACTGGCTGGATCAGATCGCCCGCGCCGGAGTCACATTTCAGTATTCCAAAGCCGGTCCCGAAGGGTTGCTAACCGGCAAACGCGCAATCGTGGCAATGGCCTCGGGCGGCACACCTGCCGAAAGCCCCGTCGATTTCGCTTGGCCATACCTGCGCCAGATGCTGGGTTTTGTCGGCATCACCGATGTGACGCTGGTGGCCGCCGACAGGATGGCCGTCGACGCCAAGACGGCAGAGCAATCCGCTCAAGAGGCGATCTCTGCACTCGCCGCCTGATCAATGCGCGGGCTTCGCGAGCCGTTGCCCGCGACGTTCTTACGAAACGCAAACCACGTCCACTGCAGACCTGCGGCGCGATTGCCTGGCTGGATCGAACCGGTCTGCACGCGCCGCAATGTGCTGAGCCCCAGTTCACGCGCACAGCATTCGATCTGATCATCATCAACCGGAAACACGGGGCGGCCGGCAACACCCGGCCCATGACGCAGCGACAGAATCGTCACGGCCCCCGGAGCCATCAGGGCGACCAAGGCGCGCCACGCGGCGTCCTGCTGCGGTGGCGGCAGGTGATGCCAGACACCGCTAAGCAATAGCAGGTCGAACCGTTCCTGCCGGGCCCGCGTAACGGCAAGATCAGGCAATCGGTCATCCACCCACGCGATCCCCTTGCCGGCATGCAACCGCCGTGCCGCAGCACGAAAAGTAGGTACAGGCTCGACCGCCGTCACTGAATACCCACGACTCGCCAGCCATCCTGCGTCCCGCCCGGAGCCTGCGCCAATATCTATCACCTGCGCCGGAGACGCTGGGAACAGATCCATCACGTGTTGATAGATGTCCTCGCACGACAAGTCCTCGTACGGGGTGATTAACGACTGCGCCGCCGCCTCATAGCCTTTGATTATCCCACTGCATTTCATACCGCATCCTTGACTCTGACTTCAGGTCTGTTTATCGCCCCGACAATACATCCGGAAGAGTCACTCCTTCCGGTCCCCTTTCTTGGGGATCGCCCTCCACCAGCGTTTTACGCCCGTGGGGGCAATTGCGCATTCACCCGGCCCTACCCACATAGGGGCTGATGACAACCGGAACGGAGGCTGAAAAGCCATGTTTGAGAACCTATCCGAGCGGCTTTCCGGCGTATTCGACCGGCTGACCAAACAGGGTGCGCTGTCTGACGAGGACGTCAAAACCGCCCTGCGCGAGGTTCGCGTGGCGCTGCTCGAAGCAGATGTCTCGCTGCCGGTTGCCCGCGATTTCGTCAAGAAAGTGCAGGACCAAGCCACCGGGCAAGCGGTCACCAAATCAGTCACGCCCGGCCAGCAAGTCGTCAAGATCGTGCATGACGCGCTGGTTGATGTGCTGCGCGGCGAGGATGATCCCGGTAATCTCAAGATCGACAACCCACCCGCGCCGATCCTGATGGTCGGCCTGCAGGGGTCGGGTAAAACCACAACCACAGCCAAGCTCGCCAAGCGCCTGAAAGAAAAGGACGGCAAACGGGTGCTGATGGCGTCCTTGGACACCAACCGACCTGCCGCGATGGAACAGCTGGCAATTCTCGGCGTTCAGATTGGTGTTGACACCCTGCCCATCGTCAAGGGCGAGAACCCGGTCCAGATCGCCAAGCGCGCCAAGACACAGGCCAGCCTAGGTGGCTATGACGTCTATATGCTCGACACTGCGGGCCGGTTGCATATCGACGCCGAGCTGATCCAGCAGGCTGCCGATGTCCGGGACATCGCAAACCCGCGCGAGACATTGCTGGTGGTGGACGGTCTAACAGGTCAGGACGCGGTCAACGTCGCGACCGAATTTGACGACAAGATTGGCGTTTCCGGCGTTGTACTGACCCGGATGGACGGCGACGGCCGTGGCGGTGCCGCCCTGTCGATGCGCGCCGTGACCGGCAAGCCGATCCGCTTTGTCGGGCTTGGCGAAAAGATGGACGCCATCGAAACCTTTGAACCCGACCGCATCGCAGGCCGAATTCTGGGCATGGGCGATATCGTGTCGCTGGTGGAAAAGGCTCAGGAAACCATCGAGGCCGAACAGGCCGAAAAGATGATGAAGCGCATGATGAAGGGTCAGTTCAACATGAACGACCTCAAGATGCAGCTTGAGCAGATGATCCAGATGGGCGGCATGCAAGGTATGATGGGCATGATGCCCGGCATGGGCAAGATGGCCAAACAGGTCGAGGAAGCAGGATTCGACGACAAGATCCTGAAACAGCAGATCGCCATGATCCAGTCGATGACCAAAAAGGAACGCGCCAACCCGCAGCTCCTTCAGGCCAGTCGCAAAAAGCGCATCGCCGCAGGATCGGGCATGCAGGTCAGCGACCTCAACAAGCTGATGAAAATGCATCGCCAGATGGGCGACATGATGAAGAAAATGGGCAAGATGGGCAAAGGCGGCATGCTGAAACAGGCCATGAAGGGCATGTTCGGCAAAGGTGGCATGCCTGCCGACATGGACCCAAAGGCGCTTGAGGCGGCGGCCAAACAGATGGGCGGCAAAATGCCCGGCGGCCTGCCCGGATTGGGCGGCGGCATGGGTTTGCCCCCCGGATTGTCTGGATTCGGCAAGAAAAAATGACCTTGATTCCCACCCTTGAAACCGAACGGCTGGTGCTGCGCGCACCGGAGGCACGCGACATCGCGCCGTTTGCCGCATTCTACGCGTCTGACCGGTCGTCCTTTGTGGGTGGGCCGCTGACAGCGGAAGGCAGTTGGCGCATGCTGGCTATGGAAATCGGCCACTGGACCCTCAAGGGATTTGGCCGCTGGATCGTTGAAGCCAAAGCCACGGGCGACATCGTCGGCATGGTCGGCTTGTTTGAACCCGAAGGCTGGCCCGAGGCGGAAATCGGCTGGGACCTTTTCAACGGTTTTGAAGGTAAGGGATACGCCACCGAAGCCGGTCGCGCCGCGCGTGACTATGCCTATGACATCTTGGGCTGGCAGACCGCGATCAGCCTTGTGAAATCCGGCAATGATGGTTCTGCTGCCGTAGCCCGACGTCTGGGCGCCCGTCCGGATGGCACCTTCACCCATGAACGGCACGGAACAATGGCCATCTGGCGACACCCCGCGCCAAAAGAGTTGGCGGACGGCGGATGCGAGGCCTACACATGAGCACCGTCGCCATTCCCACGCTCGAAACAGAGCGGCTGTTGCTGCGCGGCCCCGAGCCCGAGGACTATCCGGATTTCAAGGCCACCTTTACCAGCTATCGCGCCCGTTTCATGGGCGGGCCGCTGAACGCATATGAATCCTGGATGCTCTATGCCGCCGAGATCGGCCATTGGGCGATCCGGGGCTTTGGCATGTGGATGATCCATGATCGGCACAGCGGTGAAACCTATGGCATGGCAGGCGGCTGGAAACCGGCGAAATGGCCCGAAGCCGAGATCGCATGGGTGATCTGGCCCGACGCCGCCGGACGCGGCATTGCGCTTGAGGCAACCGATGCCGCGCGGCGGTATCTGTACCGCGTGATGGGGTGGGAAACCGCCGTCAGCTATCTTGACCCCAAGAACCTCGACAGCATCCGGCTGGCCGAACGGCTTGGCGCGGTCAAGGATCATGCCGCCGCAACCATTGACGGCAGCGACGCAGTCTATCGCCACCCTGCGCCCGAGCGGTTGGTGGATACCCAACTCGCCCATGGCATCGAAATGGAGATCAGCCACTATCGCGATCCCTTGTTCAAACCGAAAGGATGGGCTCTTGACTGACCCCGTTGCCCGCGCCGCAGCGCTGCTGAAGGAGCACCGCGAAAGCATCGATCGTCTGGATGCGATCCTCGTCTATACTCTGGGTGAGCGATTCAAGCACACCCAGGCGGTTGGCCGCCTCAAGGCCGAACACGACCTTCCCCCGTCCGATCCGACCCGCGAAGCGCATCAGATCGCACGTCTCGAAGACCTGGCAAAGCAGGCCGATCTCGATCCTGAATTTGCCAAGGCTTTTCTGAATTTCATCATTCAGGAAGTCATCCATCACCATGAAAAACACCAATCGTAACAATGTAGTGCACCTTTGGTGCAACGCCATTCACAGGAGAAAATACCAATGGCCATGAAAATCAGACTCGCCCGTGGCGGTTCCAAGAAACGCCCCTTTTACCGCATTGTGGCCGCAGACAGCCGCATGCCGCGCGACGGTCGCTTTATCGAAAAGCTGGGCACCTATAACCCGCTGCTGCCCAAAGACAGCGAAGAGCGCGTGAAAATGGACATGGAGCGCGTTCAGTACTGGCTCGGCAAAGGCGCGCAGCCCACCGACCGTATCGCGCGTATGCTCGAAGCCGCTGGTGTCCGTGACAAGACAGAGCGCAACAACCCACAAAAAGGAACACCCGGCGAAAAGGCCAAGGCCCGCGCCGAAGAGAAAGCCGAAAAAGCCGCTGCTGCAACTGCGGCGCCTGCCGAAGAGGCCCCTGCGGAAGAAGCCGCAGAGTAATTGCGGCTTTCTATCGATTGACCATCGGCGCGACCCCGGCTTCATCCGGGGTCGCGCCATTTGACTGACGACAAGGCCGCCATGTTTCGTCCCGTCCGCACCCTCATCTTGATCGCCTTCGCCTTTCTGGCGGGTGTCTTTTACGAGCGCAGCAATCAGTCGGAACGATGTCATGACAGTGGCGGTCAGATTGATGACGGCATATGCTATGCAGGCGGAGGATCCTGATGCCTGATGATCTGGTCTGTATCGGTGCATTGGCTGGCGCCTTTGGCGTGCGGGGAGAAGTGCGGCTCAAGAGTTTTTGTGCCGATCCCGAAGACATTGCCGATTATTCACCGCTGTGCACCGAAGACGGCAGTCAAAGTTATACAATTTCCCTGACCGGTGTTGCCCAAAATGGCTTTACCGCGCGCCTTGGCGGCATCACCACCAAGGAACAGGCCGACGCCCTGCGCGGACTGCGCCTGTTTGCACGACGAGAGCAGCTCCCCTCGCTGCCTGACGACGAATATTATCACGCTGACCTGATCGGGTTGACGGTGCTCGGCACTGGCGGTCAGACGCTTGGCACGGTCAAATCGGTGATGAACCACGGCGCGGGCGACCTTCTGGAAATTCACGGTCCGGGATTGAAGGACAGCGTGCTGTTGCCCTTTACCCTAGCGGCCGTGCCAACCGTCGATCTCGCGGCCGGTCGGATCATCGCCGACCCTCCCGACGGCCTGTTCTGACATGCTTCGAATTGTCGTTCATGCCGGGTTTCATAAGACCGGCACGACGACGGTTCAGACAACGCTGCGCGCCAATGCTCGGCTGCTTAAACCACACCTGCGGGTCTTTCTTCGGCACCGGATGCACGCAGTTTGCGAGTCTGCACGTATCTGGTCCGTTTCGCGGAACTCGGAGGATATGGCCCGTTTCCGCAATGAAGCCGAGTTGCTCGCCGCGAGCTGGAACGCAAACGACCCGCGCCCCATACTTCTCGCCTCCGAAGATCTCGCCGGACGGATGCCGGGTCGACGCAATCTGACGAAATACGATGCCGTGCCGACCCTGATGCGCGGATTGGTTGAGACCATCACCCAAGTGCATCCCGATGCCAATCTGCAGCTCTATTTTTCCACCCGCGCCGCCGCCCCATGGCTCGCGAGCTGTCACGCACAACATCTGCGTGCCATCCGAATGGTGATGGATGGCGAGGCCTATGCCGAAAGTTACAGGTCCTCTGCAAAACTGGATGCGGTAATCCAATCCGTGACCGACGCGGTTTCCCCCGTATCGGTCAGCCAGTGTGCGCTCGAAACCAGCTCGCCCAAGCGGCTTGGCCCGCTCACCCCGCTACTCGATCTGCTCGATCCTCCTGCTGCGACCCGGGCGCAATTGCTACCGCAGGCGGCCGCAAATCCACGATACGATCCGTCGATCCTTCAGGCACTATTGGACGCCAACCGTAAATACAGCGATCCGGATTTGTTGAAGGCCGCTAAGCGCGCGATCTTGTCTGCCGCGAAAAACCGGGACCCGCATTAGCCGGTTTCGACCGCGAACTCATAGTTAAACTGGCCATCGACGGAACCATTTGATCCACTCCGAGTTGTACTTCCAGAAGCACGGGCATTGCCCGGCAAAAGAAAGGTACAAACATGCTTGAGTGGATCCTTATTCTTCTGGTCGTCGCGGCAATTGCTGCTTTTCTTGGATTTGGGCGTCTGTCCGGCGTCGCACTGTCGGGCGCAAAGATTCTCATCGTGATCGCCCTCGTTCTCTTCCTGTTGATGCTGCTCGGCGTCTTCGCAATCGCCTGACACCAGAGATTTTCGTTTTCATGGCCGCGTCATTCCCCTAAGACGCGGCCATGACTGACCCAACCGAACCCAAAGCAGCAAAACCCAGGTCTCTTGGCCGCAAAACCATCCGGGCCTCATTGCAACCACGCGAGTTGATGACCCCGACCCCGGACCTGAAAGGCGTCTGGAAGGCCAAGGTGATCACCCTGTTTCCCACCGCCTTTCCCGGCGTTTTGGGTGAAAGCCTGACCGGCAAGGCATTGCAGGAAGGGCGCTGGCAACTGGACACCATCGACCTGCGCGGCTTTGGCATCGGCAAACACCGTAATGTCGATGATACCCCGTCGGGTGGCGGCGCGGGGATGGTGCTGCGTGCGGATGTGGTTGGCCCCGCGATCGAGGCGGCACAGAAACACGCAACCGCAAATTGGCCACTAATCTACTTGTCCCCGCGCGGGCGCCCAATGACCCAGGACCTCATGCAATCACTGGCCACCGCAGATGGCGTCACCCTTTTGTGTGGCCGGTTTGAAGGTGTCGACGAACGGGTTCTCGAGGAATACGGCGTGCAGGAAGTCAGCCTTGGCGACTTTGTCATGACCGGTGGCGAGATTGCAGCGCAGGCTTTGATCGACGCCACCGTGCGGCTGCTTCCTGGTGTGTTGGGCAATGATGCGTCCACCGAGGAAGAGAGTTTTTCCGACGGGTTGCTTGAACATCCGCAATATACGCGGCCCGCGATCTGGCAAGAGCGTGAAATCCCCGGTGTACTCACGGCTGGCGACCATGGGAAAACCGCCCGCTGGCGGCGGGAAATGTCCGAAAAACTCACCCGGGAACGACGTCCGGATTTGTGGGCCAAACATACCCGGGACAACAACGACGGTTCCTAGGCAATCCGCACCAACAAGATGTGATTGCTGAGAGGTGTGGGGTGTCCATGATTGACGAGCGCAGACCTATAAGTCCTCAGGACATTCAGCTCAGACAGGCAGTGCGAGCGGATGCACCGCTGATCCTGTGGCTGGAAGAAGTCGGGATGAAAGAATATGCGACCGCGATCTGGGGCTCGTGGCGACCTTCGGCAACCGTAAAAGAGATTGACGTCAGCAATCACCAGATGGTCGAGATTGAGGGACAAGCCATTGGCTGCATTGCCACAACGCGGCTTGAGGAATTGCTGAAGCTCGACAAGATCTACCTGGACCCCGCTTTTCGCAACTTGGGAATTGGCACACATGTGCTTCAGCGGGTCATCGAGATGGGAGACGATCTCGGTCTTCCTGTCAGCCTGTCGGTGCTGAGGACGAACCCCGCACTCCGCTTTTACATGCGTGCCGGTTTCGCGATCAAATCGGAAACGCCCGTACGGCGCATTCTGAAACGCGCGCCGAGCGGCAAGCACCGTTGAAATCAAGGCCTGTTTCCTGCAACGACACCCTTGATCGAACCAGTCAAACCTCCTATACCGCGCGAATTCCGTGTGGCGAAATCGACTCGGATTCTTTGGCTGTCTGAACTACCGCCTGTTTTCTTCGGCTCACGCGAGTCTGGCTGCAAAGAAATGACCAAGGAATGACGACCTGATCTCTGGCGGGCACTGCGGTGGACCCGATGAAGACCAAGAGCTCTGAGGACGCGCAAATCTTCGTGGATAAACCGCGAGCACAAGTAGGAGACCTGCGATGGACCTGATCGCACAGTTGGAGGCGGAACAGATTGCCGCCCTGGGGAATGATATCCCCGATTTCAAAGCCGGAGACACCGTTCGTGTCGGCTATAAAGTGACCGAAGGGTCGCGCACCCGTGTGCAGAACTACGAAGGCGTCTGCATCGCCCGCAAAGGCGGCGACGGCATTGCCGGTGCATTCACCGTGCGCAAGATTTCCTTTGGCGAAGGCGTGGAACGTGTGTTCCCGCTGCACTCGACCAATATCGAAAGCATCACCGTGGTTCGCCGTGGCCGTGTTCGCCGCGCCAAGCTCTATTACCTGCGCTCGCGTCGTGGTAAATCCGCACGGATCGCAGAAGACTCGCACTACAAGCCCAAGTCCGGCGCTCAGGCCTAAGGAGCGGAATCATGAAAAAAGATACACATCCCGATTACCACCTCATCGACGTCAAAATGACCGATGGCACCGTGGTTCAGATGAAATCCACATGGGGCAAGGAAGGCGACTCGCTGGCGCTTGATATTGATCCCAGCGTGCACCCGGCCTGGACCGGTGGCGGCACCCGCCTGATGGACACCGGCGGCCGCGTGTCCAAGTTCAAGAAGAAATACGAAGGTCTTGGTTTCTGATCAAAGCGATCAGTTCCTGCGATCAAGCGCCGCGGCATCTGCCGCGGCGTTTTTCGTTTGTAAGTCAGAGAACTTTGGCCAACGCGGTGACGATTTGGAAAGGCTTTGCTGCAAGGGTCTGGTTGAACCCGATGCAGCACCGGTCCTGACATGCCTTCCCAGACGACAGCCGACGCCGAAGAGCCCCTTTTTGATGTCCGCAAGACCCTCGCGCGTGCCGAAGGCGCCAGACGCGCCGGGGATCTTACAGGGGCGGCGCGCGACTATGGCGCGGTTCTCGCACGATTTCCGGGCAACCCACGGGCACGCAAGGCACTGGATGCAATCGGCCCCTCTGCCGCTTCGGCTCTGGCGGACAGGGCCCAGTCCTGTCAGGCTGACCGCCAGTTTGATGAAGCGGCCGAACATTGGGCAAACGCGGTTGCACTCCGCCCCGGACATGTCGGATTTGGGCTGTCGCTGTGCCGCTGCCTCTCGGATATGGGTCGCAATCACGACGCGCTCGACGCAGTCAATCAGGTGCTCAGACATAACCCCGCCAACGCACTGGCGCTGGATGCGAAGGGCTGCATATTGCGCGACCTTGGTCAGATGCAAGCGGCACAGTCCTGCCATCGCGAGGCTCTGAAACACAGCGAACACAACGCCGGACCACTCAATCACCTAGGGATCCTGGTGCGTGCGAACGGTGACTTGGACAAAGCTGCGAACTTCTTTCGCAAAGCCATCGCCCTCAGCCCAGGCACGGCGTCGCTGCATCACAATCTGGCAGGCTGTACGACCTACCGTGCGGGCGATGCCCATATCCGTCAGATGCAGGATCAATTAGCCGACCATCGCGAGATCGGTCCGGAGCAGGCGCCGCTGCATTTTGCGCTGTTCAAGGCCTTGGATGATACGGACGAGCGCGACGCCGCCTTTGCACATCTGTTGCGTGGCAATCAGCTGCGCAAGGCAAGCTCTGATTTCGATATCACGCGCGAGGCGCATCGGTTCGCCTGGTACAAATCCCTGTTTGCCGACCCACCTGCGCCCCTACAGATCGCCTCAGAATGCAATCCACGTCCAGTCTTTGTAGTCGGCCTGCCACGCTCGGGGACCACGTTGGTTGAGCGTATTCTTGGACAGACCCCCGGCACGCAGACAGCTGGCGAGCTATCGGTTGTGTCCAATGCCATTTCGCCCTTGTTGCGAAGGCTACAAACCGAAAACCGCACAGCTCCGACCCTACAGGAGCTACAAGCGTTGCGCGTCCGATTGATTGAGGGCATTCAACGTTATTCTGACGGCTCTCAGATCCTGATCGACAAGATGCCTTTGAATTTCCGCTGGACGGGTCTCATCTGCGCTGCATTGCCAGAGGCGCGGGTTGTCTCGCTACGGCGTGCACCGATGCCGGTGGCATGGTCCTTGTTTCGCCACCTTTTTTCGTCAAAGGGCAATGGATTTGCCTATGACATGGCTGACATCGCCGCCTATATGATGCTGCACCGGGACATGATGCGGTTCTGGTCCAGTCGCTTTGAGGGCCAGATTGTCCCTCTCGACTATGCCGCACTAGTCGCGGATACGGATGAAACGCTGCGCATGCTGGTCGCCGCTTGCGGTCTGGAATGGACAGATGCATGCCTCGCCCCCCAGACTGCAAATAGTCCGGTTCTGACAGCCAGTTCCTCTCAGGTGCGACGCAAGATTTATAGCGGCAGTGACGAGAACTGGCGGCGATACGAGGTACAACTGGCTCCGCTTGCCAACGCGCTTACGGCTGCAGGGCTCGCCTGAGACCCGCCACCTTTGCACAGACCGGAAACTGCCCAACCAGAGGCGGAAATCTCGTTTCGGGCGCTTTCCATCGGGAGGTCCACAACATATAGAGTGCCAAGCAAATTCTAAGCCGCAGCAAGCGGCACCGGAAGGATCGGGCATGGCGCACATCATCGTCGTCGGAAACGAAAAAGGCGGGGCCGGCAAGTCGACGGTTTCGATGCACGTCGCCACCGCATTGGCGAGGATGGGTCACAGGGTCAGTGCATTGGATCTCGACCTCAGGCAACGCTCGATGGGACGTTACGTGGAGAACCGGCGTGATTTCATGGCCAAATCCCGTCTCGAACTGCTTGGCCCGGCCTGTCATGATCTGCCCCAGATCGACGCCGATACGCTTGATCCCGGCGAGAACATCTATGACCATCGTCTGTCGGTCGCCGTTGCAGAGCTTGAGGCTGAAAGTGATTTCATCCTGATCGACTGTCCCGGCTCGCATACTCGTCTCAGCCAGGTCGCGCATTCGCTCGCGGACACGCTGATTACCCCACTCAACGACAGCTTTGTCGATTTTGATCTGCTGGCGCGGATCAATGCGGATGGCGAAAAGATTCTCGGCCCTTCGGTCTATTCAGAGATGGTGTGGAAGTCCCGTCAACTGCGCGCTCAGGCCGGGCTGCAGCCGATCGACTGGATCGTCATGCGCAACCGCGTGGGCACACAGCGCATGGTCAACAAGGAAAAAATGGAGCGCGCCTTGCGTCTCTTGTCCGAGCGCATCGGCTTTCGCATCGCGCCCGGCTTCAGTGAACGCGTGGTTTTTCGAGAGCTGTTCCCGCGCGGTCTGACCCTTCTCGATCTCAAGGACATTGGGGTCAAGCAACTGAATATCTCGAATGTCGCCGCCCGCCAGGAATTGCGCGACATGATGAAGACGCTGAACCTGCCCGGCGTCACTGCCGATATCTGAACACCGAACCACGCCGGAAATTTCCCGGTTGTTGCGAAATTTTGCGTTGTTAGTTACATAATCAACTACTACCTCTGCCTTCGACAAACGGAGGAACCGCGATGAATCGTCCAACTGATACGCAAACGATGATCCAGGCAGCCAGCCCGACAGCAACAACCCCCGGTTACATGCCCGGCTTTGGCAATGATTTCGAAACCGAAGCGCTGCCCGGCGCCTTGCCCGAAGGCAAGAACAGCCCGCAAAAATGCAACTACGGCCTTTATGGCGAACAGCTAAGCGGCACGGCGTTTACCGCCCCCAGCCATCAGAATGAACGAACCTGGTGCTATCGTATTCGGCCATCGGTCAAACATTCGGCACGCTATGAAAAGATTGATCTGCCTTATTGGCGGTCCGCCCCGGATATTGATCCCGATGTGATCTCTCTTGGTCAATACCGCTGGGATCCGGTGCCGCATTCCGACGAAGAGCTGACCTGGCTCTCTGGAATGCGCACCATGACCACCGCGGGGGATGTGAATAGGCAGGTCGGTATGGCAAGCCACATCTATCTCGTCACCGCCTCAATGCAGGACGCCTATTTCTATTCCGCCGACAGCGAGTTGCTGGTTGTGCCGCAAGAAGGTCGGCTGCGGTTTTGCACAGAACTGGGCATCATCGATCTTGAACCCAAGGAAATCGCGATCATTCCCCGTGGCCTGCTCTACCGTGTCGAAGTGCTCGAAGGTCCCGCGCGTGGTTTTGTCTGCGAGAACTACGGTCAGAAATACGAACTCCCTGGCCGTGGTCCGATCGGTGCGAACTGCATGGCAAACCGCCGCGACTTCAAGACCCCTGTCGCCGCCTACGAAGACCGCGATGCACCCAGCACCGTGACCATCAAATGGTGCGGCCAGTTTCACGAGACCAAGATCGGGCACAGCCCGCTCGACGTGGTGGCCTGGCACGGGAACTATGCGCCAGTCAAATACGATCTACGCAACTACTGCCCTATCGGTGCGATCCTGTTCGACCATCCCGACCCGTCGATCTTTACCGTTCTGACCGCCCCCAGTGGAGTCCCCGGCACCGCAAACATCGACTTTGTGCTGTTTCGCGAGCGCTGGATGACGATGGAAGACACCTTCCGCCCGCCCTGGTATCACAAGAACATCATGTCGGAGCTGATGGGCAACATCTATGGTCAGTATGACGCCAAGCCGCAGGGCTTTGCCCCCGGTGGCATGAGCCTGCACAACATGATGCTGCCCCATGGCCCGGACAAGAACGCCTTTGAAGGCGCCAGCAACGCGGACCTCAAACCTGAAAAGCTCGACAACACCATGTCGTTCATGTTCGAGACCCGCTTTCCGCAGCACCTCACCGCCTTTGCCGCGAACGAAGCACCTCTGCAGGACGATTACATCGATTGCTGGGACGACATCGAAAAGAAATTCGACGGGACTCCGGGCAAGAAATAACAAGCGGGTTATCGGGGTGGCCGCCGTGGTTGGATCGCCCCTCTGTTGACCTTGCACCTTACAAGATGCACCTCTTGATCACGGCGCGCGCATCCGCGCGCACCCACCAGATACAGGACAAGACATGACGCTATTGAAATCCTGGGTAACCTCGGCCAATTCCGCCGACCACCCATTCCCGCTGAACAACCTGCCCTACGGCGTCTTCTCGACGGCAGATACAGACCCGCGCTGTGGTGTGGCCATTGGTAACATGATCCTCGACATGCAGGCCGCAGAGCAATCCGGCCTGATCGACCTTGGCGACGTGGCCCTGTTTGACGTGCCCTTCTGGAATGATCTGATGGAAGAAGGCCCCGCCGTCTGGGCCGCCCTGCGCGAACGGCTGACCGCCCTCCTCTCCGAAGGATCAACCGAACAGGCAAAGACCGAGGCATTGCTGATGCCGATGGATCAGGCCGAGATGCACATGCCATTCATGGTCAGCGAATACACCGACTTCTATGCCGGTCGAAACCATGCGTTCAACGTCGGCACGATGTTCCGCGGGCCAGAAAACGCGCTCCCGCCGAATTGGTTGCACATCCCGATCGGGTACAACGGTCGCGCCTCTTCGGTGGTGGTCTCCGGCACCGACATCCGCCGTCCGTGGGGACAGTTGAAATCGCCGGATCACGATCTGCCCGCTTTCCTGCCCTGCCGCCGCTTTGATCTGGAACTCGAAATGGGGGCCATCGTCGGCGTTGCAAGTGAAGGGCCGATCACCGTCAAAGAAGCCGATGACGCAATCTTTGGTTACGTGCTGTTGAATGACTGGTCTGCCCGCGACATTCAGGCATGGGAATACCAACCGCTGGGGCCATTTCAGGCCAAAGCCACCGCAACATCGATCAGCCCTTGGATCGTGACCAAACCGGCGCTCGAACCGTTCCGCACCAATACGCCCGAACGTGAATTCGAACTGCTTGATCACCTCAAGGACTGTGGCCCGATGCTCTATGACATCGACCTGACGGTTTCTCTGGCTCCCGAAGGCAAGGACGCGACAAACATCGCGCAGACCAACTTTGATCAGATGTACTATTCGTCGGCGCAACAACTGGCGCATCACAGCACGTCAGGCTGTCCGATGAATGTGGGTGATCTGCTCGGTTCCGGCACCATTTCGGGTCCCACCAAATCCGAACGCGGCAGCCTTCTGGAACTCAGCTGGGGCGGCAAGGAACCTCTCACACTCGACACCGGAGATGAACGCAGCTTCCTGCTTGATGGCGACATGCTCACTTTGGCGGGCCACGCGCAGGGCGAAGGCTATCGCATTGGCTTCGGCACATGCAGCGGCAAGATCCTGCCCGCGTTGGCCGACCCTTACGCACGCTGACATTTCATCTTTGCTAAAAATACTCCCGCCGGAGGCACCCATTCTTGCAACCGGCACAGACTCTGGAAGGATACGACACATGGCCAAGGCATTCGCATCGCAAGGTGACATGACTGAAAAGAAGATCACCTTTGATGAAATTGGCGACGGGCTCTGGGCGTTTACCGCCGAAGGCGACCCCAACAGCGGTGTCATCATCGGCGATGACAGCGTCATGATCGTCGAGGCGCAGGCCACGCCACGTCTCGCCAACAAGGTCATCGAAAAGGTGCGCGAGATCACCGACAAACCGATCAGCCATGTGGCTCTGACCCATTATCACGCCGTCCGAGTGCTGGGCGCGTCGGCCTTTGGTGCCAGCCAGATCCTCATGTCTGACACCGCCCGCGCCATGGTTGTCGAACGTGGGCAAGAAGACTGGGACAGCGAATTCCAACGCTTCCCACGCTTGTTCGAAGGTCACGAGAGCATTCCAGGTCTGACTTGGCCAACCACCACATTCAGCGACAGCATGACCGTCTACCTCGGCAATCGTCGTGTTGACCTCATGCATGTGGGCCGCGCGCATACCGCCGGCGACATCGTCATCCATGTTCCCGATCAGAACGTCATGTTCACCGGCGACATCGTCGAATACCACAGCGCATGTTATTGCGGCGACGGTCACTTTTCTGACTGGAGCGATACGCTCGACGCGATCAAATGGTTCGATGTGGATGCCATCGCACCGGGGCGCGGCGACGCGCTGGTCGGGCCGGACATGGTCAATGCCGCGATCGAAAACACCCGTGATTTTGTGGAAAGCACCTATCGCCCCGCGGCCCGTGTTGCCGCACGCGGTGGCAGCCTCAAGGAAGCATGGGATGCCGTGCGTGCCGAATGCGATCCCAAATTTGCCGACTACGCGATCTACGAACACTGCCTGCCCTTCAACGTCGCCCGTGCGTATGACGAAGCCCGAGGCATCGATACGCCCCGGATTTGGACCGCGCAGCGTGACATCGAGATGTGGGAAGCGCTTCAGAGCTGAACGCGCCGTACATCTGTTGGAATGGAGGAATCCGATGGCTTATGACTATACCCCTTTCCCATATGTCAGCCCCCCGGGGCTGACAGAATCTGAACCGCGCCATGCGGTGGCGATTGTCGGCGCCGGCCCGATCGGGCTGGCGATGGCGGTCGATCTGGCACAGCGCGGCATCGAATCCGTGGTGCTGGATGACAACAACGTGGTGTCAGTCGGCAGCCGGGCAATCTGCTGGTCCAAACGGACGCTGGAGATCTTTGATCGGTTGGGGATCGGTCAACGGATGCTGGAGAAAGGCGTCACATGGAAGATCGGGCGGCAGTTCTATGGCGACAAGGAGGTCTACAATTTTGACCTCCTGCCAGAGGACGGGCACAAGTATCCGGCCTTCATCAATCTTCAGCAATATTACGTCGAACAGTATTTGGTGGAACGCGCCCTCGAATTCCCCGAAATGATTGACCTGCGTTTCAAGAACAAGGTCACAGGTCACAAGGATCACGGCGACTATGTCACGCTGACGGTTGAAACCCCCGAAGGCCCCTACGAGATTGAAGCCAGCTATTTCATTGCTTGTGACGGCGCTGGCTCGGCAACGCGTGAACGGATGGGGCTGGACTTCACGGGTCAAACCTTTGAAGAGCAGTTCCTGATCGCCGATATCGAGATGGAACAAAGCCCTTTTGGCGACGACGATGTACCCGAACGTTGGTTCTGGTTTGATCCGCCCTTTCATCCGGGAAAGTCCGCCCTGCTGCACATGCAGCCTGACAACATCTACCGCATCGACCTGCAACTGGACGTGGATGCCGATGGCAAGGTCGAAGCGGCAGATGACAAGGTCATTCCTCGGATCAAGGCCATCGTGGGGGATAAACCGTTCAAACTCGATTGGGTCAGCGTCTACAAATTTCGCTGTATCAAACTTGACCAGTTCGTACATGGCCGGGTGATCTTTGTCGGAGACAGCGCCCATGTGGTCAGCCCCTTTGGCGCGCGTGGTGGCAATGGTGGCATTCAGGATGTCGACAATCTGGCATGGAAACTCGCGGCCGTTCTCAACAGCAATGCTGCGCCGGCGCTGATCGAAACCTATCAACAAGAGCGCGGGCACGGATCGGCCGAGAACATCAAGAATTCTTCGCGGTCCACCAATTTCATGACGCCCAAAACACCCGTCGAAGCGTTGTTCCGGGCCGAGGCCCTGCGGCTTGCCCAAGACCAGCCTTTTGCACAGAAACTGCTGAATTCCGGGCGGCTTTCGGTGCCCTGCTCGCTTGAAGGCATGGACCTGCAAACGCCCGGGACTGCGCAGGTCGCACCGGGCCGCGCAATTCTGGACGCCCCCCTGACTGGCGAAACCGGCGACAGTTGGCTTCTGAACGAAGTGCAGGGTCACTTTACGCTTGTCGGCTTTGGTGACGTTCAATTGCCCGACCTGCCAACCGTGCGCCGGATCGGCATCAATCAACGGGCAGAATACCCCTGTTTCACAGCAGCCGGCGGGCATGCGATCCGTCGCTATGGGTCGGCCAAAGCCTATCTGTTCCGTCCCGATGGCCATGTCTGCGCTGTCTTTGATAATCCCACCGAACAGGCCGTATTGGCTGCACGGGCGCGCGCATTGGGCGCCGAGCTTCAGGAGGACGCAGCATGAGTATCGCTCCCGACAGGTTGAGCCCGGATCAGGACGATTTCTACAACACGCTGATCCATGCCCATGATGGGCTGAGCGCCGAGCAAAGCCACGCCCTGAACGCACGTCTGATCCTGCTGATGGCAAACCGGATTGGTGATCTGGATGTTCTGACTGACCTGATCACGACAGCTCAAAGCTATTCGGATGACTGAAACAGTCCTCTATGACTACTGGCGGTCCTCAGCCAGCTATCGGGTGCGGATTGCATTAAACCTCGCAGGGATTGACTATGTGTCGGTCCCAATCGATCTGGTCAAGGGCGAACAGCGATCGCCCGAGCATCTCGCCCGCAACCCGCAAGGCTTTGTACCGGCACTGGAAATCGATGGGCTGCGATTGACGCAATCCTTGGCGATCATCGAATATCTTGACGAGACTCGCGGGTTGGGCCTGCTCCCCAAAGACCCGGCCCTTCGCGTAAAGGTCCGCGCGCTGGCCCATGCCATTGCGGTTGACATCCATCCGGTCTGCAACTCTTCGGTGGCCGCATACGCCAAAGAGATTTCCGGGCGCGAGGATGGTGTAGAGCGTTGGATGCAACGCTTTATCCGGCCCGGCATGCAGGCTTTTGAAACCCTGTTGGGCACGTTCACACAGTCACCATATTGCTGCGGCACAGCCCCCGGTCTCGCCGATATCTGCCTCATGCCACAGGTCTACAATGCCCGCCGCTGGGGTGTCGAAATCGGCGACTTGGCACGCACCACGGCAGTCGAGCAGGCCTGCGCCACCCATCCGGCCTTTGCGGCCGCCCACCCGGACGCGTGCAAACCCGCCTAATTCACAGGGCAAATAATCGGTCTTTGCAGATCGCAATGTCGTGCTACCCTCAGGTTGCCTGTGCCTGCGATTTTCTCGCTCCGCAGGAAATCTGGGAGGATTCACATTGCAAAGTCACCTTATTGCGGGCCTCGCCTGCGCCATCTGCTTCTCTGCGACCGCTGCTGTTGCGCAGGATTGTCATACCTCGAAATGGGGCGAAGACGATCAGTTGGGATCGGCCAACCTCGTCACGCCAGAGAACACGCTCTTGGCGGCGGCGCTGATCAAGCAGGGCAAATCCTTGCCTCTTGGCATTGTCATCGATTCCAGCACCCCCGCGTTCTCTCCCCGGTCTCTCAGCCTTCAGGTGGTGCAACCCAACCAGCAGGGCGGCCAAAAGCTCGACCAGTTCGGCTATCCCGGCAACTACAACGACGATGTACTGCAAACCTGGGTCGGCATAGGCAGCCAGATCGACGGGCTGGGGCATCTGGGCGAAAAGGGGTATTACTATAACTGCAACGACGAAAAGGAAATTTCGGCGATCACCGGCCTGACCCGGCTGGGCGTACACGACATTCCGCCTCTCGTCGGTCGTGGCGTGATCCTCGACATGGCCAAGCATTTCGGGGTCGACACGATGGAAGCTGGTGCCAATTTCGGCGAGGCTGATATCAAGGCTGCCGCCGAAGCCCAGGGCGTGACGCTTGGCAAAGGTGACGTGATCCTGTTCCACACCGGCTGGACAGACGGCAAACTGGAAAGCGATCCAACCGCTTGGGTCTCGGGCGAACCCGGCCTGAACGTCGAAGGCGCGCGCTATCTCGCATCATTGGATCCGATGGCCGTCGGGGCCGACACTTGGGGTGTTGAACCCATTCCCCCAGCCGAGGGCGATGGCGCATTCTACGGGCACGTTGTTCTGCTCAAGGAAAACGGTGTCTATCTGCTGGAGACCATGAACACCGGTCCGCTGCTGCGCGAAGGCGTGAACGAGTTCATGTTTGTTCTCGGGCAGGCACGTATTCGCGGCACTGTTCAGATGATCATCAACCCCGTGGCCCTATACTGATCTGACCGGACCGCCGCCGCGTTGTGGCGCGGCGGCATTCGTGCCACTGATATTGCAACCAGATCAGGAGGGCTGCATGTCAGAACATGGTTACGAAGGCGGGCGGTTGAACCTGCCATTTGTTGGGATATGCACCTTTGGGAAATATCCCTACATTCAGGATTGGGATGCGATCACAGCCGACGCCGCGATCATGGGGGCGCCCTTTGATTTTGGGGCGCAATGGCGTTCCGGCGCCCGCATGGGGCCGCGCGCGATCCGCGAGGCCTCGACACTGTTCTCGTTTGGCCACGCCGGGGCCTATGATTTCGAAGACGACATTACCTATCTCGATCCCGCCGAGGTCAGCATCGTCGATATTGGTGATGCCGACATAATCCATACCGATACGCTGCAAAGCCATGCAAACATCGAATACGGCGTGCGCAAGATGCTTGCCGCCGGTGCCCTGCCCGTGGTTCTGGGCGGCGATCACTCGGTCAACATTCCCTGCATCAACGCCTTTGACGATCAGGCTCCGATTCATGTGGTGCAGATCGACGCCCATCTGGATTTTGTGGATGAACGACACGGCGTGCGGTTCGGCCATGGCAACCCGATGCGCCGGGCCGCAGAAAAGCCCTATGTCACGGGCCTCAGCCAGATCGGCATTCGCAATGTCTCGTCGACTGCGCGGGACGGATATGTCGACGCCCGCAGCATGGGGTCCGATATCCAGTCTGTGCGCCACGTAAGGCGCATGGGCACGGCGGCGATGCTGGATCGCATCCCTGAAGGCGCGCGCTATTACCTGAGCATCGACATTGATGCGTTCGATCCCTCGATCGCACCGGGTACCGGCACGCCCAGCCATGGCGGGTTTCTCTATTACGAAGTGCTGGAGCTGATCGACGGGTTGGCGCAGCGCGGCGATATTGTCGGCATTGATCTGGTCGAGGTCGCCCCCGACTACGACCGCACAGGCAGCACCGCGATTCTGGCCGCGCAATTGTTGATGAATACCATCGGCCGGGTGCTGCATCATCGCGGAACGCGCTGATCCAGAAACGAGAACGGGCCGCCCGAAAGGGACGGCCCGCAATTTGATTTCAAGCCCTTACTTGGAGCCGAGCGACCCCAGGATCTTGTCCTTTGCATCGCCGATCGTAAAGCTGCCCGGTGCTTGCCGTGGCGGATACTCTTCGAACGTGGCGAGGAACTTGCCCACATAGTCGGCCGCTGGCAGCAGCAGGAACACGTGATCGAGATACCAATCGTAGTAGGTGTTCGACGTGATCGTTGCCCGCTCGTAGGGGTCCTGACGCAGGTTGAACAGCAACGGAATACGAAGCTCGGTCCAAGGCTCAGCCCAGGCGCGCAGGGTCTGCGGGAAACGATGCTCAAGGAAGATCGCTTTCCAAGGACCATAGCGCAGCGCCGTCAGATCACCGTCATCAGAGAAGTAGAAGATCTCCTTGCGTGGAGTTTCGTCTTCTTCGCCAAGCAGATAGGGCAACGTGTTGTAGCCATCCAGGTGCACTTTGTAGTCACGACCGCCGCCAACTTCGGCCACGGTGACGCCTTCCAGAAGCTGCTCCTTGATGTCAGGAACGCCCGCCATCGCAAGGAAAGTAGGCAGCCAGTCCATGTGGTGCATGACTTCGTTGGACACCTGACCGGCTTCGATGTTGCCGGGCCAACGCACCATCGCTGGAACGCGAAAGCCGCCTTCCCAGTTGGTGTTCTTTTCGCCACGGAACGGCGTCATCGCCGCGTCAGGCCAGCTGTTCATATGCGGACCGTTGTCGGTCGAATACATCACGAATGTCTCGTCCGCGATGTCGAGTTCGTCCAGCAGGTCGAGAAGCTGACCCACCTGCATGTCGTGCTCGATCATGCCGGCGCGGTATTCATCCACATGGCTGCCAACGATCTCGTCTGCCAGTTCGCGCATCTCTTCTTTGACGTGCGTGCGGAAGTGCATACGCGTGCCGTTCCACCAGACGAACCAAGGCACACCGGCTTCTTCCTGGCGCTTGATAAAGTCGATGGCGCCGCCGAGGGTTTCCTCGTCAACGGTTTCCATACGCTTTTTAGTCAGCGGTCCGGTATCCTGAATTTCACCATCTGCGAAGGAATGCACAACGCCGCGCGGGCCGAACATTTCGCGGAATTCCGGATTCTTCGGATAGTCCTCAAGCTCGGGCTCTTCTTCGGCGTTCAGGTGATACAGGTTGCCGAAAAACTCGTCAAAACCGTTGTTTGTCGGCAGCATCTCGTCGCGATCGCCGAGGTGGTTCTTGCCGAACTGACCAGTGGCATAGCCTTGCGCCTTGAGAAGGCCAGCGATGGTCGGGTCCTCGATCTGCATCCCTTCATTCGCGCCGGGCATGCCAACCTTGGACAGACCGGTACGGAACACCGATTGCCCGGTGATAAAGCTCGACCGACCTGCGGTACAGGACTGCTCTGCATAATAGTCAGTAAAGATCATGCCTTCATTGGCGACACGGTCGATATTCGGCGTCTGATAGCCCATCAGCCCCATCGTATAGGCCGAGATGTTGGACTGACCGATATCGTCGCCCCAGATCACCAGAATGTTCGGTTTATCTTCCTGCGCCCAGGCGGGCGCGGCCAACGTTACGGCGCACGCAACCGCAGCAGCTTGTTTTAGCGGACGTAACCAACGCCCAGAAGGTGAGGTTTCTGTTTTCATAAGCAATTCTCCTTGGTCGTAGCTGCTTTTTTTATTCGAGGCCCGTTATGGGGCGCTTTGTTTTTGAGGGGTTGTGTTTCGCGCTTGCGCGACGATGCCTGTGAACGGGGCACACTTGAACGCGTGCGCAACACTTGTCGCCAGACATACCAAACTCAACCCAGCGCTAATTCATCATTTACGAAGTCCCCCATGCGTTGTGACATGAATTGCAATTTTCGGAATTGATCATTTGAGCGGTTTCTGACAAAAATTTTTTATGACACTGGAGCTTAAGACCGCAAACACCGTTTTCCAGAGCCATGGCTGGCTCTCGTCCTATCCGGAATCGGTGCGCAGCAAGGTTCTGGCCTGTGGTCGCCCACGCAAGTTTTCAGCCTTTGACACCCTCTATCGCCTCGGAGATACCTCAGACGGTATCTATGGAATCATCGACGGCAGGGTCACCGTGTCGATTCCAAGCGACGCAGGCACGATCTATGACTGCTATGTTGGCAGACCTGGCTTTTGGGTCGGCGATCTCGCACTGTTTTCCAAAGCGACACGGCTCGTTTCATTGTCGGCAGCGACAGACGTGTCCAGCTGGTTCTTGCCACAATCACGTCTGCATGAACTGGTCAGGGTCGAGCCGGAATTGATCAGCATGTTCTATGCACTGTCACATCGGAACATGGCGACGTCGATGCGCATCATGGCCAACCTCGCGATACCCGACAATACCCGCCGCCTTGCGGCCTGGCTGCTCTTTTCCAATGACGGTTTGCCAAAATCCGGCAACTGGATTGAGGTCTCGCAAGAACAGATCGGTATGCAGAACGCGATGTCACTGCCAACCATTCGCCGATTGCTCAAACGGCTTGAGAACAATGGTTTGATCGAGTTGGGATATGGCAGGGTGCGCGTGACAAATCACGACAAGCTCCTCGCGTTCAGCAGATCCTGAGCACCTACGTTACTTGCGTCGGACACCCGGAAGCGGCTTGTACCCAACGACAAGACCGCGGATAACGGCCAAAACAAGCAGGGACAGCAATGCGCGACCTTCTCACCTGGACGTTCACAGCTCTAATGATTGCGACCATCCCGGACGCGGTGTCGGCGCAACAAGCCACGGATCATCCTGCCTATATCGGCAGCGATGCCTGCGCCGACTGCCACGCTGACGAGACTGAGGCGTGGACTGGTTCACACCACCAACTGGCTTGGACCGCGCCCGATGGCGATCACGTTCTTGGCGATTTCAGCGGCCAAACGATTGCTCCCGGAGGATTGGAAGCGCGTTTCCTGAACCCATCAACCGGCCCGGCCATCGAGACCGCAGGGCCGGATGGTGAACTTGCGACCCTCCCCGTCACCGGTGTCATCGGGATCGCGCCGCTGCAGCAATATCTACTCGAAACCGAACCCGGTCGTCAGCAATCCTTTGATCTGGTCTGGGATGCCGAGGGTAAGCGCTGGTACCACCTCTACCCGGATCAGGACTTGCCGCCGGGCAACGGGATGCACTGGTCCGGTCCCTACAAGAACTGGAACGGCCGCTGCGCGGAATGCCATGCGACCGATTTCAAAAAGAACTATGATGCCAGCGCCGACAGCTATGCCAGCACCCAGTCCGAGATCGGTGTCGGTTGCGAGGCCTGCCACGGCCCGGGCGCGGCGCATCGGGATTGGGCACTGGCGAATGACGCTTATGACCCCGCACAGTGGAACCACCTGTCCGAATTCGGACTGACGATGGATTTCAATGCCGGAGCCGAAGCACAGATTCAGCAATGCGCAGGCTGTCATTCCCGGCGTGAACCCTTTGGTCAGGGCAATCCCCTGCCCGGCACCCCGTTTCACGATGCCTATCGATTGTCGACTCTGCGGCCCGCGCAGTACCATCCGGATGGTCAGATTCTTGACGAAGTCTATGTCTATGGCTCGTTCTTGCAATCCAAGATGTACGCAAATGGCGTCGCCTGTACCGATTGCCACAACGCCCATACCGGCGAGCGCGTGGCCGAGGGCAACGCCGTATGTACCCAATGCCATTCGCCCGCTGGCAATGAGCGTTTCCCCTCACTGCGCACAGCACTTTATGACGACCCCAGCCACCATTTCCATGAAACAGGCAGCGAAGGCGCACAATGCAAAAGCTGCCATATGATCGAACGGGTCTATATGGGCATCGACGGGCGGCGCGATCATTCATTCCGCGTGCCGCGCCCTGACCTTACGGCAGAAACGGGTGCGCCCAACGCGTGCACCGATTGCCACGCCGAAAACTCCGCGCAGTGGGCAGCAGAGGCTGTCGCCGAATGGTATCCTGACAGCAGCCATCGCGGCCCGCATTTCTCGCAGGTGATCGCCCCGGCTCGCCAGAATCCTGCGGGTCAAATCGAAGGGCTGATCGGTATCGTAGAACATGGCGATCTGCCCGGCATCGTACGTGCCAGCGCGCTCGACCTGTTGGCACAGGCCAGCACGCCAGAGATCGCCGCCCGCATGGTTCCGGTGCTGTCCGATCCCGACCCCCTTGTGCGCGCCGCCGCGATCCCTGTGCAACGCGCAGCCGGGCAGACAGATATCCTGAGCCGCATCGTTGATCTGCTGAGCGATCCGGTGAAATCGGTTCGCATTGCCGCAGCACGTGAATTCCTCGCCCTGCGCGTGGCGCATATGCCTGACAGCTATACCAAGGCTCTGAACAGCGCGATGACAGAATGGCAGCGAGCGCTATATGCCAATGCCGATTTCCCCGAGATCCAGATGGTTTTGGCAGGCATCGGCCTGACCACACGCAACATGCCCGCAGCACTGGGTGCGTTCGGCGAGGCCGTCGAAATGGACCCGCAATTGGTGCAGGCCTGGACGATGATGGTTCGAATCCATGCCGCGCTTGGCGACCGCGACGCGGCACTGGAAACGGTGGATCGTGCGATTGCCGCCAACCCCGACGACGTATCGTTAGGGCTGATGCGGGCCGACCTCAAGGGGTGATCAGCGCAGGCCGTCCTCGCCTTTGACGTCCTCGGCCTGAAGCCCGCCCATCCGGTGATGAATGCGCGGCCCTCGCGCCATCGCCAGCGCAAACAGCAATTCTGTCGCGCGTGGTCCATCGGGTACGCCAACTTCCATCCCGTCAAAATGACTGCGCACATAGGCAGCATTGATGTGGCCGAGCGGAATGTCGATCCGGGTCCCAACGCCGCCCATTTTCATCGAGGATGGAACAATCGCCTTGGCCTCACCCAACCGTTCTCGCATCGCATAGCCACCGGGCACATGCCACAGCGCCGTATGCTCCAGTTCCCCGCCCTCACCAACAAGGGCAGCCTTGCCATACCCGTCGATACCGTCAGGCCCGCCCATCGCCTCAATCAATCGATCTGTCATCTGCAATCCGAGTGGTTTCAGATCGTCCATCGCAGATTGCAGATCAGCGGCGTAGCCCCCGGCAAAAGGATTGCGTACCAGCGCCACAATTGCGGCGCGACGTCTGGGCAGTGCGGGCGCAGGCCCGCCATCATGGTGAATATCCTCGATAAAGATCATCGTCTTTCGCAGGGTGAAATCAGGCATGAAGTCGATCCTTTTCAGGCTGTGTCAGCAGTTCGGGCGCGCCAACCACGCGGTAGGTCTCGCCAAGTTGCAGATAGGCCGCAATGATGTGCCCGCGCGATAGGCAGCGTGCCGCATAGCGCTCGCCAGCGTCCAGCGCCGTTGCAATGTCGTGAGGCGATAGCGCACCGACATCCACGGTCACAAGCCGCATACCCAGATCGCTGTCCGGTGCCATATCGTTGGCCGGCACGCGTTGAACTGCGGGATGCCCCGGCAGGTCCACTGCGTTGGCGATCAGAGTAGCCGCCACATCTGCTTGCGCGGCAGTCTCAGCCAGCACCGTCACGCTGTCGGCAATCCCCAGCGAATGGCTGCGCCCTCGCCATCCCGAGGTCGCGATGCCACGTACCGGGCTGTTGGAGTAAAGCGTGATCTGCGTGTCAGACCCTGCTGCGATCACAGCGGTAAAGCTCTCTCCCGGCGATAGGTGAAAGCCGATGTCACCGCCATTATTGACATAGGCGCGACAAACGTCGCCCTCGGCGCAGATCTGGCGCAAAATTTCATCCGCGACCGCACCCGCGACGGCCGCCATTGGGGTGACAAAGCCCGGCAGATGTCGTGCCGCTGCGTGTTGCATGGCCAACGCAATCCTGCCCGTTACCGGGTGAACTTCGTTGATGGGATGGCGCAGGGCCTCCAGTTCTGACACTAGTTCTGACAGAACAGTGTGAAACCGACCCGCCGCACGGCTTAGCCCTGCCTCGCGCCCAGTCCCCGTCGCCTCGACGATCAGATCAATGGGCCCGTGATGGAAGTGCAGTCTATGCCCATCATGCAGGACAGTTATCTGCGGCACCTGCATCTCAGCCGTGATCCATGGCCACGGCGCGCGCACCAGAGCCATATTCGCCGCCATGTTCCAGCACGTCATCAACGGTGCGAACCGACCCGTCATGCCCACCCAGCACCTGATAATCGGCGCGGCTCACCGTGAATTCCAACGGCGCGACGATTGCAGGTGTCGGCACATAGCCAAATGCATTGTCCGGCATCTGCGTTACATCCGCCATCAGGGTGATGCCACCTCCCGGCCAGACATAGGCCGGGGCGCCGCCCACCGTCACCTGCGTCTTGAGCGCCTGAACGGAACGGGTCAGCTGCACCGGGTTCTTCGTGACACCCGAGCGCAAGGACCCGCCCGCGCCGCCCATGAACATCACGGTGCATAGCGCCGGTTCGCAGTTCTCGGCGATCAGATCAACCGACGGGCTCAGCGCCTTGGGCAACGCTGCGGGTTGCGGGACAAGATCGTCATCCAGCACGTAATATCCGTATTGCTCACCCGTGGTCGAAACCATCAACAGGGTCAGACCGGGCCGCGCGCCCTTCTTGGGGTTCCAGTCGCCCAGAATGGTCAGCGGATCCTGCACATCTGTCCCGCCCCAGCCAAGCCCCGGTTCAGCGACCTGAAAATACCGCCCCGGTGTCGAGCGCCGTCCCTTGATGCGTATGCCGGTGTCGGGCCAGCCCAGAACCTTGCCCGCCTGATGTTCGCTGACCACGCCGGTGATGTGATCATCAACGACAACCACCTCGTCCACCAGCCCCTGCCACTGCACCGCAAACATCCCGATGGTAGCCGACCCGCAACCGACCCGCATCCGTTCTTCCCGGTGACCATCGACAACCGGGGCCTGTCCAGCCTGAACAATGACCGCTGCGCCGCCATCCACGACCAGTTCCACGGCCTCGCGATTGCACAGCCGCTTCAGCGTATCGCAGGTTACGCGGCCTTCGGGTTTGCTGGCTCCGGTCAGGTGGTCGACGCCGCCCAGGCTCATCATCTGGCTGCCATATTCAGACGTGATCATGAGGCCGACAGGCTCGCCCTTGGACCGCACCACCGCACCTTCGCGCCCGATATGTCGGTCGGTGTCGATCTTTACCTTGACCCCACAATAGGAAAAAATCGCCTCGGTCACGACGGTGACAAAATCCACCCCGTCAATTTCGCGGCTGACGATAAACGGCGCCGGTTTGTAATCGGGATAGGTGGTGCCGGACCCGATTGCGGTCACGAACAGATCATCACCGGCAACCAAATCGCCGTCCCAGTCGGATTTGAGAAACGGGCGGATTTCGCCGCCCTGCTCGATCCGCCGATCCAAGACGGTCAGCGGATCACAGCGGATGATCCGCCCGTTCTGGTTGGCATAGCGATCACATGCCCCAACCTTGCCCTCGGCGATAAAGCACATGACCGGGCAGGCATCGCAGCGTATCTTGTCCGCCGGTATCGTGCGTTTGCTATCCATCCGCCGCCCCCTCTTGCGCGGCGCGGATTGCCGCCAGCACCCGGTGCGGCAGTGCCGGCAATTGCGTGAGCCGCGCGCCGCTTGCATCACGGATCGCGTTCAGGATTGCCGGCGCCGTCGGGATCAGAACATGTTCGCCCAACCCTTTGGCACCCATTGGGCCTTCGGGGTCGGGCTTCTCGATCAGGATCGATTGGATTTCCGGCATGTCACCGGTGGTGGGGATCAGATAGTCATGCAGGTTTTCGGTGCGACCGGGGATGTATTCCTCCATCAACGCCATGCCCAAGCCCTGCGCGATGCCGCCTTCGATCTGTCCTTCGGCCAGCAGCGGATTGATCACCCGTCCCAGATCATGCGCCGCTGTGATCCGCTGCACCTTCACCGTTCCCAATGCCATGTCGACATCCAGTTCCACCAACTGCGCCCCATAGCCATAGACCGCATAAGGACGACCCTGCCCGTTGTCATCCAGAGGCGCTGTCGGTGGATCATAGCTCTGCTCGGCCATAAGCACATAGCCATGCGCGTCAACCGGCAAACCCGTCAGATCAATCATGCGCCGACCCGCGCCTTCGGTCACCAGCAGCGTGGTGCCAACAAGCGAAATCTTTGCGTCATCGCCCATGTTGCTGCGCGCCAGAATATCAGCCCTCAGAGCCGCTCCGGACAGCATCGCCGCCTTGCCGGTAATCACCGTTTGACGGGACGCCGAGGTTTTGCCGCAATCGGGCGTCAGCGCGGTATCCGGGCCGACCAAATCGACCTGCTCGACCGGCAGACCCACCGCGTCGGCGCAAATCTGCGCGATCACGGTGTTTGATCCCTGCCCGATATCCGTGGCCCCCTGATGCAGAACCAGTCGCCCGTCCGGCGTGATCCCCAGACGAACGGTCGAAGGGTTAGGTAAGGCGGTATTGCCGCAACCATACCAGCACGACGCCACGCCGATACCACGCCGGACAGCACCCCCTTGCGCATTCAACTCTGCCGCCTTGCGCACGGCCGACGCCCAAGGGTCTTTCAATGCGTCAAGACAGTCCGCGATTCCGACACCCTGCAATTGCTGACCACAGACTGACAGATCACCATCCTGCAATGCGTTGAGCCGCCGGAACGCAAGCCGGTCTATTCCGGCCTTTTCCGCTAGCTCATCAAACAGCGTTTCCTGCACGATCGCCGCCTGCGGCACACCAAAGCCTCGAAACGCGCCGGACACCGGTCCGTTGGTATGCACGGCGCGCGCCTCGGCGTGGTAATGTGGGACCCGGTAAGGACCTGACGCATGCACCGGCACCCTGACGGCGACCGTCGGTCCCCAGCTGGCATAGGCCCCGGTATCAAAATCACCATCAAATTTCATGCCGGTCACGTGGCCTTGCGCGTCCGCCGCAATACGTGCGGTCATCTTGGCCGGGTGCCGCTTTGTAGTCGAACGCATGCTTTCCGCGCGGGTATAGACCATGCGTGCGGGACGCCCTGTCTTTAACGCGACTAGACCAATCAGGGGCTGCAATGACAGGTCCAGTTTGGACCCGAATCCGCCGCCGGTGGCAGACGGGATAATACGCACCTGCTCGGGTGCGAGCCCGAGAACCCGGGCAGTGTCGTCGCGGTCCATGACCGGTGCCTGGGTGCAGGCCTGAATGACCAGTGTACCCCTGTCCATCCAGGCGACCCCGGCTTCGGGTTCGATATAGGCGTGTTCCACATGGGACGTCCGAAATTCCAAGGCACCCACATGTGCCGCATTTGCAATAGCACCTTCGGGATCGCCCCGGCACACTTTGCCGGTAATCAGGATGTTGCCCTCGCGACCCGGGTAGATCAGAGGCGCGTCCGGCTGTTGTGACGCTTCGGACGTGGCGAGATCATCGGTCACCTGCCACGTCACCGGAAAGCTGCCAAGATCGAGCGTTTCCATCACCGCGGCATCCCCCGCGACGATGGCCACGGCCTCTCCCCGCATCCGCCCATGGTCCTCGGCCAGCGCCGGTTGGTCGGCAAACTGTGGAATCACGCCAAAGCTGTTCTCGCCGGGAAGATCAGCGGCAGTAAACACGTGCAGATCGCCGGGCTGCGCCGCCACCCAGCCCGCGATGTCGCCAAAGCTGAACCGCGCAGCTGCGTGTGGAGATCGAATGGCGCGCACCAAGAGGGCATCGGGCGGAACATGATCGGCCCCGAACATCTCAGTCCCTGCAACCTTTGCAGCCCCGTCAACCCGAGGAAGCCGCGCCCCAATCGCCGCACCCGTTTCTGGCGAACTGGCTCCACCGGCTTGGTTTGCGTCCATCACCGCCGAGATGATCTTGGCGTACCCTGTACAGCGACACAGCACTCCACCAAGCGCCGCTTCGACCTCTTCCCGCGTCGGTGTAGGCTGATTGCGCAAAAGCGCTGTCGCCGCCATCAACATGCCCGGGGTACAGATGCCGCATTGCGCTGCGCCGTGACGCTGAAACGCCTGTTGCAAGGCATAGAGCGTCCCATCGCGAGACAGACCTTCGACCGTTTCGATACGCGCATCCCGAGCGTGAGCCACCGGGGTCAGGCAGGCACAGACCGGCGCGCCATCCATTAGCACGGTGCAGGCCCCGCAATCCCCCGCGTCACAGCCAACCTTTGTTCCGGTCAGGCCCAGATCGATGCGCAGTACATCCGACAACCGCCGCCCCGGCGCACAGTTAAGCGTGACCGGCGTACCGTTGACGGTCATGTGCGGGTTTGCGACGTCTTTCATGGCCTATCCCCCAAATCGTCCAGCGCGCGCCGCAAAAGCTCGGAGGCGGCACCGGCCCGATAGGGGCCGTCGGCACGGATGTCAGAGATCGGTGAAAGACAAGAGGCCGCCTCGGCGTCGGTCACAAGATCTGATAGTCCGTCGACAGGGCACCCGATCAACCTGCGTTCCAGATCGCGCAATCGCACGGCCACGGCGCTGCAAGACCCCACAGCCAGCGCGATATCCTCAATAGCCCCATCCACGACATGCTGCCGAACCGCAACCATTGCGATGGAAATCACAAGGTATTTCCGAGCGCCAAGTTTCAGGAACCGGCTTGAGCCTCGCGTTGCCGCTTCAGGCACGAGCACCGCCGTCAGCAGCTCATCTGTGCGGCGTTGTGTCTGCCGCACGCCGGTCAAAAAACGAGCGAGCGGCAGGCGGCGCGCGCCGTTCGCACCGGTCAATTCCACCTCTGCATCCAGCGCCAAGAGCGGCGGCACACCGTCCGCTGCTGGCGACGCATTGCAGAGGTTGCCTGCAACCGTTCCCGCGTTCTGAATCTGAACCGAGCCGACCTCGGCCGCCGACTCTTTCAGCATGGTGAAAGCAGGCGGCAATTCTGCGGCAAGCAGATCGCTCCACGTTGTTGTCGCGCCGATACGCCAACCTGCGTCTGTGCGCGACACACCGCGCAATCCGGTGATCGCCGTTATGTCCAGCACCGGCCCAGCCAATTCTTGCCTATCCGTCGACGGAAAGAGATCGGTACACCCTGCGGCAATCACCGCGCCCGTTTCAGCCAGCACGCCGAGCGCGTCGGTCAGTGTGGCGGGCCGGTAGTAGCTGGGCACGACAAATCCTTGGCTGTTGGGATCGCAAAGTTGTTAGTGTACAAATGGATTTTGCGGAAGCATCCGCGACCTGTCAACAAAAACCCCTGCGGAGGGCGCCTGAATGGATCAGCAGCCAAGCAAAGACGCGGAATACGTGCTGGAACAACAGGTCGGTTTCATCATGCGGCAAGCCAATCAGCGGCATCTGGCCATCTTTGCCCGACACATCCCCGACCTGACGCCGATGCAGTTTGCCGCGCTGGCACAGCTTTGTGCGTTGGGGCGGGTGTCTCAGAATGCCCTGGGGCGGGCGACGGCAATGGACGCGGCGACGATCAAGGGCGTGGTCGACCGTTTGCGGCGCAGGGGCTATGTCGCCTCGTCACCGGATCCAGACGACCAGCGGCGCGTGCATTTGACGGCGACGACCGAGGGGCTGGCGGCCTTTCGCGCACTGGCCCCGCTGGCACATGGGATTACCGCAGAAACATTGGCTCCGCTCAGCGACGCGGAACAGACGGACTTCCTGCGCTTGCTGTCCAAGCTGCGCTAGGCCTCAGACACCGAGGTGGCGCTCCAGTATCGCGTGATCGTTGCGCAGCACCTCCGCGTCCAGCGTTTCAAGATTCTGGCCGTTCTCGATGAACGCCACGCGGTCGGCAACAGACAGCACTGCATCCACGCGCTGTTCGACCAGCAGGATCGCAACGCCCCGGTCGCGCATCACGGTGATGACCTCGCGGATCGCGTCGATCATCGAAGGCTGCAACCCTTCGGTGGGCTCGTCCAGCAGCAACACCTTGGGCCGCAAACACAACGCTCGGGCCGTGGCCAGCATCTGCTGTTCCCCACCAGACAGCGTTTCCGCGTGCTGGTGATAGCGTTCGCGCAGGCGCGGGAAAAGCGCGAGCACGTCTTCCAGCACCTCGGGACCAGAGCCGCGCGCCATCAGACCGATTTCGAGGTTTTGAGACACAGTTAGTTCGGTGAACAGTCTCCGCCCCTGAGGAATATACCCGATACCCCCCTTCGGAATTTGATGCGCAGGTAGACCGCTGATGGATTGGCCATCAAGACGAATTTCACCCGAAAGCAGCGGCAACAGGCCCATGATCGCCTTCATCGTCGTGGTCTTGCCAGCCCCGTTCCGGCCCAGCAGGCAGAGGATTTCGCCAGCTTTGACCGAAAATGTCAGATCGCGCAGGATCTGGGCATGGCCATAGGCGACGTTGATGGCAGAGACCTCCAACATCAGCCGGTTCCCAGATAGGCGGATTGCACCGCCTTGTCGGCGCGAATCTCGGTCGGGGTGCCTTCGGCCAGGACCCGACCGAAATTCAGAACCGTAATCTTGTCGGCGGTTTCCATGACCACCGCCATGTTGTGTTCGATGAGCAGGATCGTGGCGCTGGCGGACAGGTCCCGGATCAGCGCCTTGAACGCGTCGATCTCGCTGTCGGCGAGCCCCTGAGTCGGTTCATCCAGTATGAGCAGACGTGGCTGTTGCACCACCCCCATCGCGATTTCCAGCAGACGTTGGTGGCCATAGGACAGATCTCCCGCATTCTGGTTGGGTGGCTCATTCAGGCCAACACGCTCCAGCGCCTCTGCCACTGCCGCGTCCACCGCTGCGCCGCGCATTCGTCGCCGTGCGGCCAGCGCGACATTCTCGGCAATCGTGAGATTGGCAAAGACCGACGTGATTTGAAACGTATAGGCCATACCCAGATTGATGCGTTTATGCGCTGGCAGCGCTGAAATGTCCTGATCATCAAACCGAACGGTACCTGACGACGGTTCGATCCGCCCGCATAGCATGCCGACGAAGGTTGTCTTGCCCGCCCCGTTTGGACCGATCAGCGCCCGGATTTGCCCCTTTGGCAGATCAAAGTCGACATCTTGGACCGCATGCAGACCTGCAAACTGCTTGGACAAGCCGCGCGTCGCCAACAGGGTCATGGCAGTCCCCGCCACAGGCGTTTGCGAACCTCACCCATCAGCCCCTGTGGTGCAAACAGGGTCAGCGCCACCAGAACCACCCCAGCAATCAGCATATAGGCCGTGGTGATGCCGCTTGAGAGGTCGATCAGATAAAACATGAACAAGGTGCCGATGAACGGTCCCAGCACCGTGCCTGCTCCGCCCAAGAGCACCCAGAGCAACGGAAAGATCGAATATTGCACCGACGCGAAACTGGCACCCACATAGCCAAAAAGCAGACCGTAAACCGCGCCCGCCGCCGCCGAAAGCGTACCCGATACCACAACCGCCGCCAGCTTGTGCGCGAACACGTCATACCCCAGCATGCGTGCCCGTTCTTCGTTTTCCCGGATTGCCACCAAAACCTTGCCAAACGGAGCGCGCACAAGCCAAAGCGTGAGCAACAGACAGATGGCGAACAGGGAGAACGCGGCATAATAGCGATTGGTCGGATCAGACAGGTCCAGACCCCAGAGCATTCGCTCGGCCTGTTGAATCACGAACCCTTCGTCACCGCGCGTGTATTCGCCAAAGTAGAGTATCGTGAGATACCCCGCCTGCGCGAACATCAGCGTCACGATCATGAAGCCGACTCCGACCGTGCGCAACGCCAGCACGCCGGCGATCGCGGACACGACCACCCCGACCAGCACACCGCTGATCAGCGCTGGCGCCGGGGAGAAACCAAAGTGGCGGACGGCGAGCCCCATGCCATACATGCCAGCCGCAAAGAACAGTGCGTGGCCAAGGCTGAGCAGCCCGGTATAGCCAAAGAGCACATTGAAGCCGATCGCATAGCTGGCGAGCACCATGATCCGCGCAAGATTGCCGTGATGATACGCGGGCAGCACGAATTGCAGCGCAAACAGCAAGACCAGCAGCCCGCCATGCAGGATCAGCGTCTTGGTGGCGTCGCTCATGCCTTGCGCACCCCGAACAGGCCTTGCGGACGAAAGACCAGCACCAATGCCACCAGCAAAGTGGCGAGGATCTTGGCAAGCGTTGGCGAGAAGAACACCGAGATGATACCATCTGACAAGCCGATCAGGATCGCCGCGACCACGGTGCCCGGCAAGCTGCCCAACCCACCAATGATCACCACGATGAACGACAGCAACAACGGATCGCCCCCCATCAGGTAATGCGCCTGTTGAATCGGCACGATCAGTACCGCCGCCAGTGCCGCCAGTCCTGCCCCAAGGCCAAAGACCAATGCATAGACACGCTCGACCGGGATCCCGAAGGCGAGCGCCATATCACGGTCAAGCTGCGTGGCGCGCATGATCAGGCCAATTTTGCTGCGCGCCATGATCAACCAGACACCAACCAGAACCAGTCCCGCAGCCGCGATCACGCCGAGCTTGTAGGTCGTCGTCGAAAGACCCCAGGGCCAATAAAGCTGCGGCTTGCCGTCAACAAATTCAAACCACGGGAGCGCAAGGCGTGTGTTGAACGGCGGCTCCACCGGGCGCGCATCGGGACCATAGGTCATAAGTGTGACCTGTTGAATAATATAGAGAATCCCGATTGTTGCGACGATGGTCCGTTCGGGATCATAGGTGATGCGTTTCAGGATCGTCATATCCGCCAGCGCCGCCAGTCCACCGACAAGCACAGGTACCAGCACCAGCGCAATGGCAAAGCCGATGGCCGGATGCCCGGCGATCATGCTGGTGATCCACCACGCCAGCACCGCACCCAGCATGAAGAATTCGCCATGCGCCACATTGACCACGCGCATGACGCCAAAGACCAGCGACAGGCCCACCGCGGTGAGAGCCAGCACGGCGGCGGTAACGGCACCTTCCAGCGAGGCGAGCAAAAGATACGGACCAATTTCCATTGCCGCGCACGATTGCCCAGGAACGCGCCATGGGCAAGAGCGCGTCTGGGTTTCGCCGCGAGAAAACCAGAACCTGCCTGCAAAGAAGCCCTTGTTCGGCCAAGAGGTCGGGGTATCGTAGGTGCGGTAAAGGCAGGGGGCGCTTGAGATGTGGTGGAAAACAAGATTGGTGGCCGCGCTGCTCTGGGCCGGGTCCGCAACGACGGCGGCGCTGGCACAGACGCCCGAAGACATCATTCGCTGGGTCTATCAGTCTCACGCCCAAACGGGGCCCTCGACTGGCATTCATCACCTGACAGCACCGGCGCAGCGTGCACAGTTCTTTTCACGGCGTATGGTGGCGTTCTTTGAGGCAAATGACAGCTATGGCAACGATCTCGCCACCGCCTGTCTGGATTTTGCGCTCGATATTCCCGGCCAGGACCTTGATCCGCAAGAGATTGCACGCACGCTGTCACTGTCAAGCACTGGCGAGCCAGATCGACCAACCGTCACCGCATCATTTATGACCTTTGGGCAACCCGCACAGATCGTTTATGATTTTATTTCCGAGGACGGGTTCATGCGGATCGACGACATTGCAGGCCCCGGCTGGCGCGTCTCGCTGATACCCTGCACACCGAAACCCGCCCCCAGTGCCGCATCCCCGACGACCGGCAGCTATTGCTATCGAAAGGATGCGGATGATTTGCGTATCTATGTCGGTGCCAGCGGCGTTGCGGATTTTCGTCTCGAGAGCTGGCAGACCAATGGCCATACCTGTCTCATTCAGGGCAAGGCCCAGCCAAATTCAAACGGCTGGACCTATCAGGATCAGGCCTGTCGCCTTGGCCTTGGCATCACGCCCGAGGGCGGGATTCGCGTGACCGATGCCAACCACGCCTGCAAGAAGACAAACTGCGGACAGCGTGCTGTGCTGGATCGCTTGTCCTATACCCGAGCGGAGCAGGTCGATTGCACGACTCTGCCGCCGCCTCCACAGTACTGAGCGCGTTCAGAAACTCTGCTGCGTATAGTCGACCTCGTCCGGATAGAGCGTATCTTCGATCGACGTGGTGTGTTGCAGCATCAGTTTTCCATCGACCACCTTGCTGATGTATTGATGGCCAAACACCTGATGCGTCTTGCCGTTGAACTGCTTGGCCCCCTGCGGATGTTCGTTGGATGCGGGGATGTCGGTCATCGCCTCGACCGCCTCGATCAGTTTGGCGCGGTCGCCCGTTCCCTGATACCCTGCTGTCTCCATCCCGGCCTTGATGGTATACAGCGTTTCCCAGCAGCCAAACATATGCGAATAGGTCGAAATATCCTTTGGGTCGCTTACCGACGCGCCGTTTTCGTCAACACCCACAGCGGTGCGATAATGCTTGTCAAACTCGGTCTGGCCGGCCTGCGCATAGCGCGGCATGCCCTCCCAGAAATAGGTGCCTTCAAGAAACTCCAATCCAGGGCTGGCAAGGTCCACAGCCTCAAGCGAGTCGATATATCCGAACATCTCGGGACGGCTCGGCCCAAAGAACTCGCCCATTTCCTTGACGAAAGTAAGAACCGCAGGGCCGACCATGACGTGATAGACCACCTCGGTTTCCCGCGGAATCTTGGGGAAATACTTGGTAAAGCTGGTTTCTGTTGGCGGAATGGCAATCTGTGCCACAACCTCGCCACCCTGTGCGGCGATGGCTTCGGTGAAATAATCGCGGTGGTCATGGCCAAACGCAAAGTCCGGATAGATCATGGTGACCTTCTTGCCCAGATTTGACGACACAAACGGCGCCATTGCTTGAACCTGACTTTTGACATCGGTGATGCCGGGCTGCAGCGTGTACCGGTTGAGCATACCGCTGGCGACATGATGTCCTTCGGACACCACAAAATACGGCAATTTGAGTTCACCCGCACGTGGGGCAGACCCGATGACGACGTGGGAAAACAATGTGCCAAAACCGACATCGCAATTGTGCTGAGTGGCGAATTTTTCGACCATCTCGGCTCCACGCTTTGGGTCCGTACCATCATCTTCAGCCACGATCTCGACCATGCGCCCGTTAATGCCGCCAGCGTCGTTGATCAACTGGACGGCAGCATTTGTCGTCCGGTCGTACCAACGCCCATAGGCCGCGCCGATGCCGGTGCGGTGCACCTGAAACCCGATGCGGATCGGTTCAGACGTCTGAGCCTGCGAATACCGCGCCCAGAGCGGCAGGCTGCCCACTGCGGCCCCGGCGGCAAGCGTTTTCAGCGCGCCGCGACGCGTCGTGGCAGCCGGATTTGTGGTGTCTTTGGTCATCAGAAATACCCCCTGTAAATTCGTTCCGGCTGTTTCGCCGATCCCTTTTGCCGCAAGAGTGCGGACCTGCCCGCGCATTGTCCAGTGTTTTCAAGTACACGGCAACCGCTAGAACCCGCGCGGCGCGGCCAGCAACCAGAGGCCGAACAGCGTGTAAAGCACCATGAAACCAGCCAATGGCAACTGGCTGAGCGTCGCTCGGCGATTGGTTCCGAAATGCCGCAGCGCCGAAAAATGCGCCATCAGGATCGCGAGAATATGCCCGATGACCACCGCACTGGCCTGACTCAGCCAGATCACCCGAACGCTGTCCTGTGAATTGAAGAAACCGGTGGTGACGTAGAACGTCTCAAGCCCCAACAGGCTGTCGCCCCGTGCCAACGGATCGTTCAGGGCGGCGAGCGCGTATTGCCCGTTGACCAGCATGCTCGTGAGGTAATGACCGATGTGATACCCCAAGGCGATCGGCAGAATGGATGGCGCAAAGATGCAGAACGCCCGCGCCCAGCCTAGCCCGCCGCCAGCGAGCGTCAGACCCAGCCAGATCGCAAGCGCATAGGCCGCGATCAGGGCCATGTTCGCGACGATCAGCCCCACAATGTTCTGCCAAATGACTGCCGAGCGTCCCGGGAACTCCAGCGGGTTGATCCCCAGCAGGTCGAGCCACCAGAATGTCTCGTTCAGGCCGTCAAAGCTGCCGCAGCCCAGCATCACAAGCATGAAAATCGCCGCGCCGATGGCCGGGGTGCGGTTGCGCGTGGCTTGCCAGCCAATTCCGCCCACAGCGAACCGGTCGCGATACCGGCCAAATATGCCCACCGCCGCATAGCTGCGCATCAGCATGGAAATTCCTTCGCCCCGCCAGCGCCAGCGTGGACCAAAGACCAGCAACGCCAGATAGGTGAACAGCCAGTAAAGACCGACATATCCGGCAAGCCTTGCCGGATCCGACGGGGCCGGATCAGCCAGCAATATGATCACGAATCCCAGAAAGGTCAGGATCGCACAAGATTGTCCCAACGCAGCAGGCAACCGCAGAAGCGGCCCTTGCCACAACACGTGGCGGGTCAACGCCACCGGCCCGCGCCAGGGGTCGACCCAGCGCCAGAGGTCTCCCAACACGCCCTGCAGGCTGACCAGCCCAACCCACCAAACCGTCCAGATCGCCAAGGGCAGCGGATTGGTCAGCGGATCGCGCGGGCCGGTCATGCCAAGCCAGATCAGGGTGCAAAGCAACAGGAAGGCCAAGCAACTCGTCAGGTTCGATCCAATGGGACGGGCGCTCCACCGCCAAAGAGGTATGGGGCGAAACACCGCGCGTAGTCTGCGGGCGGGCAGCACAGTCAGCAAAAGGACCGTCAGGGCAACGCTTGCAACACCTGCCGATATATAGATGTCGGTCGGGAGCAACAGCACAAAGCCCTGTTCTGACGCATGCGCATCGGCCCGGGTGGCGCATGACACCCCCCAGAGAACTGAATTTGCCAGCCAGAGGATTCGAGACCTATATTGCAACATGCTCATTTGCTGCGATGATACCCGGAGGAGGTCCGGATGAAAGCCGCAAAACCCGTTGTCGCAATCGTTATCCTAATAGCTGTCGCCGCTGCGGCATATCTGCTGTTTTCGCGTGCCGCGCAAACCGACCTGTTGCTGACCGACGTCACCGCAGCGCCAATCGAAGGCGCAAAGGGCAGCGTTGGCGTTTTCATGACGATCCACAATTCCGGCGGGCCGGACCGGCTGGTATCGGCGCGTTCCATCGTGGCGCAACGGGCCCGATTTGATCACGCCGTTGCGGGTGCCGGGCTTGCCATTCCCGCAGACAGCGAGCCGTCGCTGGCACCTGACGGGGCGTTTATCCTGATGGACGGAATGGGCGGCGATTTGCAGGAAGGCAGGATGATCCCCCTGACCCTGCGGTTTGAAAACGCCGGTGAATTTCGTACGCAAGCAAGGTTGGTTTCCCCACAAAGCCGAGGAAGCGCGACTGATTTCGGGCTGTTTGGACTGGGCGATATCTGCACCGTCGAAGACGGCGAACCCGCCCCCAAAATCGCAATCGAAGTGGAACCGGATGGTGACGGATGGATCGTGCGGGTTCTGACCGAGGAATTCAACTTTGAACCCGATCTTGTGGACGGTCTGCATGTGCCCGGCACCGGTCATGGGCATCTTTATCTGGACGGGCTCAAACTTCAGCGGCTGTATGAATCAGAGGCACGGATCGGGGCCTTGCCGCCAGGCAAGCATCAGGTGCGTGTGACACTGAACACCAACAACCACCGCGCCTATGTGGTCGATGACCTGCCCGTCTCTGCAACGGCCGAGATCATCGTGCGTTGACAACACGGCCTGCTTGCGAACACCATTTGCACACAAACAATTTCTGGAGCCGGGAAACCTGATGGCGGGCAAAACTTCGGGCGCGGTCGTGGGTGTCGATGTCGGCGGCACATTTACCGATCTGGTGGAACTCGACCAATCTACGGGTCATGTGCGACTGGCCAAGGTGCCTAGTACACTCGACAATCAAGCCTACGGTGTAATAGCCGCCTTGGACGAAGCGGGATGCGATCTGGCAGCGCTTGACCTGATCGTACATGGCACCACAACGACGACCAACGCGGTCCTGGAACGTAAACTGGCCAGAACCGGGCTGATCACCACACGCGGCTTTCGTGACGTGCTGGAACTTGGCCGCCGCACCCGCCCGCAGCCTTATGGCATGACCGGCACCTTCACGCCGCTGATCCCGCGTAATCTTCGACTGGAAGTGCCGGAGCGTCTGGACGCGGCAGGTGCAGTCATCGTGCCGCTGGACGAAGATGCCGTGCGCGATGCTGCAAAGGCGCTGCTTGACGCGGGATGCGAAGCAGCCGTGATCCACTTTCTGCATGCCTACGCCAACCCCGAACACGAACGCCGTGCCGCCGAGATCGTTTCACAGGTCTGGCCCAACGACCACATCACCATGGGCCACGCCCTGCTTTCAGAAAGCCGGGAATTTGAGCGCGGCGTGACGGCCGCCGCCAATGCGGCGGTACAGCCGCTGTTGGATCGCTACATCCGCCGACTGGTGCAGGAATTGCAGGGCGGCGGGTACAAGGGCGACGTTCTGGTGATGAACGGCAATGGCGGCATGGTCAGCTCCGCGCGCGTCGCTAAAGAGGCTGCCAAGACCGTGATGTCCGGCCCCGCATCGGGCGTGATGGCGGCGGCCTATACAGGGCGCAAGGCCGGGATCGAAAACCTGATCACCTATGACATGGGCGGCACGTCAACGGATGTCGCGCTGATCCGCGATGCCGAGCCATCGGTGTCAAACGAGATCGAGATTGAATACGCCATGCCGATCCACGTGCCGATGGTCGACGTGCGCACGGTAGGGGCCGGAGGTGGGTCGATTGCCCGGGTCAATCCCGCCGGATTGCTAGAGGTCGGACCAGACAGTGCAGGGGCCGATCCGGGACCGATCTGCTATGGCAAAGGCGGGACAGAACCGACGATTTCAGACGCCAACCTGCTGCTGGGGCGACTGGACCCCGCGCGATTGAACGCGGTCAAGGGTGGCGTGTCATTGGAGCATGTGCGTCAGGTGTTCGCCAGCACGCTGGGCGAACCATTGGGCCTGAGTGCGGACGAAGCCGCCGCAGCAGTGATCGAAATTGCAAATATGAAAATGGCCGGGGCGATCCGCATGGTGTCGATATCCCTAGGGGCCGATCCGCGCGACTTTGCCTTGTTTGCCTTTGGCGGGGCGGGTCCGCTGCATGCGGCGGCTTTGGCGCGCGAGCTGAACATCCCCCGCATTCTGGTGCCAAGCCGTCCCGGCATCACCAATGCCATCGGTTGTGTCGTCGCCGACCTGCGACATGATTTTGTCAACACGATCAACGCGCCGCTGGACAGTCTCGACCTCGGACATCTCGCCAGCATCTTTGCCGCACAGGCCGCCGAGGGCGAGGCCTTGATCGCCCGCGAAGCCATCGACATCACGGCCACCCGGAAACTCTATAGCGTCGACATGCAGTTCGTCGGTCAAACCCACCTGCTGCGGGTTCCGCTGGACAATCCGGACGTCACCACAGCCGAATTACAGACTCTGTTCGAGGCCGCCTACTTCCGCCGCTTCCGCGTCGAACTGGAGGATATCCGCGCCAATCTGGTAAACGCCAATACCTCGGTCATCGGCAAGCGCGCAGAACTGGACCTTGGCGCGCTGATCGATCCCGCAGGGCGCAAAGCCACACTGGATCGGGCCCAAACCGGTACGAGGCCTGTCTATACAGACGGGCAATGGTGCGACACGCCGATTTACTGGCGCGATCATCTGCCCATCGATTTCACGCTGCCCGGCCCCGCGATCGTCCAGCAAATGGACACGACCCTGTTGATCGAACCCGGTGACACCGCCACCGGGGATGCCGACGGAAACATCCTGATCCGGATCGGAGCCCGCGCATGAGCATCGACCCCATCACCCTGTCGGTCATTCAGGCCGGATTGCAGCAGGTCTGCGATGAAATGGACCTGTCTTTTTCCCGGGCGGCCTTTTCCCCGGTCATAGCCGAGGCCAACGACCGGTCCGACGGCGTCTATGCCGCCGATGACGGTGCGCTGATCGCGCAGGGCGCGAGCGGGTTGCCGGTCTTTGTCGGCACAATGCAGGAATCCACGCGCATCCTGATCGACATGATCCGCGATGGTAAAGCTGCAGAGCCGCAACCGGACGACATCTATATCGTCAACGACCCCTATCTCGGCGGCACCCACTTAATGGATGTGCGCTTTGCCCGGCCCTTTTACCGCGAGGGACGGATATTCTGTTGGTTGTCCAACACCGGCCACTGGCCCGATACAGGCGGCGCAGTGCCCGGCGGTTTCTCTGCCAGCGCCACGGCGGTCGAGCAGGAAGGTTTGCGCCTACCACCGGTGCGGCTGTTCAAACAGGGCAAGCTCGATCCCGAAATCATGGCGATCATCTCGTCCAACATCCGGGTCGCCGATCAGCGGATCGGTGATGTCAAGGCGCAGGCGGCGGCGTTGATGGTTGGCGAGGACCGGTTGAATGCGCTGATGGATCGCTATGGCGATGGCACGGTGGCCGAGGCGATCGCGGAATTGCGCCGTCGTGCAGCGACCCAGATGCGTGCCTTTATCGACGAAATTCCCGCAGGCACCTATCGCGCAACCGCGTGGATTGACAGCGATGGCGTGGTCAACGACCCCTTGGCGATCCGGTTGACCATTGATCGCGATGACACCGGGCTGACCTTTGATTTCAGCGACTCAAGCCCGCCCTGTGCAGGGCCGATGAATTCGGTCCGGGCCACCACGCTAAGCGCCGTTTATCTGGCCATGCGCCACATTTTCCCTGAGGTCCCGATGAGTGCGGGTGCGTTTGAGCCGCTGACGGTCACCGGCATCGAAGGCACGTTTCTGGATGCGCAATATCCCCGCCCTGTGTCCGGCTGTGCCGCCGAGGTCAGTCAGCGGATCGCCGAAGCGGTCTTTGCCGCACTTGTCGATCCGCTTCCCGATCGTGTTACGGCAGCGCCAGCGGGAACCAGCGGCAATTTTGCACTTGGCGGGCAAGATCCGGACAAGGGACGTGGTTTTGTCATGTATCAGATTTCCGGTGGCGGCTATGGCGGCAATGCGGATCATGACGGGCTGTCCAATGGCTGCTCCACCATCGGCATCTCCAAGGCTCCGCCAATCGAGATCATGGAACAGGCGTTTCCGGTGCTTTATCATCACTATGCCTTGCACGACGGATCAGCCGGTGCAGGCCTGCACCGGGGCGGCTTTGGCCTTGACTACGAAGTGGAACTTCGGCGTGGCACCGCAACGGCGAGCTTTGTCATGGATCATGGCCGATTTGGGCCGCAGGGCGTGCAGGGTGGTGGCGATGGCGGCGTAAACAGGGTAACCGTCTGGCAATCCGGCAAACCCTATACCCCCGCTCACCTTTCCAAGGAACAAGACATCCAGATGTCACCCGGCGACCGCGTGCATGTGTGCACCCCAGGCGGTGGCGGCTATGGCGACCCGTTTGCCCGCGCACCCGAGGCGGTGCGCCTCGACGTGGAACTGGAACGATACACGCCAGAGCAAGCGCGTGATCTGTTTGGCGTTGTATTGCATGGCTCGCCCCCAAAGATTGATGAAAGCGCGACCGCAAGCTGCCGCGCAAATCGCTGAGCGTTCCCGAAACCGCTGGACAAGCCACGGGCGATCTGCGGAAACTCGATCCATGAAACGCACGGAGTCAAGATGACACGGGAATTGCCGTTGACCGCCAACCATTGGGGCGTCTATCGCGCCGAGGTTTCCGAGGGCCGTGTCACCGCCCTGCATGATTTCGAACAGGACGGTGATCCCTCCGATATCGGACACGGGATCGTCGATGCATTGAACGCACCCAGCCGGATAACCGCGCCGATGGTCCGGGAAAGCTGGCTAAACCACGGGCCGGGTTCAAATACGGATCAGCGCGGCAAAGATGCATTTGTCGAAGTCAGTTGGGATGAGGTCACAGCGCTGGTTGCCGACGAACTGACCCGGGTGCGTGACACCCATGGGTCACAGGCGATCTATGCGGGTTCCTACGGCTGGGCCAGCGCCGGGCGGTTCCATCATGCGCAAAGTCAGATGAAACGCTTTCTGAACTGTGCAGGCGGATTTACCCGATCCCTGTACACCTATTCCTTTGCCGCCGCCGAAGCGATGGTGCCGCATGTGCTGGGCAGCTATCGGGAGTTCATGAACACCACGACCGGCTGGCGGTCGGTTGCACAATCGGGCGAGCTCGTGGTCGCCTTTGGCGGCATTCCGGTCAAGAACGCCCAGATCGAAAGCGGCGGCGTCGGAGCCCATACGCAACGTGCCGGACTACGCAACGCGATTGAGGCCGGGGTCTCGTTCGTGAACATCAGCCCAATGTCGGGCGACATGCTTCCGGAGCTGAACGCCCAATGGTTGCCAGCGCGCCCCAACAGCGATGTAGCAATCATGCTGGGCCTCGCCCATACGCTCTATACCGAAAGCCTGCATGACCCGGATTTCATGGAGCGCTATTGCGTCGGCTTCGATCAGTTTCTGCCCTATCTGACTGGTGAAACCGACGGACAGCCCAAGACCGCCGTTTGGGCCGCAGAAATCAGCGAACTTTCCGCCGAGGATATCCGCGCGTTGGCGCGGCGCATGGCGAAACAGCGTACGATGATTTCGGTCAGTTGGTCCCTGACCCGCGCCCATCACGGCGAACAACCGTTCTGGATGGGCATCACCCTCGCCGCGATGCTGGGCCAGATCGGGTTGCCCGGCGGTGGCATCACCTTTGGCTATGCCGCCAGCAACAGCATCGGCGGCGACTATCGGCAGATGCCCGGCGCGTCGGTGCCGCAAGGACAAAACCCGGTCGACAGCTTCATACCGGTGGCGCGGATCACCGATATGCTGGAAAACCCCGGCGGGCGGTTTGATTTTGACGGGCAGGCTCTGCGCTATCCCGATATCAGACTGGTGTGGTGGGCCGGCGGGAACCCTTACCATCATCATCAGGATCTGAACCGGTTCGCCCGCGCCTGGGAAAAGCCCGAAACCGTGATCGTCAACGACTGGTGTTGGACAGCGACAGCGCGACGCGCCGACATCGTATTGCCATCTACCACGCATCTGGAACGTAACGACCTGATGATGTCCTTGCGCGACCCCTATGTCATCGCGATGAAAAAGGCCGCTGAGCCACCGCGAGGCGCGCGCAATGACCACGACATCTTTCGCGGTCTCGCAGCGCGCATGGGATTTGAAGAAGAGTTTTCCGGCGGGATGGACGAAGGCGAATGGCTGCGCTGGCTCTATGACAAGACCCGCCAGAATGCCGGTGCCGAGGGGCTTGGCCTACCCGACTGGCACGAACTTCAGGACAAGGGCTGGCATCGCACACCGCCGCCCGACACGCCCACCGTAATGATGCAGGCCTTTCGCGAGGATCCCGAGGGGCATGCGCTCGCAACGCCTTCTGGAAAGATTGAGGTGTTCTGCAAGACCGTCGCCGATTTTGGCTATGCCGACTGTCCGGGGCATCCGACCTGGATGGAACCCTATGAATGGCTGGGGAGCGTGGGAAAACATCCGTTGCACCTGATCTCGAACCAACCGTCCAAAAAGCTGCATTCACAACTAGACCAAGGGTCCGTCAGCCGCAGCAGCAAGATTAACGGGCGTGAGCCTGTGTTGCTGAACCCTGCCGACGCGACACAGCGCGGAATCACAGAAGGTGATCTACTTCGTCTCTTCAACGAACGGGGTGCATGTTTAGGCGTAGCACAGGTGTCGGAGAACATTCGCCCCGGCGTCGTCCAGATGAGCACCGGGTCATGGTGGGATCCGGATGACGACGGGATGTGCCGCCATGGCAACCCCAACGCGCTGACTCGCGATCTGGGCACCTCGTCACTCGGGCAAGGCCCAACTGCGCATAGCTGCCTGATTGAGGTCGAACGCTTTACCGGCACACCGCCGCCAGTCCATACGTTTGAGCCACCGGTAATCCGACACCGCAAGAGTTAGAGAAGCCGCTCGACCTTGTCCCAATTTGGCATCGACGCTGCTGCACCCGCGCGCGTCACCGACAGACCCGCTGTGGCACAACCGATCTGAACCGCGCGTAACGTCGTTTCGCACCGTGACAATGCAGCGGCAAAACCACCGTTGAACGCATCCCCGGCCCCGGTGGTATCAACCACATTTCCGGCCCGTATCGCTGGCACCATCCCATGACCTTGCAGGTAGGCGCCCTGCTCTCCCATCGTGATGATCGGCGTGCCGACGCCCAATTCACACAACCGCTCAGCCGCATGCGCCGCATCCTCGGGGGTTGCGACGGCGATTCCGGTCAACGCTTCGGTCTCGGTCTCGTTCGGTGTTACGTAATCGCAGAGCGCCAGCATTCCATCCGGCAATGCGGCGGCTGGGGCCGGGTTCAGGATCGTGGCGACTCCCGCCTCCTTGGCAATGTGCAGAGCGCGGATCGCGGCGTCCATCGGTTGTTCAAGCTGGGTGACAAAAACACTGGCACCCCGGATCAGATCAGCCTGCGTATCCATATCCGCCGCCGTGATCGTCGCCCCCGCCCCCGGTGAAACGATGATCGCGTTGTCCCCGGAACTCTCCAGCACAAAGATGAACGCCGCGCCGGTATAGCTGTCGGCACAGCGCTCGGCATGGGCCGTGATTCCTGCATTATCCCACAACGCCTGCGCCATCTCGGCAAAATCGTCCTGACCGAGCTTGGTGATGAAATGCGTGTCAGCTCCGCTGCGGGCACAGGCCATTGCCTGGTTCGATCCCTTGCCACCGGGACCAAGCGAAAACGAGTTGCCGAGCAGCGTTTCTCCCATCCGTGGCATCCGATCTGCCCGGAACCCCGCATCCGCAACAAAGACCCCCAGAATGACAACCTTGCCCATACAGCGCCCCTTCCCTCTTTGGTCGTCGCAGTTGGTCGGCGCGCCGCGACCATGTCAAGCGGTGACGAATGCTGTTGACACGGCGCAGGCCACGTCTATAAGCGCGGCTTCATTGGTGTTGGTGGCCCCTGCAAGGGGATGCCTGTCAGGAGCAATCCAGAGGACAACGCCCTTCATAGTGGCCCATCCGGGCTTCGATTCAAGAAGGAGATCAGCCGTGACCAAACGCACGTCTGCCAAGTACAAACTCGATCGCCGCATGGGCGAGAATATTTGGGGCCGCCCCAAATCCCCCGTCAACCGTCGTGAATATGGCCCCGGCCAGCACGGTCAGCGCCGCAAGGGCAAACTGTCCGACTTCGGTATTCAGCTGCGTGCCAAGCAAAAGCTCAAGGGCTATTATGGCGACCTGACCGAAAAGCAATTCCGCCGCATCTATTCCGAAGCAGAGCGGGTTAAGGGCGACACCGGTGAAAACCTGATCGGTCTGCTCGAGCGTCGTCTGGACGCGGTTGTGTACCGTGCCAAATTCGTTGCGACCGTCTTTGCCGCACGTCAGTTCGTGAACCACGGCCACGTCCGTGTGAACGGCCAAAAGGTCAACATCCCCTCCTACCGTGTTAAAGAAGGTGATGTGATCGAAGTTCGTGACCGTTCCAAGCAGATGACTGCGCTTCTCGAAGCCGTTGGCCTGCCCGAGCGTGACGTTCCCGACTATATCGATGCGGATCACTCGAAAATGACAGCCACCTTCGTGCGCACCCCACAGTTGGGCGATGTGCCGTACCCGGTGATGATGGAACCGAATCTGGTCGTCGAATTCTACGCCAAGAACTGACGCACCACCAAAACCAATAGCAGGGGGTTGTACCGAATCGGTGCAACCCCTTTCTTGTTCCCGCCTCTGCCCGGAAATGATGGAGCCCCCTATGTCCGCCTTGCACCCAGTTTACGGCCGCATCGACGGCCCCATCGTCATCATCGGCTTTGGCTCGATCGGCAAAGGCACCCTGCCCCTGATCCAGCGGCATTTCGATCACGACGCGGACAAGCTGGTGGTCATCGACCCGAACCCCGACACACACCTGTTCCTGTCGCAGCACAATGTGCGCCACGAACAGATCGCCATCACGCCGGAAAACTACAAGGACGTGCTTGGCCGCATGTTCCCCGATGGCAATGGGTTTTGCGTCAATCTCAGCGTCGACACGTCATCATTGGACCTGATGAAGTTCTGCCGCGAACTGGGTGTTCTTTATATCGACACGGTGGTCGAGCCTTGGGCCGGCTATTACTTTGACACGCAGGACAACGCCGAACGTACCAACTATGCCCTGCGCCAGAAGGTGCGGGATGAGAAGGCGGCCAATCCCGGCGGCACCACGGCGGTCAATTGCTGCGGCGCCAACCCCGGCATGGTCAGCTGGTTCGTCAAAGAGGCCCTGCTGACGCTGGCAAAGGATACGGGCCGCGAAGTTTCGGCCCCGACCGACAAGGCCGGTTGGGCCGCCTTGATGCAAGACCTCGGCATCAAAGGTGTGCATATCGCTGAACGCGACACGCAAGCCCGCCGCCAGCCACGCCCACGTGGCACATTCGTCAACACATGGTCCGTCGAAGGGTTCATCGCCGAAGGGTTCCAGCCCGCCGAACTGGGCTGGGGCACCCATGAAACCTGGTTCCCCGACAACGGGCACCGCCCGACAGCCGGCTGTATGGCCGGGATATGGCTAGACCGGCCCGGCGCGATCACGCGCGTTCATACGTGGTGCCCGACTCCCGGGCCGCAATTCGGATTTCTTGTCACCCACAACGAGGCGATCTCGATTTCCGACTATTACACCGTCGGCGATCCGGCGAACCCTGAGTTTCGCCCGACCTGTCACTATGCCTATCACCCATCGGATGACGCGGTGCTGTCACTGCATGAAATGTTCGGGTCGGGTCGGCAACAGACCGAATTCGAAATTCTTGATGTAGACGAGATCGTCGAGGGCATCGATGAACTTGGCGTGCTGCTCTACGGGCACGAAAAGAACGCGCTCTGGTACGGGTCACGCCTGTCCAACGAAGAGGCCCGCAAACTCGCCCCCTATCAGAACGCCACGGGTTTGCAGGTCACCAGCGCCGTTCTCGCCGGAATGGTCTGGGCGCTGGAAAACCCGCAGGCCGGGATTGTCGAAACCGACGAGATGGACCATGCCCGCTGTCTTGAGGTGCAACGCCCCTATCTCGGCCCGGTCGAGGCGCATTACACTGACTGGACCCCGCTTCACGATCGGTGGGAGCATTTTCCCGAGGATATCGACGAATCCGACCCTTGGCAGTTCAGGAACGTGCTCGCCACCTAGAGCGGCAGCGGACGATTCTCGGCAATGGCCTCCATCGCGAAATACGAGGTCACGCTGTCCAGTTCGACGCCTTCGATCAGGCGCTGATACACCTTGTCATAGCTCGCCATGTCCTCGGTCACGACCTTGAGTTGATAGTCGTAGTCACCGCCGATGCGGTGAAAATCCACGACTTCCGGAATGGTCAGGACATGGCGGCGAAAGGCGCGCAGCCAATCCGCCGAATGGTGCCGCGTGCGCAGCATCACAAAAACCACAAGGCTCAGTCCGAGTTTGCGGCGATCGACGCGCGCGGTCGACCCGCCCAAAACGCCATTATCGGTCAGGGCCTTAAGTCGTCGCCAGCAGGCATTCTGCGAAATCCCGACCCGGTCCGCTAGGTCGCGTTGCGATACCGACGCGTCTTCTTGCAGCTCGCGCAGAATCCGCCGATCAATTTGATCTATCTTTTCCTTCATTTCCGATTATATGACCCAATAATTCAGGATAATCCAGATAATTAGGTGCGGCTTATTGATCTAAACCCCATCATATTGGTCTCGTAATAAGGGGCCCGATCATGTCACTGTCCGATTTTCGTAAGACTATCCAAGCCGCCACTCACGACGACAGCCTGCGAAAGAGCGTTATCGGGGACAATATCCTGATACCGGGACTGAACGGGGACGTACCGCTGGTTTACGCGGACTACGTCGCCTCGGGGCGGGCATTGCACCAGATCGAGAATTACATCTCGACGCAGGTGCTACCCTACTATGCCAACAGCCATACCGAGGCCTCTTATTGCGGCGCTTACATGACTCGACTGCGTGCCGATGCACGGGCCGAGATTGCCACGCAGGTCGGCGCCGGGACGGATGACGCGGTGATCTTTGCCGGGTCCGGTGCGACTGCAGGTCTGAACCGATTGGTCGGATTGTTCGGCGTGAACGAAGCCGTCAATCCGGTCGTGTTCATCGGCCCCTATGAACATCACTCCAACATCCTGCCATGGCGGGAAAGCAAGGCGACGATCATCGAAATTCCCGAGGGTCCAGATGGCGGGCCTGATCTGGCTTGTCTGGCCGACGCGCTGGCACAGCACACCGACAGTGATCTGATGATCGGCAGCTTTTCAGCGGCCTCAAACGTCACCGGGATCGTGACCGACACCGGGCCCGTCACCCGGCTCTTGAAACAGCATAGCGCCTTGTCCGTCTGGGATTTTGCCGGGGCTGGCCCTTACTTGCCGATTGACATGGCCGACGGTGAAATGGTCCGCAAGGATGCCATTGTCGTGTCGCCACACAAGTTTCCCGGTGGCCCGGGTGCCTCGGGCGTTCTAGTCGTCAATACCAAAGCCGTACGGCGCAAGACCCCATGCTGGCCCGGCGGTGGTACGGTCAGTTTTGTGTCCCCTTGGCGTCATGACTACTCCACCAACCTCGCCGCCCGCGAAGAGGCAGGAACCCCCAACGTCGTCGGCGATATCCGCGCGGCACTGGCATTTATCGTCAAGGACGCTGTGGGCGCCGAGACCATCGCCAAGCGTGAGGCACGGTTCAACCAGATGGCGCTGGAGGCATGGTCAGACAACCCGCATCTGACACTTCTGGGCGCTGACAAAGCGCACCGCTTACCGATCTTTTCCTTCATGGTGCGCGATGCAGTCGGCGCGCCGGTCCACCAGCAACTCTTTACCCGGATGCTGAGCGACATTTATGGCATTCAGGCGCGCGGCGGATGTGCTTGTGCGGGACCATATGCCCACCGCTTGCTGGGCATTGACGAGGCCGAGTCACGGGCGCTGCATGACGAGCTGCTAGCGGGTAAGGAATTGCGCAAACCGGGCTGGGTTCGGCTTAACTTCAGCTATCTGATGGATGACGCCACCGTGCAATACATCATCGACAGTGTCATCGCGCTGAGCCGATCCACCGCAGACTACGTGCACCACTACCAAGTCGACCCGGCAACCGCCCGGTTCCGACACGGGACAATCGCCGCCTGATCTTTGCGGGTTTTCTCCGGGCCGGTCTGAGGCTATGAGGGGGCAATTTTCTGGGAGCCCCGATATGAGCCTGATCACGCCGCAACCCGGTATCATGGACATTGCCTTGTATCAGGGCGGCGCGGCGCATGTACCCGGCATGAGCAATGTCATCAAGCTCTCAAGCAACGAAAATCCGCTCGGCCCCAGCCTCAAGGCGATCGAAGCAGTGCAGAACAGCGCCGCGCAGATCCACCGCTATCCCTCCACCGACCACACGGCACTGCGAAACGCGATTGGTACGGTGCACGGGCTGAACCCCGAGCAGATCATCTGTGGCGTTGGCAGCGACGAGATCATCACCTTTCTCTGTCAGGCCTATGCCGGTCCGGGGGATGAGGTCGTGCATACCGAACACGGGTTTGCCATGTACCGGATCAGCGCGCTGGCCGCAGGGGCCACCCCCGTCGAGGTCCGCGAACGCGACCGTGTCACCGATGTGGATGCAATCCTCGCTGGCTGTACCGAACGCACAAAGCTGGTGTTCATCGCCAACCCAAATAACCCGACCGGAACAATGATCGGCGCGGCCGAAATCGCCAGGGTGGCGGACGGGCTGCCGCCGCAAGCTATTCTTGTGCTCGACGGAGCCTACGCCGAGTTTGTCGAAGGGTTCGATGGCGGGGCCGCGCTGATTGCCGAACGCAACAACGTGGTCATGACCCGCACGTTCTCCAAGCTCTACGGGCTGGGCGGGCTGCGCGTTGGCTGGGGCTATGGCCCGCAGGCGATTATCGATGTGCTGAACCGTGTGCGCGGGCCGTTCAACTTGTCGGGCACAGCACTCGCCGCCGCCGAGGCCGCGATCCACGACATTCCCTATGTTGAATATTGCCGCGCCCTGAACGCGCGCTGGAGAACCTGGCTGGCCGAGGCCTTGGCTAAAATTGGCGTTCCGTCAGACACGTCCTGCGCAAATTTCATCCTCGCTCGCTTTGCTGATCAGGCGGAGGCCGAAGCCTGCGACACTTACCTGCAGACTCAGGGGCTGATCGTGCGCCGGGTGGCCGGGTACAACCTGCCCCGCGCCCTTCGCATCACGGTTGGTGACGAAATCGCCTGTCGGCGGGTCGTGGCGGCGATCGCCGCGTTCAAAGGCGGCGCGACATGAGCGGTGTCATCTACAACCGCGTTGCGTTTATCGGGCTGGGCCTGATCGCGTCGTCGATGTTCTGGGCCATCAAACGCGCCGGACTGGTTGGCGAGGTCACCGGGTATGCCCGCTCGCAGCAAACCCGCGACACCGCACGCCGCATCGGCCTGTGCGACCGCATTTGCGATAGCGCCATCGAGGCCGTCAAGGACGCCGATCTGGTTGTGCTGGCCGTGCCCGTCGGCGCAATGGCTGAGATTGCGCAAGAGATCGGACCCCATCTGAAACCCGGTGCCACTGTAACTGATGTCGGGTCGGTAAAACGCGCGGTGATCGACGCTGTCGCGCCGCACCTGCCGGAAAACGTGCATTTTATCGCCGGTCACCCGCTGGCAGGGACCGAGCATTCCGGACCGGAAAGCGGCTTTGCTGAGCTGTTTGACTATCGCTGGACGTTGCTCGTGCCGGTCGAAAACTCTGACGAGGCCGCTGTTGCGCGACTTCAGGAGTTTTGGCAGGGCATCGGTGCCTATGTTGAGGTCATGGACGCCGATCACCACGATCTGGTGCTTGCAGTGACCAGCCACGCGCCGCACCTGATCGCCTACACGATGGTGGGGGTCGCAGATGATCTGCGCCGGGTGACGGATACTGAGGTCATCAAATATTCCGCTGCCGGGTTTCGCGACTTCACCCGCATCGCGGCCAGTGATCCCACGATGTGGCGTGACGTTTTCCTGAACAACAAGGATGCCACGCTCGAAATTCTGGGCCGGTTCACCGAGGAACTGTTCGCGTTGCAGCGCGCCATCCGCACGGGTGATGGCGATCATCTTCACGCCTATTTCACCCGCACCCGTGCAATCCGCCGGGGCATCATCGAGGCGGGGCAGGATACTGATGCCCCCGATTTTGGCCGAAAAAAGGCACCTCAATGATGTTGCGCCGGATGATCAGCACACTGGCCTGCGCGATCTGGGCGCTCCCCCTTACCGCTGATGCGCCCGAGACCTCGCCACGCCCATTGTCTCGGCCGATCGCTGATGCCACAGCGGCCGCGACCAAGGTGCTCGCCGTCGCCCGGATGCGCCCACATCTACGTCCAGTGTCAGAGCAGACGATCACCGCCGCCGCCCGCCCCGTGAACCTCGCATTCCTATCGCCTGATATCTCAGCCCGCCCATGGCCGCGGCCTCCGTCGATCGAAAAACAGGCAATGGCAAAGCGGAAACTGCGCCGCAAGGGTGCTGTGTGTGGCGACCTCGAGATTCAAGGCGAGAATGTCGGCTATGTCCCCGGTCGGATCAAGGCCTGTGGCATCAAGGATGCGGTCCGCGTCAACACCGTGGCTGGTGTGCGCCTGAACCCGCCGGCGCTGATGAACTGCAAAACGGCGACGGCCCTGCGGGAATGGACCGAAAAAGGATTGAAACCTGCGTTTCGTCAACGCGGCCCAGTCGTCGAGATGAGAGTGGCCGCGCACTATGCCTGCCGCACCCGCAACAACAAGCGGGGCGGGCGGATATCGGAACACGGCAAGGGCAACGCGATAGACCTGTCGGCCTTTACCATGAAAGACGGCGAAGTGATTACGGTGCTGAAAGGCTGGGGTCAGGGCACGACCCTGAGGCCGCTGCGCAAAGCCTATTCGCGCGCTTGCGGTACTTTCGGAACCACGCTGGGTCCGGGATCTGACGGATACCACCGTGACCATTTTCACTTTGATACCGCCAGCTATCGCAGTGGGCCTTACTGCCGTTAACGCAAATAGATGTAGGGCGCGGGCCCCAGTGGAAATGGCCCAAGCGTCACCATCCCATTGCGCAGGGTCAGGTTGACGTCCAGCGTTTCGGGGTTGCCGCTCATGTTTGACAACAGGTTCAAGACCCGTTCGGTCGCGCCGATGGCATACTCTGGAAACGCGCCTGCCCCCTGTGCAATCGTCAGCATGTCACGCCAGTTCTCTGCCTTGATCGACAACTCTCCGGTCGGAACGCCATTTCCATCGACAGTAACCTGCCCCGCCGCGAACAGCGCCAATGCGCCCCATTTCGCTTGCGCCAGTTTCAGATCGATCGCCACCGGCTGCGGTCGACGATCTTCCAAAGCGCGGCGATCCCACGAACGATCAAACCGCACCTTCATGTCCAGCTCAAGCGTCTCGAAACTGTCTGGCAGGGCCGCTGATGGCCGCACAAAACGCCGCAGTGCGGCTCCGGGTACGAATTGCGGTGCATCCACGTTGAATTGATAGGTTTCGGCCTGATCTGTGCTCTGCATCGACAAAACGATTGCGTCCGCCGCCAGAGCCTCGCCGGTCGCGTCATCGACCTGCCAGGGCCCGGAGGTCAGCGCCATGCGGTCGACCGCCAGATTCCGCCCGGGCTTCAGGTGCAGATCTGCGACCATGCCTTCGGCGCGCAAAGCCACGGTCTGATCGAAATAGGACAGCAATTGCGTCGTCGCCGGAAACGCCAACGTCTGCCGTCCGGGCCAGATCGCCGGGCTGTCCATGTTCAGCCAGTCGGCCTGCCACGCGGCCCCGGTCGCGGGATCGGCCAGCGCCGGGTTTTGCAGCGTCATGATATGGCGCGTCGGATAGCCCGAAGTCATGATGTCGGAAAAATCCGCCTGCCAGCCGCGCTCGGTCTGCGCAGCAAACCATTTGGTTACACCCTGACGCAGAACATATGCGGCGCCGTACCAATAGGTGGACCAGACAAGTCCCAGAACCACCAGAATTTTCAGCAACCGGATCACGCCCTGCCCCTTTTCCCCGCCGTTGCTTTGCTGTTTATAGGGCGAAATCGACAAGGACCAGCAAGATGACGATGTGGGTGTTCGGATATGGCTCGTTACTGTGGAACCCCGGGTTTCCGGTGGCCCACAGCATGGTTGCGACACTTGATGACTATGCCCGGTCATTTTGCATGCGCTCCATCCATCATCGCGGTACCGAGGCTGATCCCGGCCTTGTTCTGGCACTTGATGAAGTGCAAGGTGCCCATTGCCGCGGCATCGCGCTGGCGGTGGAAAACGGAGAAGAGGCGCAGACGCTGGATTACCTGCGCGAACGCGAACTGATCTCCTCCGCCTATCTGGAAAAAGACCTGTCGATTGCACTGGCGGACGGGCAGCACGTCACCGCCGTCACCTATGTGATCGACCCACACCACGTGCAATATTGCGGTGGGCTGCCGCTTGAGGAACAGGCGCAGATCATCGCCCGCGCGGCCGGCGGGCGTGGGCCGAACACGGAATACCTGTTCAACACCACGTCCCATTTGGCGGAAATCGGGTTGCACGATCCCGATCTGGAATGGCTAGCCGAGCGCGTCCGTGCACTTGCGGCATAATTCCTTGGCGTACCCCCGATTTCTTCTATAGTCTTGGTGGGGAGCAGATAAGTGTCAGGACCGGGGCGTATGGCCGAACCAGACCGCAAACCCAGGCCGCAGTTCAGTCAGCCTGTGCGACAAATTTTGTTGATGCTGACAGCGCTTGGGCTGGCAGGCTTTGGCGTGTTCGTCGCCCTACCCCGTGTGTTGCCGGTGTTCGAAGCCAATCCTTACCTGAACGGGTTCATCCTGTTTGTCTTTGTCGTCGGAGTTCTGGCCACCTTCTATCAGGTCCTGCAACTGATCGGTTCAGTCCGCTGGATCGAGCGGTTTGCGGCAGGGCAAACAGATTCCAGCGTCGCGCCACCGCAATTATTGGCACCGCTTGCGTCGTTGTTGCGCGCACGCGGCGCACGGATGCAGCTCAATTCATCTTCGACCCGGTCGATCCTCGACTCGGTCGGGAGCCGCATCGACGAAGAGCGTGACATAACCCGATACATCGTTAACCTGCTGATCTTTCTCGGGCTGCTGGGTACGTTTTACGGGCTGGCCACCACCGTCCCCGCCGTGGTCGAAACCATCCGCAGCCTTGCGCCGCAAGAAGGCGAACAGGGGCTCGATGTGTTCAACCGGCTGATGACCGGGCTTGAGAAACAGCTGGGCGGCATGGGTGTTGCCTTTGCCAGTTCCCTTCTGGGGCTTGCCGGATCGTTGATTGTCGGCTTGCTGGAACTCTTTGCAGGGCACGGACAGAACCGGTTTTACCGCGAGCTTGAGGAATGGCTGTCCTCGATCACGCGGGTCGGCTTTTCGTCAGGCGACGACGCTCAGACCGATAGCGGCTCGATGTCCGGTGTTCTCGATCACATGGCCGAACAGATGGAAACCTTACAACAGGTGGTGGCCCGATCCGAAGCAAGCCGCGCCGCTGTTGATCAGCAGCTCGCTGCCCTGCTCGATCAGATGGCACGGCAAAACCAGTCCGGCCAGATAAGCACCGCACTTGACCGTGTGGCAACCGGACAGGAAGCCTTGAACGAGACCCTGCGCGAACAGGCCAGCGACGGGATCGACGCCGAGAGCCGGATGCGCCTGCGCTCGATCGATGTGCAGATGCTGCGCATTCTCGAAGAGATTTCGGCCGGACGTCAGGAAAGCCTCGCCGAGTTGCGCAAGGATATCGAACTGCTGGCCAAGGCGCTGGATCGGCCACGTGGCGACGGACGCAGGCCGCAGGCGGGCAACGAAAGCGGCGAGGTCTAGAGTATGGCCCTCTCGCGCCGCACCGGAAACCGGTTTCAGGCCTCGATCTGGCCGGGGTTTGTGGACGCGATGACGGGCCTTTTGCTGGTTCTCATGTTCCTGTTGACCATCTTCATGGTGGTCCAATACGTCCTTCGCGAAACCATTTCCGGACAAGAAAGCGAGCTTGATGTGCTCTCTGCCGAAGTGACTGCGCTGGCCGATGCTCTGGGGCTGGAAGAGCGCCGTTCGGGTGATTTGTCCGAACAGGTGGGCGCGCTGAACGCAACCCTGACCCAGACCGAGGCGTTTTTGGATCAGGCCCGGCAACAGATCGCCAATCAGACCTCTGTCATTGCCGCACTGACGACCCAACGCGACAGCCAGGCCGCAGCCCTGCAACAGGCGCAAGCACAAATAACCGGCTTTGAAGCGCAGGTCGCGACCCTTTTGGCGGATCAAGACCGTGCGCAGCAGAACATCTCTGATCTGACCGCCGAACGCGCCAATATGCTGTCTGAACAAGAGGCGCTGAACCTTGCCCTTGCCCAAAGCCGCACCGAGATAGACGCCCAGTCCGAAGCCGCCCGCCTTGCCGCCGCTCGGCGAGAGGCCCTTGAGGCGATGGTCGCCGATCTGGAACGGGACACAGCCCAAAGCGCCGAAGATATCGCCGCCCTGCAGCAACAACTGTCTGATGAGGAAACCGCGCGTCTGACCGAAGCCGCCGCTGCCAACGCGCTGCGCGAACGCCTGCAGAACGCCGATGCCGAACTTACGGCGATGACTCTGTCGCTCGAAGCGCAGCGCAAAGAGGCAGAGGAGACACTGACCCTGCTCGCCGCTGCCGAAGCGGCACGCAGTACGTTGGATACCGATCTGACCGAAGCGCTAGCCGCGATTGCCGCAGCACAGACCGAAGCCGGAAAGCGCGACGAACTGGTGGACCGTCTCACCAACGTGCTGAACCAGATGGAGATCAGCCAGGCCGAGAACAGTCGTTCGCTGGCCGCGCTGGAAAACGACCTCGTGCGCGTTCGACAAGAGAGCGCTGCGACCGAGGCTGATTTGCGCGGCCAGTTGGCGACGGCACAGACCCTCGCCGCAGACACCCGCGACGCGCTTGAGACCGAACTTGCCCGGCAGCGGGCGCAAACAGTGCAAAGCCAATCGGATTACGAAACAGAACTGGCGCGGCTTCAACAGGAAAACACCGAGATCCGGCGCGGATTGGAAGCCCGTCTTGCTACGCTGCAATCCGACAGCGAGACGGCGCAAGAAACCCTGCGCACTCAGCTTGCCGAGGCCAACGCCGCGCGCGAAGGCTTGCAGGCAGATCTTGACCAAGCACGGGCCGATCTGAACGCCACGCGTCAATCAGCATCGAGCACAGCGCAAGATCGCGCCGAGGTAGAAGCGCGCTTGCTCAAGGCGCTCGAAGCGTTGGAGCACGCGCAAATTGCTGCCACCGATCAGGAAGTGCTTCAGGCACGTCTTGCGACGGCGCTTGCCGCGCAGAATCAGGCGGAAGCCACCGCGTCAGAACGCGCCAACCTGTTGGAACAGGCCCGGCAAACCCTGTCTGAGCAAAAAGAGATTTCAGCCGAGGCGCAACGACAGACCGCATTGCTCAATCAACAGATCGCCGCGTTGCGCACGCAACTGGGCGGGCTACAGGCGTTGTTGGACGACTATGAAGAACGCGATGCCGCCGCCAAGGTCCAGTTGGAAAACCTCGGGTCCGACCTGAACGCCGCATTGGCCCGTGCGGCGTCGGAAGAGCGCCGTCGTCGCTTGTTGGAGGAATCCGAACGCAAACGGCTTGAGGAAGAGGCGCGTGCGCTGCAAGCCAAAAGTCAGGAGTTGGAGGCACAGGCCCAGGACTTGCAAAAATACCGGTCAGAATTTTTCGGACGGCTGCGTGATCTTCTTGGCAACCAAGACGGCGTACGTATTGAAGGCGACCGGTTCGTGTTCTCGTCCGAAGTCCTGTTCCCCCCGGGTGGCGCCGACCTTTCAGTTGAAGGCGAGGCAGAGATTGCCAAGGTTGCCCGCATCCTGCGCAGCATCGCCGCCGAAATCCCCGCTGAAATCGACTGGGTGATCCGCGTTGATGGGCACACGGACGACGTACCGCTGATCAGCTATGGACGCTATCGTGACAATTGGGAACTCAGCCAAGGGCGCGCCCTGTCTGTGGTGCGCTATATGGTCGATTTCCTTGGCATTGCGCCAGACCGTTTGTCGGCCAACGGGTTTGGTCAGTATCAGCCATTAAACACTGCGGATACGCCAGAAGCGAGGGCGCAGAATCGTCGGATCGAGTTGAAGCTGACAGAGAAGTGACCCCGTTCAGGGGAGGGTCAGATGCACGATTTGATGATCCAGTTCCACGTCGTTTCGTAACAACGTAGCCGTGCCAGCATATGAACCGCTGGGCCATGCCGCGAGCGTCAGCCGCTTGCCGGCCGCGCGGAAATAGCGAACTTGCGCCTTGTCCAACGTCATATCGGTCTCGACAACTGTCTCGTTTGGACCATCGATAGATAACCGGACAACATCACCCTCTTGCCCCCCATAGGCAAAGGCAAACACGACGAGCGCGTCCGCATCGGGCCCGATCTCTGGCATTGCCGCTGTACCAACTGCAACCGCCTCGTACTCGGGCACATGGTCGGCAAAACCGACATAGATCACCCCCCCCGGCGTGTAGTCAGGTGTCTCATGCCACATGGAAGCGGCGGGCGGACCACAATTCGCGCTGGCATCCGGGCGAAAGGGATCGACCTCGGTTCCGTTGTGACGAACGCTCAGATGCACATGCGGAAAGTTCGTCAGACCGCTTAACCCGACCAGCCCCAAAACGCCGCCCTGTTCAACCTGATCGCCCGCTTTGACGGTGATGGAGCCGGACTTGAGATGGCAGTACTGCGTCTCCCAGCCGTCGTCATGCTGCAAGACAACCCCGTTTCCGCACTCAATCCCGTCGATCTCGTGCGCATGCTCCGGCTCGTAGATCCGATCCGAAACGCCGTCGCGCATCCCGGCAACAACGCCGGATGCAGCTGCACGAACCTCGACGCCACGGCGCAGATCCGCAAGCGTATGCAAGGCAAAATCGGTCCCCTTGTGGCCGTCCCCACTCAGATTGCCACAGCGAAAATCGCGGACACCCGGTCCGGGATCGTGGTCTACATACCTTTGGATATAGCAGGTTTCGCCCGGCACACAGTCAATCGGAAGGTACAGACGGAAATCGCCCGCCGCAACAGTGGCGGCGGGCGAAAGCATCAGTGCGGCCAAGGCCACGCGCATCAGTCTGCGGTCAGCAATGGCGGTTTGTCGCCCGGCAGGCGGGGTTTGTCCGGCCCATCGATGCGAAGCTCAAGCTTGCCATCTTTCATGCCCACCTTGACCACACCGCCTTTGGCGAGCTTGCCAAACAACAGTTCCTCGGCCAGCGGCTTCTTGATGTGTTCCTGAATGACACGGCCCAGAGGGCGCGCGCCCATCTTGTCATCGTACCCCTTGTCCGCCAGCCATTCCGCAGCGGGTTTGGTCAGTTCGATGGTCACGTTGCGATCCATCAACTGCGCTTCGAGTTGCAGCACGAACTTTTCGACGACTTGCAGAATTACCGATTTTGGCAATGGCGCAAAGGAGATCACCGCGTCCAGACGGTTGCGGAATTCCGGCGTGAACGTGCGTTCGATCGCGGCGGTATCCTCGCCTTCACGGCGATCACGGCCAAAGCCGATCGCGGATTGCGCCTGTTCGGCGGCACCGGCGTTGCTGGTCATGATCAAGACCACATTACGGAAGCTTACAGTGCGTCCGTTGTGATCTGTCAATTCACCGTGATCCATGACCTGCAACAGGATGTTGTAGACATCCGGATGCGCCTTTTCGATCTCGTCCAGCAGCAACACGCAATGCGGATGTTGATCGACACCGTCCGTCAACATGCCGCCCTGATCAAATCCGACATAGCCCGGTGGCGCACCAATCAGACGGCTGACCGCGTGTTTCTCCATGTATTCAGACATGTCAAACCGTAGCAGCTCGACACCCAGCGTATCCGCCAATTGCTTGGCGACCTCTGTCTTGCCGACACCCGTAGGTCCGGCAAAAAGGTAGTTGCCGATAGGCTTCTCAGGTTCGCGCAATCCGGCGCGCGCAAGCTTGATCGCGCTCGCCAATGCATCAATCGCATCATCCTGGCCGAACACCACACGCTTGAGCGACGCTTCCAGATCCTTGAGAACCTCTGCATCGTCCTTGCTGACGTTCTTGGGTGGAATACGCGCGATCTTGGCGACCACGGCCTCGACGTCCTTGGTGCCGATGGTCTTACGCCGTTTGGCAGCGATCACCAGATGCTGCGCCGCGCCAGCCTCGTCGATGACATCAATGGCGCTGTCAGGCAACTTGCGGTCATTGATATAGCGCGCGGCCAGTTCCACGGCGGTCTTGATCGAATCCGCTGTGTATTTCACCCGGTGATGCTCTTCGAAATAGGGCTTCAGCCCGCGCAGGATCTTGATGGAATCCTCGACCGAAGGTTCACTGACGTCAATCTTTTGGAAGCGGCGGGACAACGCCCGGTCCTTTTCAAAATGCTGACGGAATTCCTTGTAGGTCGTCGACCCCATGGTCCGCAATTTGCCCCCCTGCAACGCAGGTTTCAGCAGGTTGGATGCATCCATCGCGCCACCGGATGTCGCTCCGGCACCAATCACAGTGTGGATTTCGTCGATGAACAGCACCGCGTCGGGATGATCTTCAAGCTCGGTCACGACCGCCTTGAGACGCTCTTCGAAATCACCACGATATCGGGTCCCGGCAAGCAATGCGCCCATGTCCAGCGAGTAGATCGTCGTCTCGGAGAGAACCTCGGGTGTTTCGCCTGCCACGATCTTGCGGGCCAACCCTTCGGCAATCGCCGTCTTGCCAACGCCGGGGTCGCCTACCAAAAGCGGGTTGTTCTTGCGACGGCGGCAAAGCACCTGAATACAGCGCTCGACCTCTTCATCGCGCCCGATCAATGGATCGATATCGCCCTCACGCGACTTGGCGTTCAGATCGACGCAATACTTGGCAAGCGCGCTCTCTTTCTTTTCTCCCTCAGTGACACCTTGCGGCTCTTCCTCGGCCTCCGGCGCGCCACTTACTGGGCGCGCTTCGCCGAATGCCGGATCCTTGGCGACACCATGTGCGATAAAATTGACCGCATCGTAACGGGTCATCTCCTGCTCCTGCAGGAAATAGGCGGCATTGCTTTCGCGTTCGGCGAAAATGGCCACCAAGACATTGGCCCCTGTCACCTCGGTTCGCCCCGAAGACTGTACGTGAATCGCGGCGCGTTGAATGACGCGCTGAAACGCCGCCGTCGGCACCGCTTCTGATCCGTCCACGTTGGTCACGAGGTTCGAAAGATCCTCGTCGATGAATTCAACCAGCGTACTCCGCAATTCGTCCAGATCAACGCTGCACGCCTTCATGACGCGGGTTGCATCGGGTTCGTCCAACAGCGCCAGAAGCAGATGTTCCAGCGTTGCAAATTCGTGTCGCCGCTCGTTCGCCAGCGCAAGCGCGGCGTGAATGGCCTGTTCTAGTGTGCTCGAGAATGAAGGCACGCGCGCGCTCCTTTTTATCTGGGTCGGGCGGATAACAGACACTGCTGCTTCCGGGACCAACCATGTCCTCATAGTATTAGAGTTTGGTTGATCAGGCCCCGGCTTCAAGGCTTTTCTCACTTTTTTTACCGAATTGCGCGATGAGCGTTGTCAAAGCGTGCACAATCCAAGCATCAGAACCGGTCTTTGCGCCCACGAATCTCTGCAAATACGGCAACCGGGTCCGCTCCGGACATTCCAACGTTTTCCTGCACCTTCGGATCGGTGGCGCGCAAAAACGGGTTTGTGGCCAGCTCTAACGACAAGAGCGACGGCACCGTCGGCTCTGACCGGGCGCGAGCATCGGCGATATCCTTGATCCGCGCCGCAAGATCCGGATTGTCCGGATCGACCGTCGCGGCAAAGGCGCCATTGGCCTGCGTGTATTCATGTCCGGAATAGACCACAGTCTCGGCTGGCAGCGCGGCAAGTTTGCCAAGCGACGTCCACATCTGTTCGGCGGTGCCTTCAAACAAACGGCCGCACCCGAGAGCCATAAGACTGTCCGCGGTGAACACCGCGTTGCTTTCGGGAAAGTGAAAGGCGATATGCCCGACCGTATGGCCGGATACGTCAAGCACATGCCCTGCCTCGCCGCCCACCTGCACGGTATCGCCTTCGGCAACCGCAATGTCCAAAGGCGGAAGACGGTGCGCGTCGGCGGCGGCACCGATAACCTTGGCCGGTTGCACGGCCAGTATCTCGTCCAGTCCCTGAACGTGATCCGCATGGTGATGCGTAAGCAGCACATGGCTCAAGGTCCAGCCACGTTCATTTAACACTGCGAGGATCGGTGCGGCCTCTGGCACATCGACCAATGCGGTTTCCCCGCTTTCCGGGTCATGGGCAATAAAGGCGTAGTTGTCGCTCAGACAGGGGATGGTGAGAATCTTAAGAGGCATGGTGTTTCGCCTTTTCGTTGTTAGACTGCGCTCAGCTTGGCTGATCAGACGGACGCCCGCAATGCATCTTGATGTGCAGGACCTACGGAATTTCTATTACCGCAGCACGCTGGGCCGCGCGGCGCAGGCGTCGATTCGCGGCCGCATGTTGAAACTGTGGCCTGAAGCAAAGGGGCAGACCGTAGCTGGCTTTGGTTTTGCCGTACCTCTGTTGCGGCCCTACCTGACTGACGCGCGCCGTGTCATGGCATTGATGCCGGCACCGCAGGGGGTGATGCCCTGGCCCGCCGGAATGCCGAACGTGTCGGTTCTGGCCGAGGAAACACTTTGGCCGATCGAAACCGGGCATGTGGACAAGCTGTTGGTGATGCACGGGCTTGAAACATCGGAACACCCCACGCGCCTGCTGGAAGAATGTTGGCGGGTGCTCGGTCCGGGGGGCAAGGCGCTGTTCATCGTGCCCAACCGTGCCGGACTATGGTCGCGCAGCGATCGCACACCATTCGGCTTTGGCCGCCCGTACACGCTCAGCCAGTTGGAAACGCAACTCAAGCGCCATCACTTCCTACCCGAAGGATACGGCGCCGCGCTTTATCAACCGCCGTCAACCAAACGCTTCTGGCTGAAATCGGCCCCTCTTTTTGAGAAATACGGGAGCCATGTGCCCCGTGCGTTTCCCGGTGGCGCATTCATGGTCGAGGCAACAAAGCGAGTGCAGCCCCCCACCGGAACCATCGTGCGCGGTCTTGCAAACCGCCCGATCAAAGCACTCGAAGGCTTGGCAAAGCCCGCCAATGCGATGGCGCTGCCCAAACCAGAACCGCAGTAGGTGTTAGCGCCTGACATTCAAGATTTTGTGCCTAGGAATCGCGCAACCGGGCCAAAACCCTGCATTTTTTGCTCACCTATTTCCGCGCAAACCGTCGCAGGCGGGCTAAAACACTAGAATCACGGCATTATTCGGTGAGGGTGGAATCGCTATAGTATGTTGCGGGGAAGAGTACGCTCTGCTACATCCACGCTGATTTTGACGCCTTGCGGACCGCAAGGTCTCTTCACGCCCCCGGAGATCGCGAAAAATCGCGGCAAACCGGGGCCAAATATCGGAAGGGTGGACGTGTCCGAACCAGCTTCGATTTCCGCAGGCATAGCTGAGCGCTATGCCACGGCGATCTTTGAGATCGCACAAGAGAACCAGAATCTCGACAGCCTCGAAACCAGCATCAACGATCTGGCAGCCGCTCTGGGTGAAAGCGCGGAATTGCGCAGCCTGATCCAATCGCCGCTGGTTTCCCGCGGCGAGCAGGAAGGTGCCATCACGGCGATTGCCGCAAAGATGGGCCTGAACGAGGTTCTTGCCAAATCCCTGTCGCTGATGGCGCAGAAACGACGCCTGTTCGTTGTGCCGCAGCTGATTAGCGCCCTACGCGAACTGATCGCACAGGAACGTGACGAGGTGACTGCCGAAGTCACCAGCGCCAAGGCCCTGACCAAGGCACAGTCCGAAAAACTCGCCAGCACGCTCAAGGAGCGGGTCGGCAAGACCGTCACCATCAATTCAACCGTCGATGAATCCCTCATCGGCGGTCTCATCGTCAAAGTGGGTTCGAAGATGATCGATACGTCGATCCGCTCCAAGCTCAACTCCCTTCAGAATGCAATGAAAGAGGTCGGATAAATGGGTATCCAAGCAGCAGAGATTTCTGCGATCCTGAAAGACCAGATCAAGAATTTTGGTCAGGAAGCCGAGGTGGCCGAAGTCGGTCGCGTGCTGAGCGTCGGTGACGGGATCGCCCGCGTCTATGGCCTCGACAACGTGCAGGCCGGTGAAATGGTCGAATTTCCCGGTGGCATTCAGGGCATGGCCCTGAACCTGGAAAGCGACAACGTCGGCGTCGTGATCTTTGGTTCTGACCGGGACATCAAAGAAGGCGACACCGTCAAGCGCACCAACTCCATCGTGGACGTGCCAATTGGTGACGAACTGCTGGGTCGTGTTGTTGACGGTCTGGGCAATCCGCTGGATGGCAAGGGCCCGATCAAGTCGACCAAGCGCGGCGTTGCCGACGTCAAGGCGCCGGGCATCATCCCGCGTAAATCCGTGCACGAACCCATGGCGACCGGCCTGAAATCGGTCGACGCGATGATCCCGATTGGCCGTGGCCAGCGGGAACTGATCATTGGCGACCGTCAGACCGGTAAGACAGCCGTGGCGCTGGATACCATTCTGAACCAGAAGACCTATAACGACGCCGCTGGCGACGACGAAGGCAAAAAGCTGTACTGCGTCTATGTCGCCATCGGTCAAAAGCGATCCACCGTTGCTCAGCTGGTCAAAAAGCTGGAAGAAAACGGTGCGATGGAATATTCGATCGTGGTTGCCGCAACCGCGTCCGAGCCTGCCCCGCTGCAGTTCCTCGCGCCCTATGCCGCGACCGCTATGGCAGAACACTTCCGCGACAACGGCCGTCACGCGCTCATCATCTATGATGATCTGTCCAAACAGGCCGTTGCCTACCGCCAGATGTCCCTGCTCCTGCGTCGTCCACCCGGACGTGAAGCCTATCCTGGCGATGTTTTCTATCTGCACTCCCGCCTGCTCGAGCGTTCGGCCAAGCTGAACGAAGACAACGGCGCGGGCTCGCTGACGGCTCTGCCGGTCATCGAAACCCAGGGTGGCGACGTTTCGGCGTTTATTCCGACCAACGTGATCTCGATCACCGATGGCCAGATCTTCCTCGAAACCGAACTGTTCTACCAAGGTATCCGTCCTGCGGTGAACACCGGTCTGTCGGTGTCTCGAGTGGGTTCGTCCGCTCAGACCAATGCGATGAAATCGGTTGCTGGTCCGGTGAAACTTGAACTCGCCCAGTACCGCGAAATGGCGGCCTTTGCGCAGTTTGGTTCCGACCTTGATGCCGCGACCCAGCAGCTTCTGAACCGTGGCGCTCGCCTGACAGAACTGATGAAGCAGCCGCAGTATTCGCCGCTGACCAACGCAGAAATCGTCTGCGTGATCTATGCGGGTACAAAGGGCTATCTCGACAAGCATCCGGTTGGCGATGTTAGCCGCTTTGAAGCCGGTCTGCTGGCGCATTTGCGTGGCAAGCATGCTGATCTGCTGCAGTTCATCACCGACGAAGATCCCAAGATCAAAGGTGACGCCGAAGAGAAAGTAAAAGCAGCTCTCGACGAATTCGCCGCCGATTTCGCGTAAGGGGCCTGTCAGATGCCAAATCTAAAGGACCTTAAAAACCGGATCGCGAGTGTGAAAAGCACGCGTAAGATCACCAAGGCCATGCAAATGGTTGCCGCGGCGAAACTTCGCCGCGCGCAGGAAAGTGCCGAACAGTCACGCCCCTATACAGAACGGTTCAATGCCGTCATGGGGCAATTGGCTGCGTCGGTTGGTGGTTCTGATTCCGCCCCCAAGCTGCTCAGCGGCACGGGAAGCGATCAGGTTCACCTGCTGATCGTCATGACCGCAGAACGCGGTCTGTGCGGCGGCTTTAACGGCAACATCGCGAAACTGGCCCGTGCCAAGGCGCAGGAATTGCAGCGGGCTGGAAAGACCGTCAAGATTCTGACCGTTGGCAAAAAAGGCCGGGATCAGCTCAAGCGTGATCTCAAGGACAACTTTGTCGGCCATGTCGACATGACAGAGATCAAGCGTGTTGCCTATTCCGACGCTCAGGGGATCGCCAAGGATGTTCTGGCCCGGTTTGACGCCGGTGAATTTGACGTAGCGACCATCTTCTTTTCAGGGTTCGTCAACGTCGTCACTCAGGTTCCGACCGCACAACAGATCATCCCCGCTGATTTCGACGTGCCCGAAGACGGCGGAGCCAGCACGATCTATGACTACGAACCGGATGAAGAGGCCATTCTCGCCGACCTTCTTCCGCGCGGCGTGGCCACGCAGATCTTTGCCGCTCTGTTGGAAAACGGGGCCAGTGAACAGGGTGCACGGATGTCCGCAATGGACAACGCGACCCGCAATGCTGGTGAAATGATCGACAAACTGACCATTCAGTACAACCGGTCGCGTCAGGCTGTGATCACCAATGAGCTCATCGAAATTATCTCGGGCGCGGAAGCGCTCTAAAGAACCGGAGACAAACACATGGCAAACGCAAAAGGCAAAGTGACTCAGGTCATCGGCGCCGTGGTGGACGTTCAGTTCGACGACCACCTGCCCGAAATCCTGAACGCGCTTGAAACCGACAACAATGGCAACCGCCTGATCCTCGAGGTTGCTCAGCACCTCGGAGAAAACACCGTGCGGACCGTTGCTATGGATGCAACAGAGGGCCTGGTTCGTGGCGCCGTAGTCACCGACTTGGGCGAGCCGATTTCGGTTCCCGTCGGCACCGCCACTCTGGGCCGCATCATGAACGTGATCGGCGAACCTGTGGATGAAAAAGGCCCGGTCAACGCGGCCGCCCGCCGTGCCATCCACCAGGAAGCGCCCGAATTCGCGGATCAGGCAACTGAATCCGAAGTTCTGACAACAGGCATCAAAGTGATCGACCTGCTGGCTCCCTACGCCAAAGGCGGTAAGATCGGCCTGTTCGGCGGTGCCGGTGTGGGCAAGACAGTTCTGATCATGGAATTGATCAACAACATCGCCAAGGTGCACTCGGGTGTGTCGGTCTTCGCCGGTGTGGGCGAGCGGACACGTGAGGGCAACGACCTTTACCACGAGATGATTGAATCGGGCGTTATCGTTCCGGACAACCTCGAAGAAAGCAAGATCGCTCTGGTCTATGGCCAGATGAATGAGCCTCCGGGAGCCCGTATGCGTGTTGCTCTGTCCGGCCTGACACTGGCCGAGCAGTTCCGCGATGAAACCGGTGCTGACGTTCTGTTCTTTGTGGACAACATCTTCCGCTTTACCCAGGCCGGTTCCGAAGTGTCCGCCCTGTTGGGCCGTATCCCTTCGGCCGTGGGCTATCAGCCGACACTGGCCACCGACATGGGCGCGATGCAGGAACGCATCACCTCGACCAAGGCTGGCTCGATCACCTCGGTTCAGGCCGTGTACGTGCCTGCGGATGACTTGACCGACCCCGCGCCGGCCACATCGTTTGCGCACCTTGACGCGACAACCGTTCTTGACCGTGCGATTTCCGAACTGGGTATCTACCCGGCTGTGGACCCGCTGGCCTCGACATCGCGTCTGCTCGATCCGGCGGTTGTTGGCGAAGAGCACTACAAGGTTGCCACCGACGTCCAGGAAACGCTTCAGCGCTACAAGTCGCTGCAGGACATCATCGCCATTCTCGGCATGGACGAACTGTCGGAAGAGGACAAACTGACCGTGGCTCGTGCCCGGAAAATCCAGCGTTTCCTTTCGCAGCCGTTTGACGTTGCACAGGTCTTCACCGGTTCGCCCGGTGTGCAGGTTCCGCTCGACGACACCATCGCCTCGTTCAAGGCGGTTGTTGCTGGCGAGTATGACCACCTGCCCGAAGGTGCGTTCTATATGGTTGGTGGCATCGACGAGGTTATCGCCAAAGCCGAGCGCATGGCCGCTGACGCAGCCTGAGGAGCAGCCTGATGGCAGATACAATGCAATTTGACCTGGTCAGCCCCGAGCGGAGCCTCGCTTCGCTCGAGGTGACCTCGGTCCTGGTCCCGGGTGCGGACGGCGACATGACGGCTATGCCCGATCATGCCCCCGTCATCACCACCCTTCGCCCCGGCGTATTACGGATCGATGGCCCCGCCGGGCAGGCGGAGTACCTGGTTTCCGGTGGCTTTGCCGAAATCAACGCAACCAGCCTGTCGGTTCTCGCCGAAAAGGCGATGCCGATTGGTGAGGTCACTCGTGGCCAGATCGACGAGATGATTGAAGAGGCCCGCGCCGCGCACGAAACGGCCAAGGAAACCTTCAAGAACGAGCCGGGCCCTGTGGACGACGCAGCCAAGCTGTTGTCGGACATGGTCGCCTTGGGCGATCACATCAACGTCTGATCCGGCCCTGCCCGCGACCTAAAGATTTGAACCGGCCCTTTTGGGGCCGGTTTTTCTTTGCACCCAATTGACGCAACTTTGCCATTCAAGTGCCTAGCATTTGAACGAAAACGCGGATATTTAGGATCGCCTGTAACACACGAGTACCAGACCAACCGCATGAGACGACTTGATTCCCATCCACTTGGCATCGATCAGGGCGATGTCGTGCTGTTTTCCGATTTCGAGAACGATGGTGAAATGTGGGCCGGAACCGGCCCCCGCGAATGCCGCAAACATGTCGAATTCAGCCAGCCCTACCGCACGCCTCCCGTCGTGCAGGTATCCATATCGCTATGGGACGTGAAAACGACGACGGCCTTTCGGGCCGAAGTGGTTGCGCGCGATGTGACAGAGCAAGGGTTTGATATCGTGTTCAGAACCTGGGCCGATACCCGCGTTGCCCGCATCCGCGCCGCGTGGACTGCGATTGGTACGCTTCCACACGACGACGACTGGGAACTTTACTGAGGTTCAGAGCCGCCCATCAGGCCGCTGAGTAAAGCGATTCGTAGATCGGGGTCAGCGTCGCATCATCAAACAGCGACGAGACCGATGTGCCATTCCAAATGTTCAGAATTGCCTGGGCAAACACCGGCGCGGTTGGCACGATGCGAATGTTACTTGCGCCAAGGACCGCCTCGCTCGGCTGAATAGTATCCGTCAGGACCAGCGACTTCATCACCGAGTTGGTGACACGCTCGACTGCCGGCCCGCTCATGACGCCGTGAGTAATATAGGAATGCACCTCGCGCGCACCGTTTTGCAAAAGGACTTCGGCCGCCTTGCAAAGCGTCCCGGCCGTGTCGCACATGTCGTCGACGATCAGGCAAATCTTGTCTTCTACGTTTCCGATCACTGTCATCTCGGCGATTTCACCGGGCTTTTCACGGCGTTTGTCGACGATCGAGAGGGGGGAATTGATCCGTTTGGCCAGTTCCCGCGCCCGTGCCACACCGCCGACATCGGGCGACACCACCATCAAGTCGTTCATGTGGTCCTTGAAGTGGGTCTTGATATCCAGCGCGAATACAGGAGAGGCATAAAGGTTATCGACCGGAATATCGAAAAAGCCCTGAATCTGCGCGGCATGCAGGTCCATCGTCAGTACCCGTTCAATTCCAGTGCCAACCATCATATTGGCGACCAGCTTGGCGGAAATCGGCGTTCTTGCCTTGGTGCGACGGTCCTGACGCGCATAGCCAAAATAGGGCAAAATTGCCGTCACGCGCGCGGCACTCGACCGGCGCAGCGCATCGGCCATGATCAACAGTTCCATCAGGTTGTCATTCGCCGGGTTCGACGTTGACTGGATGATGTACATATCCTCGCCGCGGACGTTTTCGTAAACTTCGACAAAGATCTCGCCGTCGTTGAACCGTTCGACCCGGGCATCCACTAGACCGGTATGGATACCCCGGTGCATGGTCATTCGTTTTGCGATCCCGTTGGCTAAGGGAAGATTGGAGTTTCCGGCGATCAGCTTTGGTTCGGTCGACTGAGGCATATGCAGGGGTTCCCGGTGCGTAGGGCAATTGTGACAGATTCGTAATGTTGACACCGCTTAGCATGGCCTTACCGTCCCGCAAAGAAATAGCCGGAGAGAATTCAGAAGATGACCAACATTGATTACTACTTTGCGACAATATCGCCATTCACCTATCTGGCCGATGATCAGCTTGAACAGTTGGCGGCAAAACATGGCGCATCTATCACCTACAAACCACTGGACCTGATGGCCCTGTTTGGCCGAACCGGCGGAGTCGCACCAAAGGACCGGCACCCTTCGCGCATGGAATATCGAAGCCAGGATCTGCTGCGGCGGGCAAAGCGGTTGAACATGCCGTTTAACCTCAAGCCAGCACATTTCCCGACCAATATGGCGCCCTCCTCATACGCAATCATCGCCGCTCAGGCGGCAGGCGGCGGAAATTTGGGTGCTTTGGTGCGCTCGTTTCTGCGCGCATGCTGGGTCGAGGAAAAGGATATCGCCCAAGATGACGTGGTCCGTGACTGCCTTAGCAGTGCAGGGTTTGATCCCGCCCTTGCCGACAGTGGATTGCTGCAAGGGGCGGAAACCTATGCCGCCAACCTTGAAGAAGCGGTCGAAAAGGGCGTGTTCGGGGCACCTTTCTATGTGACGGCGGATGGCGAACGGTTCTGGGGGCAGGACAGGCTCGACGATCTCGACGCGTATCTGTCGGCCAATCCCACGTGACTGTCACCACCACTGATCCGGACACGCTGTTCAGCCGAAGTTTTGGGCATGGCGCGCGACAGGTTCTGGCCCTGCATTGCACCATAGCGCACTCCGGTGCGTGGCGGGGTGTCGCCGCGTTGATGGAGAACGAAGCGACCTTTGTTGCGCCTGACATGTTTTCACATGGGCGCAGCCCCGATTGGGATGGTCAGGGAGACTTTCCAGACCTAATGACGCGGGCCGTTTCAAATCTGTTGGACAGCCCCATGGATGTGGTCGGTCATTCGTTTGGCGCCATGCTCGCCCTCCGTCTTGCTGTTAAACATCCCGGTCTGGTGCGAACCCTGACCTTGATCGAACCGGTGTTCTTTGCCGTCGCGGCGCAGGATGCCCCCGAACTCGCGCCGCGGCAGTCAGAGGCCATGCGCCCGGTATTCGAAGCGCTAGAGGCCGGCGACGCTGCCCTCGCAGCGCGCCTGTTCAACAGGGATTGGGGGGATGGCGGGACACGCTGGCCTGATCTGCGCGAAGAATCCCGTGCGGCGATGATCCGTGGCATCCATATCCTCCCGGCAAGCAACTCGGCGATCTACGCGGACCGGCCCGGCCTGCTGCGACCCGGCGTTCTGCAATCGTTGAAAATGCCGGTGCTGTTGTTGCGGGGAAGCCGCACACAGGACCTCATCACTGTGGTAAATGAGGGTCTCGCCCGGCGGATACCGCAGGCGCAGTCCAAAGTCGTCGAGGGGGCTGGGCATATGTTGCCGATTACAAATCCAGGCGAAACGGCAACCCTTCTGCGCGAGCACTTTGCGAGCGTTGCCGACGAAACTGATCGTTAGCCGTTTAACACATCCAAGAACTGGTCGATCTGTGTGTTGCTGATCGACCAGTCACAGACCAGCCGCGCAGTGAGCATCTCATCAGAATCCTCTCCGTCCAGCGACCCATCCCACAGGTGATACACCGCGCCTGCGTCGTGCAACCGCTTGTGCGTGGCACGCGGCACGGAAGCAAAGATCATGTTGGCGTCGGGTTCATGCGCAAACTGCGCCCCAGCGGCACGCAGACCGGCCGCCAACCGATCGCAGGCCGCGTTCGCCGCGCGGGCCGAGGTCAGCCACAGATCGTCGGTCAGATAGGCCGCCATCTGTGCCGCCAGATAGCGACCTTTGGAAAACAGATGCCCGCCCCGCTTGCGCCGCAGTTCGAACTCCCATGCCTTGTCTGGGTCAAAGAAAATCACCGCCTCGACACCAAGCAATCCGTTTTTGGTGCCTCCGAACGAAAGCGCATCCACTCCTGCCCGCCAGGACATCTCGGCAGGTGAACACTCAAGCCGCACCAGCGCATTGGCAAAGCGCGCACCGTCCAGATGCACTGGCAAATCATAATCGCGAGCAACGGACGTCAGGCCCTGCAACTCGTCCAGCGAATAGATCGAACCCCGCTCGGTCACCTGCGTGATCGACACCGGACCGCGTTGTGGCCCATGCACGCCACGGGTGTTTTCCTTGGCAATGGTTGCGCCCAGCGCCTCGGGCGTCATCTTGTCGCCACCCGGTACCAGCGTCAGCTTGGCACCGCCTGTGAAAAATTCTGGTGCGTTGCACTCGTCCTCATGGATATGCGCCACAGGCGAGCAGAATACGGTCTCAAACGGCTCGCACAGGGTCGCCAGCGCCAACGCATTTGCCGCCGTTCCGGTCGCCACCAGATAAACTGCCGCGTCCGGCGCTTCAAAGACATCGCGAATGCGCTCCTGCACCTGAAGCGTCAGCGGGTCAGCCCCGTACCCCATTGTAAAACCGTCGTTGGCCTCGCTCAGCGCGGCAAGCACCTGTGGGTGAACCGGGCCAGAATTGTCAGAAGCAAAGAACATCAGATCGGCTCCTCGATGATATGGTCTTCCCAATCGTCCTCGGGCACCTCGAATTCCGGTACTGTCCAGCCCTGAACCGATACACCCGCGTCATGCACAGACTGCGCGGTGCCCGAGATCAGCGGGTGCCAGTCGTACAGTGGTTTGCCTTCCCAAAGCAGCCGGTAGGCGCAGGTTTGCGGCATCCAATAGGCGTGGCTGTCGAGGTTATCGGGTTTCAGCACGATACATTCCGGCACAAATTGGTGCCGAATATCGTATTGCGCACAGCGGCAAGAGGCGTCATCCAGCAACCGACAGGCCACACGGGTCAGAGCCACCTCGCCGGTTTCCTCGTCTTCAAGCTTGTTCAGGCAGCACTTGCCACAACCGTCACACAGCGCCTCCCATTCCTGCTGGTTCAGCTTGCGCAGCGGCTTGCGTTCCCAGAATCGGGGCGTCAGGCCGGCGCGATCAATCGGATCGTTCATGTGGCCGCCAGAATGTCACGTGCGCGGATGCAATCGGACCGCATCTGCGCGACAAGATCGTCCAGCCCATCGAATTTCTGCTCCGGGCGCAGATAGTCGACCAGTCCAACGGACAGGGTTGCGCCATAAAGATCGCCGGTAAAATCAAACAGGAAGGTTTCAAGGTTTGGCTGGTTCTTGCCAAACATCGGCCGCACACCCAGCGACGCAACACCATGATAGCTCCCAGCATGTGGGCCATCGACCACATCAACCAGCACCGCATAGACCCCAAAGGCAGGCGGGTGAATACCGGCGATCGACATGTTGGCCGTGGGAAAGCCAAGCTCCCTGCCCCGTTGCTCGCCGGTGATCACTTCGCCTTCGATCCGATGCCAGTGTCCCAGCATCGCCGCCGCATCACGTGGGCGCCCTTCGCTGAGTGCGGTTCGAATCGCCGTGGACGACACTGTCCGATCCGCGTTTTCAAGCAGCGGCGCGATGGTCACGCCAAACCCCATTTCGGCGCCATGACGCACGAGGTCCGCAGCCGTACCCGCACGACCCTGGCCAAAGCAGAAATCTTCTCCGACAACCACGTGTTCCAGGCCAAATCCGTCGCGAATCACATTGCGCGAAAACGCCTCGGGGCTGAGCGCGGCCAGCGAGGCGTTAAAGGCCAGCTCGTACAGCCGCTCAACACCCAGCTTTGCAAGGCGACTCGTGCGCGCCTCGCGCCCCATCAGGCGAAATGGCGGTGCATCAGGGGCAAAAAACTCTCGGGGATGTGGTTCAAACGTCAAAACACCCAAAGGCGCATCCGGGGCCGCCCGTCGGGCAATGTCGATCACTGTCTGGTGGCCCAGATGGACGCCGTCAAAATTGCCAATCGCGACGCTAGCGCCGCGATCTGCTGACTGGACAAACTGATAGTCTCGCACGATCCGCATTTGCGTTGCGTAGCCGCCAACGCGCCTGCGCGCAAGTGCGCCGGTGGCCTAGTCGAACTTGCGACTGGGCGCGAGCACCATCGCTTCGCCGATCAACACCTTCTTGCCATCCACAGCGCAGTGACAATCCAGTTTCACCCGGCGCTTGCCCACATCGATATCAACGACTTTGACCTCGGCATAAACCGTGTCACCCGGACGGACCGGCGCAAGAAATTTCAGCGACTGGCCCATATAAACCGTACCATGCCCCGGAAGCTGCTCGCCGATCACCGCGGAAATTAGCCCGGCGGTCAGCATACCGTGCGCGATGCGCCCTTCAAAGATGGTGTCACGCGCATAATCATCATCCAGATGCACAGGATTCCGATCGGTCGATATCTGTGCGAACATCTCGATATCTTCGTCGGTCACAGTCTTACGCAGGTGGCGCGACATGCCCATCTCGATATCTTCGATACAGATCGTGCCGCGAGGCAAATTGTCCAACATGGTGTCCTCATTCGTCATCGGCGCGGTAATTTTACTTCCTAAGAAAACGGCCTTTCGCAACTTTATTACTTTGCAGTCGCAGAAAATCAAGTGATTCGCTGCGTTTTTGCGCATCAGGACGCCTCTATCCCGTACCCGTTGCCCCGACACTCGACTCCTCGGCTTCGTATTGCTCGCGCCAGATCCTGCGCAGAACCTCGCCTTCGCCTTTGAAGTTGGTACCGGTCAGGGTGCATTCCCATATCCGGTCTGCCCGGAAATGCCGAAACGAGGCTCGCGCTTCGCACCAGGCCGCCAGCATCACACAGTTCAGGTGATAGATCAGCACAAGCGGCCTGACGACACGGCGGGTCTCGACGTCCTGTTCGTCACGATAGAGCAACTCCAGCTTGGCCTCTTCGCGGATCGCACTGCGCAGCGTAGCCTTTGAAACGCAATCCGGCGCGCTGTCGTCCGAAGGTGCCCCCCAAGGTACGATTTCGAGCCAGTCTGCAGGGCCATGAAGCGCGTCGATCTTGCCACACACCCTTTGTGCCGCTCGTTGCAAGGCACTGTCACCGGTGCGGGCCAGCATCGCAAAGGCGACGCGCAAGGCTTCGACCTCATCCGTGTCAAAGTTCAATGGTGGAAGATCGTAACCTTTGCGCATGAGATACCCCATGCCCGCTTCGCCCTCGATTGGCGTGCGCATCCCCTGCAACGCCACAATATCGCGATAGATCGTGCGGACCGACACTTCGAGTGCGTCAGACAGCTCAGCTGCGGTAACTGGCCTCTCTGCGGTGCGCAGGATTTGTATGATTTCAAAAAGCCGACTGGAACGGGGCATGGTAACTCGATTTCCTCTGGTAACCTGCTGCCACTATATCACCCTCACCTGACAGCATGTGTCAGGAGCCATCGGCGATGATGACCCAACGTTGTTTGCAACAAGGGTGCATATCATGAACAGCTTTGACGAAATGACACTGATACGACTGCGACTGGGCCGTTGGGATCCTTACGAGAATGTCCGCCGCAGCGGGCGAGACATGCGTCCTATCGCAGAAACCCGATCGCATAGCTCGGTGACATCTGCTGATCACCCAAATACTGCTCCAGCGCGCCCGGGTCCGGTTGCTCGCTGGTTCTGGTTTCTCGTGCGGCCAGCCCTCCGGTGATGAACAGCGAATCAAGATTTTCACCCATGGCACCGGCGATGTCGGTGCCGATACCATCACCGATGGCCAGAATCTGCGAATCAGGCACCATCTTGCCCAGTTCGGCCAACCGCCGGCGGGCGAGATCATAGATCGGTGGATGCGGTTTGCCGAAATACAGGCTCTCACCGCCCATCTCGGTGTAGAGCTGTGCCAAAGCTCCGGCACACCATTCGCGAACCTCTCCGCGATCCACCACGATATCCGGGTTAGCACAAAGCAGTTTCAGCCCCTTTTGCTTGGCATAGAGAAACTCTGGCCGGTTCACCGATGGGTCGGCGGTCGCATCGAACGGACCGCAACAGACGATACCTTCGGCCTCATCCAGCGGCACACGGGTGATCTCTACCGGGTCTTCTACCACCCGGATCGGTTCGAAAAAGCCCGCATCACGCTCTTCCTCGCCCATGAACCAGACCTTGTTGCCGACGATGCCGCGATACATCGCTGACCGCGCGCTGTCGCCGGACGAGGCAATGCTGTCCCAAGCATCATCTGGCACGCCAAAGATGCCAAGTTGGTCGCGCACCCCGGCGCGCGGTTTGGGCGAATTGGTAACCAACACAACCGTACCGCCGGACTGGCGATAGGCCTGCAGCGCTGCCACCGCATCGGGGAGTGCCTGTACACCATCGTGAACACAGCCCCACAGGTCCACGAACATGGCTTTGTAGCGGTCTGAGACATCGCTGAGTGCTGTAATAATCTGAGTCATGGCATCCTCTTGGCTTTGGCCCGAACGTGACCGCCTGCCGCCGGAACCGCAAGCCGGAAACCGTATTGATTCATGCGCGGTGCTTTATGAAAACTGTGATCGCACCTTCTGAATCCGGGCCAATTTGGGATCCGTGCATGATCTTCAACGCCGCACCAAATTTTCGCTCCGATCGGAACAAAGCGCACTAACAGGTAATCAACCGGCAATTCGGATTTGCCGCTCCCGATGGAATTGAGCGAGCATTTCAATGGTCTTTTCCGCAATCGAGTGGCAATCCGCGCATCCCGCGACCGCGCATAGATGCGCGCCCGGTGGATAGTAGGACACCGCCAGTCAAACACTCACCCAGATGCACATCGGAAGAGGGACATCCCATGTTAAAAGTTGGCCCTAATACCCTGCTTCGCGTATCACCCTATTATGAGGCGTCGATTGCGCAGCGGGCGATTGCGTTTTCACCCCATAACATCGTGCTGATGCCCGTATCCTATGGTGATCCGGATGGCGAATACGACCGGCTGATGAATGGTGTGTCGCAATGGCCGTATCGGTTCAAAGGCAGGTCGACATCACAGGATCTTGTGCGACCTACCCTTCTTTAAGAACCTTCCCTAGGGGCGGTCAGCATCGCAACCCAAGAGGCGCCCGAGGTTGCGATGCATGAGATCAGAAGCCTTCCAGCACAATCTTTCCCCTGGCCTTGCCGCTTTCGATCAACGCATGGGCACGCTTGAGGTTCTCGGCATTGATAGTGCCAAAGGTCTCGGTCACGGTTGACCGCACTTTTCCCGCGTCGATCAGGCCCGCAACAGTGTCCAGAATTTCACCCTGGCGGGCGATATCTTCGGTCGCGAACAAGGACCGCGTGAACATAAGTTCCCAGTGGATGGATACCGCTTTGCCCTTGAACGGCATGATGTCAAAGCCGACGGGATCGTCGATCAGGCCAAAACGTCCCTGCGGAGCGATAAACTCGGCAATCTGCCCAACGTAGCTCTCGGAATGGTTGGTCGAAAAGACAAAGGCCGGCGCGCCAATCGCCAAGGCCGCAATCTGCTCAGGCAGCGGTTTAAAATGATCAACAACGTGGTGAGCGCCCAGTTCCCTTACCCAGTCCTGCGTTTCAGGACGCGATGCAGTTGCGATGATGGTCAGGTCGGTCTGTGCGCGTAAAAGCTGGATCGCGATAGAGCCGACGCCGCCCGCTCCGCCGATGATCACGATGGCATTTGCGGCACCGGGCACGGGTTCTGTGACTTTCAAACGGTCAAAGATCATCTCCTGCGCTGTCAGTGTTGTCAGCGGCAAGGCGGCAGCGGCAGCCGTTTCGATCGACTTTGGCGCATGCCCGACGATACGCGCATCAACCAGATGAAATTCGGAATTGGTGCCGGGACGATTGATCGCACCCGCATACCAGACCTTGCCGCCCGTCTTGAACCGGCTGACCTTGTCACCGGTTTCAACGACTTCTCCGACGGCGTCCCAACCCAGAACCACTGGCGTATCGCCTTCGGGAGCCCGGCTCGCACGGATCTTGACGTCTACGGGGTTCACCGAGACAGCCTCGACCTTGACGAGAATGTCATGCCCGGTTGCCTTTGGCTTTTCGATCTCGATGTTTTTCAAGGCGTCGGGGCGATCAATCGCGCCGTTGATGGTATAACCGATAGCTTTCATTGGGGTCTCCATTTTTGGATTGGCTTTCGCGCTTTCTGAACCTGGCGCTGCGCCACAAGGGTCAGTGTCTGGCAGGCCGTACAGCCTTACACGCTGGTGATGATTTCGGCCTCGGTCAGGCGGGACTTTGGCAGCGCACCGTTGTAATCGGCCTGCGCATCGGCATAGCCAATCGGCACCACGAAGAGACTGGTATACCCTTTGTCCCGAAGACCGAATTCGGCGTCGAGAACGTCGGTATCCACACCTTCCATCGGCGTTGCATCGATCCCGAGTGTAGCGACACCCAGAAGGAATTGACCCAAGTTCAGATAGACTTGGTGCGCCAACCAGCTTGGCGCATCGCCAATCTGGCTTTTGTGGATGTCGACAAACATCGATCGGCCGTTGTGCATGGCTGGCTTGAATTCATCAGGATTACCCGCAAACCGGCCGTCGGTCTCTTCCTGCTCGAGCACTTTCAGCAGATATGCCTCATCTGCCTCGATCCGACTCGCAAAAACGATGACATGCGACGCGTTCTGGATCGCGGCAACGTTGAACGGGAATTTCTCGGCAGCAGCCTTGGCCACCCGCGCCTTGCCTTCTTCGGTTTCGGCGATCACGAAATGCCAGGGCTGAAGGTTGGTGGATGAAGGGCTGAAGCGCAGAAGATCACGTACCTGCGCCATGTCATCATCAGAGATTCGGCGTGGGGTATACGCCTTGGCGGTGTGACGTTTCTTTGCGAAGTCGGTGATATGGATGGTCATGGTCTTTGTCCTTGAGATTTGCATGGGCAATTTGCCCGGTTGCCCCTGAACGGGGAAAAATTGGTGGTTTTGTTCGATGGGCCGGTCAGGCCAGCCTTGGCGCACGACCGAACCACCCCGCCAGATCGATCGCCATCATCGCAGAACCACTGTTCCGGATGCCTGAAAGGTCATGGGGCGACGGGTCCTGAGAGTTCTGGTTCAGAACCACAACACGTCCGCCAGATTCGACAAGCAGAGACATTTGCTCGGGATTAAAGGTGGCAACTAGCTTTGACATTGGATCGTTCCATTGAGTGGCAGGTGTGTTGAACGCGATATACAAACGCGATGAATGCGAATAAACAGCCACAATTCGAATTGATAATCCGGAAAATACGTATAATGCTGGTCGACAATATCCGCCTGTTCCTGACAATCGCGGAAAAGGGCAGCCTTGTGGCAGCAGGACGGGAAATCGGACGCTCTGCTACCACGGTGTCGGAGCGGCTTGCCGCGCTCGAGTCGCATTACGGTGTAGTCCTGTTCAACCGCACGACACGATCGCTGAGCCTGACGGATGAAGGGCGCACCCTGCTTAGCGGTGCCAAAGTCGTTCTTGCGGAAATCGATGATCTTGAAACCCGTATTCGGCTTGGGGCAGAAACGTTGTCCGGGCCGATCCGCGTCAGCGCCCCGATCGACCTTGGCCGCAATTTCGTTTCAAAGGTGATTTCATGCTTCACCAGGCAGCATCCGGCAATATCGATCGAATTATTTCTGTCGGATGGCTATGTCGATATGGTCGGTCAGGGCTTTGACCTCGCCCTGCGTTTTGGCAAAGTCACTGACAGCACGCTTCGGACCCGAAGTCTGGGGCAGTTCCGCCGGATCGTCTGTGCCGCGCCTTCATATATTGACGTCAAGGGCGCACCGCTGACGCCCAGCGAGCTGACGCAGCACAACTGCCTACTCATGCGGTTTGGTGCAAACCTCGACAATGTCTGGCACTTTGGCCCCGAAAAGAAACCGCACACTGTCACCGTTCGTGGCGACAAGATCGTGAACGATGGCTCCCTCGTCCGGCAATGGGCGTTGGAAGGGCACGGAATAGTCCTGAAAGCAGAGAACGATGTCGCAGATGACCTTAAATCCGGACGGCTGATCGCCCTTCTCGAAGATTACGCTGCCCCGCCCAATCCGCTCCAGATGATGTTTCCACCCGGTCGCGCACAGCCCCGGCGCGTCCGCGCGTTAGCCGATGCATTCAGTGCCGCAATGAAAGATGTCCGGTAAAAATAGGGCACTTGACGGGATTATTCGGTCCGAGAGGCAGCAAGCCTCATTCCAAGCCCATCGTGAATGCGGTGGTTAACCGGCATCTTCGGGCATCAAAAGATCGTGTCGCAACGCGACTTCGTCCAAATCCAGCCCGGAAAACAGCCTCCAGGCGTGAGTGCCTTGATAAAAAAACAGTTCCCACCCGGAGAGTATCGCCATTCCCTCGGCCGCCGCGTTCTTGAGGAATAGCGTGTCCACCGGCGTATAGACCGCGTCAAACGCCCATTTCGCACCTGCCATGGCGTCGCGTGAAAGCGGCGTGCCATCGTGTCCGGCCATTCCCACCGGCGTACAGTTGATCACGCCATCCACCCCATTGGCTGCGCGTTCCGTAGACGGCCAGACCCTAACCGAAACGTCTGGTGCATAGGCCAAAAGAGCTTTGGCCAGCGCTTCGGCCTTGGAAGTCTCATGGTCAGCCAGACGCAGTTCTCGCGCGCCCAGTTGAACGAGACCAAAGGCAATGGCCCGGCCAACCCCGCCGGCTCCGATCATCAGTACCGGCCCAGTGGGTGCGTTTCCCATCACACGGCGATAGGCTGCGACAAAGCCCAGATAATCCGTGTTATGCCCACGCGGTCCCTGCTCTCCAAAGACGACAGTATTCACCGCGCCCATCGCTGCCGCCATCGGATCGTTCTGCGCAATCAAAGCTAACACCCTTTCCTTGTAGGGATAGGTGATGTTGATCCCGGCATAGCCACCAGTTCGGCACGCATCGAAGACCCGAATGAAATCTTGACCGAGGTCCCGGGGAATAAGCTGATCGTACTGAACATCTATCCCGTGCTGCTTTCCGGCCAGCCGATGCAGAAGCGGTGACCGCGACCTTTCGATATGGTCGCCAATAAGCCCAAGTTTGAGGGTCTTGGTCAAAGCTTCTCTTTCTTGCCAAAGACGCGGGCCTTGGCCCATCGCCATATCGGCGTTTGCGACACAAAGATCAGGATCACCGAAATTAACAGCACCAGCGACAATGGGCTTGTTACGATACCTTCAAAGAAGCGGCCCAGATCCTCGCGCTCTGAAATGATCGCGCGTCGCCAGTTGTCATCCAGAAGCCGCGACAGGATCACGCCCAGAATGACCGGCCCCAGCGGATAGCCGTAGTGGCGCATGAAGTAACCAAAGACCCCAAATCCCAGCATCCAGTATACATCCGAGATCGAATTGTTCACCGCGTAGGCCCCGACGATGGACAAGAGGAGTATCAGCGGTATCAGCACGGACCGCGGCATCTCGACGATCTTGGTGAAAAGTTTGATGCCAGTCAGACCAAAAAGCAGCATGAAGCAATTGGCGGCGACCAACGCCCCCACGATGAACCAGAATATGTCAGGCTGGTCGATCATCAGCATCGGGCCGGGATTCAGCCCGTGGATAAACAGCGCGCCGATCATGATCGCCGTGACCGCGTCACCCGGAATGCCAAGGGTCATCATCGGGATAAAGGCTCCACCAACCGCAGCGTTGTTGGCGGTTTCAGGCGCAACAAGCCCTTCCATGGCACCGGTTCCAAAGGGGCAATCGGGGTTCTTTGTTACGCGTTTCGCATGGTCATAGGCCATCAAGGCGGCAATATCACCGCCTGTGCCGGGCAACGCGCCGATGATCACGCCGATAGAAGATGTCTGTAACGACAACGGCAGGTATTTTCTGACCGTCGCGAACGATGGCACGATCCGGCCTATCTTTTGCCGGACGGCATCCTTGTTGACATGTTGCAGCTGCGTCAACGCCTCGGACACGCCAAACATGCCGATCATTACGGCGATAAAGGAAATCCCGCCTTCCATCAGTTGAAAGTCAAAGGTGAATCGCTCGGTAAAGGTCAGCGGGTCGCGGCCCACGGCCCCGATGGCAATTCCCAAAGCACCGGCAAAGATACCTTTGACCAGACTTCCGGTTGAAAGAGAGCCGACAAGCAGAATGCCCAGCACCGCCAGCAACATGTAATCGCGCGACTGAAATCTGAGGGCAAAATCCGAGACCAGCGGAGCGGCAAGCGCGAGCACCGCAATTCCGATGAACCCGCCAAAGAATGACATGACAGTGGTAACGCCAATCGCGGTCCCCGCCTCGCCACGCTTGGCCATCGGATAGCCATCAAGCGCCGTGGCGATCGCCGATGGCGCACCCGGAATGTTCAAGAGGATCGCGGTGCGCGACCCGCCATAGACGCCGCCCATATAGATCCCGATCATCAGCGAAATCGCCGGATATACATCCCAGGAAAACGTAAACGAGATCAGGATCGACACAGCCATCGTCACCGACAGACCGGGAATCGCACCGACATAGATGCCAGCAAAGGTGCCAAGCCCCACCAGCATCAACAACTGCGGGTGTGTCAGGACGGTTAGAAAATCCATGAGACCGGTCAGTGTTCTGCCCCCCGGCTGAACAAATCGCGAAAGATCTGAATGAACTCCGCCTCAGGCACAATGCCCGACGGCATAAGAACGGAAAACACGATCCGGAAGACGAGCCAGATCAGCAAGAGACTGCAAAGCGAGATCATAATGGTCCACGCCCAGCTTCTTTTCGCCAGAACCTTGATCGCGATCACCAGGAACAATGCAGAGGTCGGCAGAAAACCAAGCGGCTTCATCAAAACGCCATAGATCACCAGCAGAAGCACGAACAACACAACTGTCAGAGGCAGGATATCGCGCCGCAGCGATTCATTCTGTGCTTGCGTCAGCCTCGCGGTGCGCACAACGACGATCAGGCAGGTCACAACCATCACCGCAGTCGTGGCCATCGGGATGGCGCCGGGTGACGACAGCGCCTCGAACCCGGCTATGCCGTATGCGCTCCACAGCAAGCCACAGCTTGCGATCAGCAAGAAAACTGCAAACGCCAATTCTCCGGGGCGGCGGTGTTCATCCTCGCCGTCGGGATTGGCGGCGGACTCGCCTTCAGGGTGGTCCGATTCCGTCCTATTCATGGTATCCTACCTTACCCGTCTATCGTTGCCCGTGGAATTGAGAACGCCGCGTCTCTTCCGAAAACGCGGCGTTCACCTTTTGGGGCAACGTTTGCCGTCGCCAATCAGGTGTTACTCGCCGGGGCGCGCGATGCCGAACTCTTCCGGTGACGCTTTGGTCAGACCGGCGTCCTGCATCAACCATGCGGTGCCTTGCTGCCATTTGCTCAGAAAGGCGCTTGCCTCTTCACCGGAAATGCCCATCAGGGTAAAGCCTCGGCCCTCCATCAGGTCAACGAATTCGGGATTCTTCACGCCCTCGGCATAGGCCGCAGACAATTTGGCGACCACGTCATCCGGCGTTCCTTTGGGAACGAACACGCCAAAGAACGGGCCCCATGGCAGATAGGTGTTGTACGCTTCGTTGAACGAAGTCACTGCTGCAACGTCAGGCAGTTTCTCAATCGTCGACGTGTCAAAAACCGCCAGAGACTTCATGTTGCCCGCGCGGATACCTTCGATAGCGACGCCCAGAACGGCAGGCATCACGTCGATTGCGCCGCCCTGCAGCGCGGTCAGCGCCGGGCCATCGCCGTCATAAGGAACGGCAATCACGTCCAACTTGCCTTCGACACTGTTGATCATTGCGGTGATCACCGATGGCAGGCCACCCGGTCCGGTCGCCCCAAAACGTATTGAACCGGGGTTCGCCCGGATGTGTTCCATCATGCCCGCATAGTCATCAAAGGGCGCATCCTTGTTGGCAACCAGAATCGGTGTGCCACGCGCCAGAATGCTGATCGGGATAAAGTCGCCATAGTCCTTGTCGCCAAGTCCCATGACCTTGTAGAGCATCGGGTTTTCCGCGCCCATCATCAGCGTATAGCCGTCAGCCGCACTGTCGGCGACGTGGTTCAACGCGATAGCGCCGACTGCTCCGGTCATGTTCTGCATGACAACCGTGCCGCCCAACGCCTCTTCCGCGTGCGGTGTGACCGAACGCATCACAGCGTCCGTCGAACCGCCCGCGCCCCACTGAATGATCCCTTGAATTTCCTTGCTGGGGTAATCGTCGGCAAGCGCGCCGGTCACGCCAAACGCAATTGCGGATATTGCGCCAAGAACTACATTCTTCATCTGGTCCCTCCCTGAAGACAAACTGGATAACATCATTTCATCGTCATCCAGTGCCGGACTTGTGTCGTTGTTGCGAGACAACGTCAAATACTCAAGTCAAAATCAGATTTTCATTATGTTCCTGCTGAGAAAGGCCCGGCGCGTCGAGAGCCTGTTTAGTTCTCTACCCGGCGTAGGCGGATCCAAGTCGCTCTGTGCTCCTAAGAGAGCCAGTCCGACTGATCGCATCGTGCAAGATGGCAGACTCTTTTCTCAGCGGGCGCTCAGCACAGGGGGCGGTCCTAGCCCGCGAAACCGGCGACCGAAAACTGCGAGCTCAGACGTCCGCCTCGTAAGCCTCGATGATCGCGGCAACCAGCGGGTGCCGTACCACATCCTTGGAGGTGAAGTAGTTAAAGCTGATCTTGGGAATCGCCGTCAGCAACCGCTCTGCATCCGCAAGCCCTGACGGGACTCCGCGCGGCAAATCCACCTGACTGCGGTCACCGGTGATGACCATCCGGCTGCCTTCGCCAAGGCGAGTCAGGAACATCTTCATCTGCATCGCTGTCGCATTCTGCGCCTCATCAAGAACCACGAACGCATTGGCCAGCGTCCGACCGCGCATGAAGGCCAGCGGTGCGATCTCGATCCGCTTGTCCTCGATCAACTTGGCCAACTGCTTGCCCGGCAGAAAGTCGTTCAGCGCGTCATAGAGCGGCTGCATGTAGGGATCGACCTTGTCCTTCATATCGCCCGGCAGATAGCCCAGCTTTTCGCCCGCCTCGACCGCCGGACGCGACAGGATGATCTTGTCGACCTGACCGCCAATGAACATCGATACACCAACCGCAACTGCGAGATAGGTCTTACCGGTGCCGGCCGGGCCGATTCCAAAGGCCAGCTCGTTCTCGAACAGCGACTGAACATAGGCTTTTTGCGCATCTGTGCGTGGCTCGACCAGCTTTTTACGGGTCTTGATCTCGACCTTGCCGCCCCGAAACATCTCGAGCTGGTCGCCATCGCGGGTGCCGGTGCCCTTGTCGGAACCGCCCATGCGCAATTCGCGGTCGATATCGCCGGTTTCCACCTCGCGGCCGCTCTCGAGCCGACCATATAGTGAATTCAGCACATCTGACGCTTGTTTCTGGCTGTCCGCATCCCCAAGAATCGAAAGCTGATTGCCTCGGCGTACGATCTGCACGCCTGTTTTGGCTTCGATATCGACGAGATTGCGGTCATGTTCCCCGCAGAGGTCAATCAATAGACGATTGTCTGGGAATTCGATCAACACCTCGGGAGGTGTCGTATCGGTCGATGGCGGGGTCAGGGCGCTTGTGGCCAATCAGCTCTCCTCGTTTGCCGCTCTGGCAATTTTCTTCAAACGTGACAAGTTCCGTGCGCCCATGCAAGCGATAGTGCGTGATTTTCATGCAAATGTAACATGCGAATGGCGCGCCGCGGTCGATCTAGGCAAAAATAGGGTTTTCCGCGACCCTCTCAGACCAGCACACCACCTAGTGAATTGGTGCCTGAGTCGGTTATCCGCACCTTGCGGATTTCACCTACATTCACGTTGGCGTTCGCAACATGGACCGCGTGCAGATACTCGGACTTGCCGCCCATCTGCCCCTCTCGCCGACCGGGTTTCTCAAACAGCACGTTGACGTTCTTGCCCACCATGCTGTCCTGAACGTCACGTTGCTGGCGGGTGATCAGCGTCTGAAGGCGCTGCAAACGCTCCGATTTCACATTCTCATCCACTTGTGGCCGCTCTGCAGCAGGCGTGCCAGGGCGGGTTGAATATTTGAAGGAATAGGCTTGGCCATATCCAACCTCTTCCGCCAGATCGAGCGTAGCCTGAAAGTCCGCATCACTTTCTTCTGGAAAGCCGACGATAAAATCGCCCGACAACAGGATGTCGGGACGAGCCTTACGGATACGTTCGATCAGGCGCAGATAGCTGTCGGCGGTGTGGCTGCGATTCATCCGTTTGAGAATGTGATCGCTGCCGGATTGTACCGGCAGATGCAGATAGGGCATCAGCTTGGTGCAGGTTCCATGCGCGTCGATCAGATCATCGGCCATGTCGTTGGGGTGCGAGGTCGTAAAGCGTATGCGCGCAAGCCCGTCGATCTTGTCCAGCTCCCAGATCAGCTGTGCCAGCGTCAGATCCCCGTCAGCTCCCGCGCCGTGGTATGCGTTGACGTTCTGGCCAAGCAATGTGATTTCCCGCACGCCCCGCTCCACCAGATCGCGCGCCTCGGTGAGGATGCGATCCGCCGGACGGCTCACCTCGACCCCGCGTGTGTAAGGCACCACGCAAAAGGCGCAGAATTTGTCGCAACCTTCCTGAACCGTCAGAAATGCGGTTGGCCCACGCGCCGCCTTGGGCCGTGACTTCAGTTTTTCGAATTTGTCCTCTTCGGGAAAATCCGTATCCAGCGCCTTTTCTCCAGCGCGGGTCTTGGCCTCCATCTCGGGCAAGCGGTGATAGCTTTGCGGCCCAACCACCAAATCCACCAGCGGTTGACGGCGCATGATCTCTTCGCCTTCGGCCTGCGCAACACAGCCGGCGACCCCGATCTTAAGATCGGGATTTTCGTCTTTCAGCCCCCTGAACCGCCCCAACTCGGAGTAAACTTTTTCCGCCGCTTTTTCCCGAATGTGACAGGTGTTCAGCAGGATCATATCGGCATCGTCTGCCGACTTGGTTTCGACATACCCCTGCCCGCCCAGGGCTTCGGCCATGCGCTCGCTGTCATAGACGTTCATCTGGCAGCCATAGGTCTTGATGAACAGTTTCTTGGGGGCGGTCATACGTGTTGCCTTTTCGGGGTTTGATCAGCGGCCTGCACTAGACCGTTTGGTGTCGCCTTGCAATGCACCCGGATTTAACCGATTTTGCGCGAATCTGCCAGCAGGTCGCACCGGGATCACCAACATGCCGTATAATTCTGTAGATGCGTTTGTTGCCGGTGACAGAGATGTCCTGACCCGGGGACCAGTCGCGCTGATCTTTGCCGAAGACGATACCGAACTTGTCAGCACGCTGTCCCATCACCTTGATCAAGGATTTCGTTCGGTTCTTGCCCTCATGCCCGATGCCTTTGCCGTGCCGTCCGAGATCGAAGCCAGAGTGCACCGCATCAACTTTGAATGCAGCAGCCCCGGCATGGTGTTCGACGCGATCAACCAACTGATTGCCGCAGCGGCTCCGGGAACATGGTTCTACTACTGCTACAATGCCGAATATCTGTTCTATCCTTTTTGTGAATCACGCAGCGTGGGCGAGTTGCTCGCATTTCACACCGAAGAACGCCGCGATGCGATGCTGACCTATGTGGTTGATCTCTATGCCGATGATCTGAACGCCCACCCAGACGCGGTTTCGCGAGACGAGGCTTATCTGGATCAACACGGCTATTATGCGTTGACTCGCCAAACGCCTAACGCCGGAAAACCGCTTGACCGGCAGATGGATTTCTTTGGCGGGTTGCGCTGGCGATTTGAGGAACACGTCGACTGGGGCAGCCGCAAGATCGACAGAGTATCGCTGTTTCGCGCGCAAAAGGACCTGCGTCTGCTGCAGGATCACACCTTCAACATCGCCGAGTACAACACCGTCTCTTGCCCCTGGCACCACAATCTGACCGCCTCAGTCTGTTCGTTCCGCGCAGCCAAGGCCCTCAAGCGCAATCCGGGCTCGGCCTTTGCGATCAACAGCTTTCAGTGGCGCAACTCCACCCGGTTTCAATGGCAGTCCCGTCAATTGATGGACCTAGGATTGATGGAGCCCGGACAGTGGTTCTAGCTCATACCGGTGGTTTCGATTTTCAGGGTCTCACCGCAATGCTTGCAATGCACAGCATCGGTGTCGTGCTTGAGTAAGCCACAGGTCGGACATTTGTAGCTGACCTTGGTCGGCTGGATCAATGCCTGCGCCAGCCGCACGAACAGCGCCACACCGACCACCATGATGAACACCGCCAGCAGCTTTTGTGTCACGGTTGTTGGCAAAATGTCGCCATACCCGGTCGTCGTCAGCGTTGTCACTGTGAAATACAGCGCGTCCACGTAGCCCGCAAAGCCAGCATCCTCCTGACCGAACAGCGCAAAAACCAAAGAGGCGGTGAAAAACACAAAGACCAGCAGATTGATCAACGCAATGACCGTATCCTCGTTGCGTCGAAAGAACGTACTGACCCGGCGCAGGTCGTGCAGCAAATGGTAGGATTGGATCAATCTGAGCGCCCGCAGGACTCGCAAGAAAGCAAGATCGTCATGCAGGAACGGCGCAAGAAGCAGACTGGCTATCACAATCACATCGGCGATCGCATAGACTTGGCGCAGCATGTGACGCCGGTTTGGCGCAATCCAGAGACGTGCGGAAAAATCCATCAGGATCAGAATGCCGATAAGCGCGCTGAGCATCTCCATTGCCGGCGATAACCGCATGGGCGCGGAAACGAGAAAGAACAGGATCGTGACCGCGTCAAAGGCGATCAGAAAATACCGGAACATCTGCGCCCGCCGGGATGAACCGGTATAGAGCGCCCTCAGTGTTTGTTTCAGGTCATCCATTCGCAGACCAGTTGCCGGAGCACGCCGGGTAAGCGGGCAACGTCATTCCGCGGCGTCTCGCCGGGTCCAGATCACCGGGAACCAATCTTGTCGCAATTTCTGCCCCGGTCTCATGTCATGCCCCGGAAAGGGTGGCGACGTCGGGCCGGGCCGTTCGGTGTACCGCGCATCATCGCCGATCAGCCGCAGTGAAAACGCCCGCCGCCTTGCGTTACTGGTGTTGCCACGCGCGCCATGCAGGGTTCGATAGTTAAAGGCAACGGCATCGCCGGGCTGCATCGCGTATTCGACAATGCGCATCCCTTCGGCCTCCGGATCAGGGACCGGCATGTATTGCCCTTCGTCGGCAAAGAAGCCTTCGTCAGACACCCAGCGGGTCGGCAACACATCCTTGGGCCAGCGGTGTGATCCCGCAACACAGCGCAGCGATGCTTCGCTGACCTCATCCAGCGGCGACCAGAAACTGACCGTCTGCTGCCCCTGCACAAAATAGTAGGGCCCATCCTGATGCCAGGGCGTCGCCATCGAGGTTCCCGGCTCTTTCACCAGAACATGGTCGTGAAACACCTGCACATTGTCGGACCCCATCAGGTCCGCCGCCACCGCTGCAGCCTCGGAGGTACGGATCACCTCGGCAAACTCGGGTATCCGGGTCCAATTGCAATAATCATCAAAGAAGAGCCCTGTGTGCCCCTCCTTGCGGTTTTCCGATGCATAGGGCCCAGGCGCTGCCATGTTGGCCGCGACGCCTGCGCGAAGGGTTTCCACATGATCTGCAAAGAGCCCCCGGATCAAAACGACCCCGTCGCGCTGAAAGGTTTCGATGTCCTCTTGTGTCAGCATCGGGTGCGACATGACCGGTCTCCTGTTCGGAAAATGTGTTGCCAAGCATTGCGGCGAGCCTGCCCGAGTTCAAGCCTTGGGCGCAAGGCGATTGCGCACGATCGCCGAATGCACGAGCGCGCCGTGCATCAGGCTGTCATCGTTGAAATCATAGGCCGGACTGTGCAAGGGCGCTGATCCCTCGCCCGCGCCAATAAAGATAAAGCTGCCCGGCACATGGTCCTGAAAACGCGCAAAATCCTCGGATGCCGTGATCGGTGCGCCAAGTTCAGCCACGTCCTTTGACACCGCGCGCACCGCATCTGCCGCCGCCCGTGTCAGGTCGCCATCATTGATCAGGGGAACAAACTCCCGTGTATAGGAGACCTTTGCTGTCAGACCGAGCATCGCCGCGCGTCCTGCAACAATGCGGCGCATCTCGGATTCGACTGTTTCGGAAACGCGCGGGGAAAAGCTGCGCACGTCGCCCAGAATGTGCGCGGTTCCGGGCAAGGCATTGCGGGTTCCGTCGGTCAACAGTTCGGTCACCGAGACCACCGCCGTATCCGCCGGGTTAAGGCGGCGCGCCACGATGGTCTGCAGATCCTGAACCAATGCGCAGGCGGGCACCATCACCTCGCGCAGCAGATGGGGTTGCGAGGCATGGCCGCCCTGCCCCGTCAGAGTAATCTCGAAAATGTCTTCGGCTGACATCACCGCACCTTCGCGAGTCCGAACATGCCCCACAGGGACGCCCGGCATATTGTGCAAGCCATAGACCTCGTCAAAGGGGAACCGTTCCATCAAGCCATCGTCAAGCATCGCCAGCGCTCCACGGCCCCACTCCTCTGCGGGCTGAAACAGAAAGCGCACGGTGCCGTCAAATCCGCCCTCGGTGGCCAGCATCTGCGCCGCACCCAACAACATGGCGGTATGTCCATCGTGGCCACAAGCATGCATGAGTCCCTCGGTCCGCGACGCCCATTCAGCGCCTGTTTTCTCGGTAATGCGCAAGGCATCCATATCTGCGCGCAAGGCGATGGCGCGGTTCGATGTGCCTCGCTTCAGCGTGCCAACAACGCCGGTTCCACCAATCCCTTCGGCGACTTCCACCCCGAGTTCCCGAAGAGTTCGGGCGACAAAGGCGGCAGTGCGGGTTTCTTCGAACCCGAATTCCGGGTGTCGGTGCAAGTCGCGCCGCCATTCGACCATTCGCCTGTTGATATCTGCCGCCGCACTCATGCGATCGCCCCGCGCAACACATCTTGCGGACTGCGCCCAACAAGTTGCTCATACAGCTCTGGATCAGTTGCACCTTCGGTATTGATGACCAGCACCCGCGCGAAAGGCCCGAGATCGATCGTCTCGGCGAGGTCTGGCTGCCGCCGCATCGCGATCAATCCGGCAAGTCCTGCGCCACCGCTTTCTCCCGATACCACCGGCGGGTCCGAGGCAACCGGGTTAGCCAGCCGTTTCATCACTTCAATCGCATCCTCCTCGTCAACCGTCATGAACCCATCGGCGACCCGTTCGAGCACGCGAAACGCTACCAACGATGGCTCATAGCATTCCAGCATTGCCATGACCGTGGCCTGGCCCTCTTCGACCTTGATGGCTCGCCCGGCCTTGGCACTTTCAAACAGGCACGCGGCGCGCTGTGGGTCAACAACGATCACATGCGGGCGGCCCTCCCCGAGCACCACGGCCATATGCCCGGCAATTGCAGCCGCGAACCCACCGACGCCCGCCTGCAAAAACACATGCGTTGGCGGCGCATCCAGCTGATCCAGCGCCTCTTGCACAATCGCAGAGTAGCCTTGCATCACCAGCGCAGGAATCCGCTCGTATCCCGACCACGACATATCCGACAGCACGGTCCAACCTTCTTGCTCGGCGACGCGCGAGGCTTCGGTGACTGAGTCATCGTAATTACCATCCACCCGGATCATTCGCGCTCCAAAGCTTGCAATCGCGTCTACCCGTGCATCACTGACCCCGGCATGCACAAAGATCACCGCATTGGCCCCGATCAATTGCGCCCCCTGCGCAACGGACCGCCCATGATTGCCATCGGTTGCGCAAGCGAACGTCAATCCGGCGGCCACCCCGCGCACTTCTTCTGACATCAACTCATCCGCGGCGACATCGCGCTCAAGCTGCTCTGATGCTGCATCCTGAACCAGTCGCATCAACGCATAGGCCCCGCCAAGCGCCTTGAAACTGCCCAGCCCCAACCGATAGCCTTCGTCCTTCACATGAAGCGCACCCAGACCCAGTTCTGCGGCCAGCCCCGGCAGGGCATGCAAAGGCGTGGCGGCGTTGTTGTCGCGAAGGGCCAGCACCCGAGCGACATCAGCCGCGCCTTTGACACTCAGCGTCTCGGCATCACGCGGGTCCAACGGCATATGATGGGCAGGCATTTGATTCTTCAGATACATTTTCGGCGTTCCTCCGTGTTTCCGAAGATATAGTGCAGCCACCGCGAAAGAAGGGCTGGATTTTTGGCCTAATCGTGCAAGTTTGTTTCACCGATACCGCCAATCCATCCGAAACTCAAAACAAGACACTCAATGCGCGCGCCATGACCCCACTTGATTCCTTTGACCTCGCCATCTTGCGACTCTTGCAACAGAACAACCTGATGACCCAGCGGGAGATCGGGCAGTCCGTCAATCTGTCCGCGCCTTCCGTGCAACGCCGCATTCGGCGGATGGAGACCGATGGCGTGATCGCCGCCAACGTCGCCCGGATCACCCCCGAGGCTGTTGGGTTGACGCTGACTATCTTTGTCGAGGTGGAACTGGTCAGCGAAACGCCCGACGATATCGATGCGGCCAAGACCCGGTTTCGCGATGCCCCGGAAGTGCAGCAATGCTATTATGTGACCGGCGACACCGATTTCATTCTGGTGCTCGTTGTCGAGAGTATGGCCACTTACGAAGAGTTTACGCGCCGCATGTTCTTTCAGAGTGGAAACGTCCGCAAGTTCCGCACCTTTGTGTCGATGGATGCGGTTAAAAGCGGCGTCGCACTCGATATCTAGTCACTCGTCACCGGCCCGCTCCGTTTGACCGTCCGCAACACCACGTTGGTCTGGGCGCTGGCCACAGCCGGTTGTCGAAACAGAAACTCTTCGAGAAACCGGTTGAACGCAGTCAGATCGCGGCAGAGCAACCGCAGATGATAATCGCTTTGCCCGGTTGTGGCATAGCATTCCTGCACCTCCGCCCGGTTCTGCACGGCAGCAATGAACGCCTCTGGTCCCTCGTGATCATGTCGCGTCAGCTGGACATGCAAGATGGCCTGAAACTCCAACCCCATGCGCGCCGGGTTCACCTGTGCGCCGTATCGTTCAATAACACCCGCGTCTTCGAGGCTGCGCACCCGCCGCCAAAGCGCCGAAGCCGACATCCCAACGGCATCCGCCAGCTCGGCATTTGAGAGCCGGCAATCCTTCTGCAAGAGCGTTAGAATTCGCTGATCTCGGTCATCTATTTGCATCAAACTGGTTCCGTTTTTCGATTCAGCCAGAATTACTGGATAATTCGACCAAAAACACAAGGGAAGCCGCATCACTCTGACAGGACTTTTCACCCGACATACGGTAACGTACGAGGTCAAAGACCGCAGGAGGCTGCCGTGACCCACCCAAACCCGAATCTCACCACCTACCAACTTGATGATCGCTATGCGCTGACGCAGGGGCGCGTGTTTCTGACCGGCACTCAGGCGTTGGCGCGGATCATGCTGGATCAGGCGCGGCGCGACAAAGCGGCGGGTCGGAATACTGCGGGCTTCATTTCCGGTTATCGCGGCTCTCCGCTTGGAGCCCTGGACCTCGAACTCTGGCGCGCAAAGAAACGGATGCAAGAGGCCAAGATCACTTTCATGCCAGCGGTCAACGAAGACCTCGGCGCCACCGCAGTACTGGGCGCACAGCAGGCCAGCCTCGATCCTCATTGCGAGGTCGAGGGCGTATTTTGCATGTGGTACGGCAAAGGGCCGGGTGTGGACCGGTCAGGCGATGCGTTGAAACATGGCAACGCCTATGGGTCGGCCCCTAAGGGTGGCGTGCTGGTCGTCGCGGGCGATGATCATGGCTGTGTGTCTTCGTCAATGCCACACCAGTCCGACGTGGCCTTCATGGCCTGGTTCATGCCCACGCTGAACCCGGCCTCGGTCGAAGAATACCTTGAATACGGCGAATACGGTATCGCGCTCTCGCGTTTCAGCGGCACATGGGTCGGGTTCAAAGCGGTGTCAGAAACCGTGGAATCCGCGCGCTCGGTTGCCTTGAAGGCCGACCGCGACTTTGTACAACCCGAATTTACCGGCCCTCCGGGTGGCCTGCATGTGCGCCGATCCGACCTGCCCAGCCCCGAGATCGAGACCCGCATCGGTCACAAGCTGAAGGCCGTAGAGGCGTTTGTCGAGGCCAACCCGATCGACCGCGCCATCTATGACATCAAGGATGCCGGTTTTGGTTTTGTGTCCACGGGCAAAGGACATTTGGACCTGATGGAGGCGCTGCGCCTGTTGGGGCTGGACGAATCCGCCTGCCGCCGACTTGGGATTGATATCTACAAGGTCGGCATGGTCTGGCCGCTCGCCCATCGCGATGCGCTGAATTTCGTGTCCGGCAAGCAGGAAGTCCTGGTTGTCGAGGAAAAGCGCGGCATCATCGAAAGCCAGTTCAAAGAGCATTTCTATGACTGGCCCGGTGCCAAGCCAGAGCGCATGGTCGGCAAATACGACAGCCAGATGAACCCGTTGATCCCGTGGACTGGAGAGCTGTCGCCCCAGATTCTCGCGCCCATCGTGGCGGCCCGACTGGATCGTTTCTTTCCCGATGAGAACCTGCCCGCCAAAGCCAAGGCGCTGACCGAAACACCGCCTGTTTTGCTGAACGTTCCGGGCGCCACCCGGACACCCTATTTCTGTTCGGGCTGCCCGCATAATACCAGCACCAAGGTGCCTGAAGGGTCCACCGCAGCCAGCGGAATCGGCTGTCATGTCATGGCCAGTTGGATGGATCGCGACACGGTCGGTTATGCCCAGATGGGCGGCGAAGGAGTTCCCTGGACCGCGGCAAGCAAGTTCAATGGCGGCAAGCACATCTTTCAGAACCTCGGCGAAGGCACGTGGTATCATTCCGGCAGCCTCGCCATTCGGCAGGCGGTCGCTGCAAAGACCAATATCACCTACAAAATCCTCTACAATGATGCCGTCGCCATGACCGGCGGGCAGCCGGTCGATGGGCCGGTTTCTGTCACCGGTATCGCGCAGACCTGCCGCGCCGAAGGCGTCGAACGGATCGCGCTGGTCAGCGATGACCTCGACAAGTTCAACCGCTCTGATTTTCCCGCCCGCACGTCATTTCACGACCGCGCCGAACTGGATATCGTGCAGCGAGAACTGCACGACATCCCGGGCGTCACCACCATTATCTATGAACAGACCTGCGCCACCGAGAAACGTCGCCGCCGTAAGCGCGGCACGCTAGAGGATCCACAGAAATTTGCATGGATCAACGATCTGGTTTGCGAAGGCTGTGGCGATTGCTCGGTCGAGTCCAACTGTTTGTCGGTCGAACCCCGCGAGACGCCGCTGGGGCGCAAACGCAAGATCAACCTGAATTCCTGCAACAAGGACTTTTCCTGCCTCAATGGGTTCTGCCCAAGCTTTGTCACTGTCACCGGCGCGACGCGCCGCAAGCCCGAAGCGGTCGATCTTGACTTGCCGGCGTTGACCAACAATCTGCCTGCGCCCAAGCTGCCATCGCTGACGGAACCCTTCGACTTGTTGGTCACAGGTGTTGGCGGCACCGGCGTCGTGACCGTTGGGGCACTGATCACCATGGCGGCACATCTGGAGGGGCGAGGATCATCGGTGCTGGACTTTACTGGGTTCGCGCAGAAATTCGGCACGGTTCTATCCTATATCCGGCTTGCGGACCGGCCCGATGCGGTCAATCAGGTCCGGATCGACGAACGTGCGGCGGACGCTGTCATTGGCTGCGATATAGTGGTGAGTTCGGCACCCAAGGCCTCGCTCCATTACGGGCCGCAGACCCGCATGGTTTTGAACAGGGCGGAAATGCCGACCGGCGATCTGGTGCTGCACCGCGATGCCTCGTTGCGCACGGACGAACGCGAAGAGTTGATCGCGCGCACCATCGGTGCTGCGAACCTGTCGACGTTCGACGCCAATCGCGCGGCGGAACGCCTGCTGGGCGATGCGGTCTATGCCAACGTGATGATGCTAGGATATGCGTGGCAACAAGGGTTGGTCCCTGTCAGTGATGGCAGTTTGCAGCAGGCCATCCTACTCAACGGGGTTCAGATCGAAAAAAACCGAACGGCGTTTGCACTTGGCCGGGTTTTGGCAGCATCACCCGAACAGCTTGCCCGCCACCTTGACGACGCCACGCCCGAAGAAGAAACATTGGACGCAATGATCGAACAGCGCGCAGCATTCCTTGTTGCCTATCAGGATGATGCTTATGCCACGCGGTATCGTGATCAACTGAACACTCTTCGTGCCACCTTGCCCGAAGATGCGCTGCGCGCGGTGGCTCGTTCGCTCTTCAAGCTTATGGCCTATAAGGATGAGTTCGAGGTCGCGCGCCTGCAGACTGATGGCCGTTTTGCCGATGAACTGAAAGCGCAGTTCGAAGGCGATTTCAAGGTCAGCTATCACTTTGCGCCGCCACTGCTCAGCCGCAAGACTGATGCACGCGGTCGTCCGGCAAAACACGCATTCGGGGCCTGGATGACGCCAGCGCTGAAAATGCTGGCGCGAATGAAAGGGCTGCGGGGAACCGCGTTGAACCCCCTTGGCTATCATGAAGAGGCGCGGATGCATCGCGATCTACTGACTTGGTACGAAGCTCTCTTGCCTCGCGTTGCCGGCGCGTGGTCCGCAGAGACGCAAGATGCCTGCATGCGTGTTCTCGCAGCACCGGATGAAATTCGCGGGTATGGTCCTGTGCGACAGAAGGCGGCGGCGGACGCGAAAAATGACGTGGCCGACGTGATGAAAACACTGACCTGAAACGGTTTGGCGTTCGAGTTACGTATCGTTCGTCAGGAGATATTGCACCGCCTTTGGCGGCGCGACAGGCGAGGGGCGCTGCCCCTCGCGCTCCCCGGGGTATTTCTCGCAAGAAAAACGAACGTCAGAGCGCTTCGACAATGGTGACATTCGCGATGCCGCCGCCTTCGCACATGGTTTGCAGCCCATAGCGTTTGCCACGAGCGCGCAGCGCATGGATGAGCGTGGTCATCAGTTTCGCTCCGGACCCACCGAGCGGGTGGCCGAGGGCGATGGCACCGCCGTTCACGTTCAACCGATCTGGGTCGGCGCCGGTTTGTTTGAGCCAGGCCAGAGGGACAGGTGCGAAGGCCTCGTTGACCTCAAAGAGATCAATGTCATCGATTTTGAGCCCGGCACGGGCCAACGCGCGGTCGGTGGCAAAGAGCGGTTCTTCGAGCATGATCACAGGATCACCAGCGGTGACTGTCAGCGCATGAATGCGCGCCAGCGGCGTCAGGTTATGAGATTTCAACGCGGCTTCAGACACAATCATCACGGCCGCCGCACCGTCGCAAATCTGGCTGGCATTGGCGGCGGTGATGACACCATCTTCGCTGAGCGTTCTTACCGCACCGATACTGTCGAGCGTCGCATCCCGGCGAATGCCCTCGTCGATTTCGTGCACATCTGCACCTCCGTCGGTCATGATCCGAAGCGGCAGGATCTCGGCCTTGAAGGCACCGGCATCTGTCGCCTGCGCCGCGCGCCGGTGGCTTTGCAGGGCATAGGCGTCCAGATCCGAACGAGACAGGTTCCATTTGCTTGCAATGGCTTCGGCGCCGGTGAATTGGCTGAACATCACCTCGGGGTAATTGCGCGCGAGTTTCGGACTGGTCGGGCTGCCCGGAGCAGCGCGTCGCGCCCATCGTCCGGTCGACCCCATGGCGACACGGCTCATACTCTCGGCTCCGGCGGCGATCACCACATCTTGCGTTCCCGACATCACCGCCTGCGCGGCGAAATGAATGGATTGCTGGGACGAGCCGCATTGCCGGTCAATGGTCACAGCAGGCACAGTTTCGGGAAGCCCTGAGGCGAGCACAGCGTTGCGCCCGAAATGCAGGCCCTGTTCGCCAACCTGGCTGACGCACCCCATGATCACATCATCCACGGCATCCGGCGCGACACCTGCACGGGCAACGGTTTCGTCCAATACGGCGGCGGCAAGATCAACCGGGTGCCATCCCGAAACTCGGCCATCACGTTTGCCCCCGGCGGTGCGGGTGGCACTGACGATATAGGCGTCTGGCATGGGTGTTACTCCTCCGGAAAGTGGCGTGGGCAGATGAAATGCCACGCCATAGGCCTATTACCCGGCACTTGGCCGGGCGGCGATGTTGTCAAACCAGGTGCGGCTCGCCGTATTGGTTTCGGGAATGCGCATCTTGATGACCCGTGCAAAGTCGACAAACACAAATGCGGTGATATCGGCTAGGGTGAAATGATTGGCGGCAAGAAACGGACTCTCCTGCAGCCGCGCTTCGAGAACATCAAAGAACGTGGCAACCCGCGCCTTGCCGCGTTCTGCCAGTTCGGGGATTTGTTCATAATTCTGCGGACCCGGGATCGCCCGGCTTTTCATATGCGGATTTGAATTGCGCAATGCTTCGGCGATTGGCTGGCCGCCCTGCTGTTCGGCAATCGCGTTCCACATCAGGACAAGACCCTTTTCGTCGGGTGTGCGGCCCATCAGCGGCGGTTCCGGGTACTGGGCTTCGAGATAGGCGGCAATCCCGAGGTTCTCGGTCAGCGTTGTCCCCTCATCGGTTACCAGAACCGGCAGTGTCGCGCGCGGGTTGACCGCGAGAAACTCCGGCTGGAGCTGTTGCCCCTCGGCAATGCTGATATCATGAGTCTCGATCGCCAGCCCTTTTTCTGCGATGAACATGCGCGCGCGGCGCGGGCTGGGAGCAGTAGAGCAGTCGTAGAACAGCATGTGTTTCCTTTCGGTCAGGCGGCAAGGGCGCTGGCGACGGCGCGCGCGATCACGCGCTCTTCGTCGGTCTTGATGGTGAGGATCTTGGCGGCCCCTGCCCCGATAGACACCGCACCCGTGGCGTTCGCGTCAGCGTCCAGTTCCAGACCCAGAAAGTCCAGCCCCTCAATCACGCGCGCACGGATGGGGGCGGCGTTCTCACCGATGCCACCGGTAAAGACAACGCCGTCCAAACCGTTCAGCACGGCAGCCATCGCGCCCAATTCCCGGCGGATGCGAAAGACGTAGTAGTCAATTGCCTCTGCGGCGTGTGGATCATCGCTTTGCAGCAGCGTGCGCATATCGTGGCTGATCTGCGACAGGCCCAATAGGCCACTTTCGGAATAAAGCATCTGTTCGATTTGGGCGTGGGTCATGCCCTGCGCCATCAGATAGAGCAACACGCCGGGGTCGAGTTGCCCACAGCGCGTGCCCATGGGCAAACCATCCAGCGCGGAAAAGCCCATAGTCGATCCCCGGCTGCGGCCCTGCGCCACCGCACACATGGATGCCCCATTGCCAAGATGGCAGATAACCACCCTGCCCTGCGCCAGATCCGGCCAATCGCGTTTCAGCACACTGGATATGTAATCATAGGACAGACCGTGAAACCCATAGCGGCGGACGCCTTGATCATAAAACCGACGGGGCAGCGCAAACGCGTCATTCACGAACGGGTGCCCCCGGTGAAAGGCCGTATCAAAGCACCCGATCTGACGCGCTGCCGGAAACGCGGCTTGCGCTGCACGCACGGCGGCAAGGTTGTGCGGTTGGTGCAGCGGAGCCAAGGGCACAAGCGTTTCAAGCTGTTCGAGCGCCTCTTCGGTCAATTCGACAGGCGCGCCAAAGGCCTTGCCCCCATGCACGATCCGGTGACCGACGCCCTCGACCTGATGTCCTTTGAGATCACCCTCCAAGGCGGTCAGGATGGCACGCACCGCTACCGCATGATCGGCCGGGCCGATTTCACGCTTGGTACCGTCATGCAGCGACAGACGCGCGACCGGGCCAATATTTTCGACCTGTCCGGATTGCAGAATTTCGGGTTCTGATGCCGCGCGATACAGCCCAAACTTTAGCGATGAACTCCCCGCGTTCAGCGTCAGGATCGCGCTCATGCCGCACCTCCCGCTGCGTTCAGCGCCGCGATGGCACAGGATGCCAGGCGCGATTGTTCATCGTCAGACCTGCTCGTCAGAATGATCGGGCATTTCGCCCCCATCACCACGCCCCCGGCGCGGGCCTGGGCGAGAAAGGTCAACTCCTTGGCCAACATATTGCCCGCTTCCATGTTTGGAGCGACGAGGATATCGGCGCGCCCCGCCACCAGCGAGGTGATCCCCTTGGTTGCCGCCGCGCCAAGATCAACCGCGTTATCCATCGCCAACGGGCCATCGACCAAACCGCCGGTGATCTGCCCACGATCCGCCATCTTGGACAGGATCGCCGCATCCAGCGTCGACGGAATCGCCGGGTTCACCGTCTCAACAGCCGACAGTATTCCCGCCTTGGGCTGTTCGATGCCCAACGTCAGCGCAAGATCTATTGCATTCTGAACGATGTCCGCCTTGGTTCTGAGATCGGGTGCGATGTTGATTGCAGCATCCGTTACCATCAGCAGATGATCCAGCCCGGGTACATCCATCACAAAGACATGGCTGATCCGCCGCCCACCCCGGCGCAGCCCGCCTTCGCGTTTGACGATTTCACCTAGCAGGATGTCGGTATGTAAATGCCCCTTCATGATCGCGGAGACTTGTTGATCCAGCACCATGCGAACGGCCGCCTGGGCCGCGAGTCGATGATCGCGAGCCTCAACGATGCGATAGGGCGCGAGGTCAATGCCCTCGGCCTCTGCCGCTTCGGCGATCCGGTCGGGATGTCCAATCAGGATCGGGTCGATCAGCGTATGTTGGGCGGCCAGAATGGCGCCCCCCAATGCGTCCGGTTTTTCCGGCGCCACCACGGCGGTGGGCATCGCAGGCAATGGTTCGGCCAGTTCCAGCAGCCGTTCAAAATGCCGGTGGCTTTGGACCGTCAGCCCCGGCACATCTGACGCATCAAACCGGATGGACCGTTCGGGTGCGATCACCTCGGCCTCGCCCTCGACAATTCGCGTCCCATTTGCCGCCTCGACCCAGGTATCAAACCGCACCCTCCGGTTGTCGCCCTTGGCCACCAGCCGCACCTTGACCGTTAGCGTATCGCCCGCCTGCGCGCGTCCGATAAAACGCAAGGATTGCTGATGATACAGGGTGCCGGGTCCGGGTAACTGACAGCCCAGAACGCCCGAGATCAAGGATGCGACCCACATCGACGGCGCGATGGATTCAGGCTCTCCGTCCCCGTCGCCATCCGCCTTGGGCAAGTGCATCGGGTTCAGATTGCCCGACGCATTCGCAAACACATAAAGGTCATCGGCCCGGCACAGGCGCGAGACTTCGGCCTCCATGCCGATGACAAGCTCGTCATAAGGAATATTCTGCATAAGCCCCCGCAAGAACTGAGTTTACCAACGCCTAACGGGTTTGCGCACGCAAGGCCACTTTAGACGACAATCGCCGGTCATTCGTGAAAAGACATGCATATTCTTTAACTTATCGACGACCTCTGGCCGGTTCAGGCCTCGTCTTGCGGTTTTTGATAGATAAAGCAGCGTTCCGGCACGGCGCCTTCGGGTAATGCAACCTCGAAGAGATCCGCAAAATACATTCTGTCACTGGACACCATCATGCCGCCCGGTGCCAGAAGCGGTTCGATCAATGGCGAAACCTTGCGCGCAAAGATATCATTCTTTTCGCGGTTATGTCCGCCCAGATCGGCATGGATCAGGCTGGCGACCGCGCCCATCCGGGTCAGGGTTTCAGGCAATGTCTGGTTCACATCGCCGAGAATTGTCAGTTCTTCCGGTGGCGTGCTGTCCGGATGCGAGGCAACGGCGCGTTCAAAGACATAGATGTCGCGCGATTGGATACGGTTGCGCATGTGATGATAGGTCCGGCCATTGCCAAGACCCAGTTCAAACACTGGTCCCTGCATCATGGCGGTTTGGGCGATCGCAAAGTCAAGGCAAGCGCGTTGCGACACCATACGGTCGATGAAAAGGTCCAGGCGGCTGGTCATGGCGCGTCCTTCTTTGATCCGGGATGTTGCCCTCATGACAAAGAACTGCGCCAATGTGTAGACCCGGCTCGCGATTTCCCGCGTTCGGCTGCTCTGATGACAATTCATGTTTGACTACCGACACATCGCCAAGCGAAGGTAGCGCAAAAGCACAATTGAGGTTTGCAGGGACAACATGCGGTTCAGACACAGCCAGACGGAAACGCCTGAATGACCCCGCTCTTGTCGGTCAAGGATCTCAGCATCGGTTTTGGCAACGGGCCGGATGTCGTCAAGAATGTCAGTTTTGACGTGATGCCCGGCCAGACGCTGGCATTGGTCGGCGAATCGGGATCGGGCAAGACCGTGACCTGCCGCGCCATATTACGCATCCTGCCGCGTATCGCCCAAATTCGCAGCGGCAAGATCACTCTGAACGGACGAAGCGGCGGGTTGGAGTTGACCAGCCTGAAAGAACGCAGGATGCGGGACATACGCGGCGATGCGGTGTCGATGATCTTTCAGGAACCTATGCGGTCGTTGTCGCCGTTGCATAAAATCGGCAATCAGGTCAGCGAAGTGCTCTGGCTGCACAAGAACACCAGCGAACGCGAGGCGCGGCGAATCGTGCTCGAGAAATTCGAGCGTGTGGGCTTTCCTGATCCGGAACGCGCGTATGATTCCTATCCATTCGAGATGTCCGGCGGGATGCGCCAGCGGGCGATGATCGCCATGGCAATGGTCAGCCAGCCGGATCTGCTGATCGCGGATGAACCGACCACTGCGCTGGATGTGACAACTCAGGCGCAGGTGCTGGGGTTGATGAAAGAGCTTCAGGCCGAAATGGGCATGGCGATGATTCTCGTGACCCATGATCTGGGCGTCGTCGCCAACATGGCCGAACAGGTTGTGGTGATGAACAAAGGCCGCGTGATGGAATCCGGCGCGGCCGAGGCCATGCTGGGCGCGCCTGCCCATCCCTATACACAACAATTGTTTGATGCGGCTCCGGCGATTCCGGCCGAACCCAAGCTGGCACCGCCATTGGAGCAGGACGATCTGATCCTGCAACTGAATTCTGTTTCCAAAACCTACACAATGCGCAGTCAGTCGATGTGGAAATCCGACTTGCTGATCCATGCCTGCCGGGGGGTTGATCTGAACCTGCCGCGCGGCAAGACGCTGGCGATCGTCGGCGAAAGCGGCTCGGGCAAGACCACTGCCGCGCGCATTGCGCTTGGGGCGGAACCACCTGACAAGGGCGGCGAGGTGCTGTTTCGCGCCACCCCCGACAGCGAGCCAATTGCCGTTCACAAGATGGACAGGGCTGAGCGGGTCGCGTTCCAGAAACAGGCACAGATGGTGTTTCAGGATCCCTATTCCTCGCTCAGCCCGCGGATGCGCATTCTCGACGCCCTCACCGAACCATTGGACATTCATAAGATCGGCACCCATTCCGAACGCCGCGAGATGGCGGCAGAACGGTTGCGTGCGGTCGGGATGAACCCCGACATGCTGCAACGTTATCCGCATGCGTTTTCCGGTGGTCAGCGTCAGAGACTGTCGATTGCGCGGGCGATGATGCTCGACCCGGCGCTGATCGTTTGTGACGAACCGACCAGCGCGCTTGATGTCAGCGTCCAGGAGCAGATCCTGACCCTGCTCGAAGATATTCGGGACAAAATGAACCTCTCCTACCTCTTCATCAGCCATGATCTCGCGGTTGTTGCCCGGATTGCCGACGAGGTCGCCGTCATGCGCCAGGGGCTGGTAGTGGAGCAAGCTCCGCCAGAGACGCTGTTCTACAATCCGCAGCACCCTTACACCAAAGCGCTGATCGCGGCTCAGCCCGAGCCCGACATCGACAGGCCGATCAATCTCAAGCTGGTTGCACAGGGGGCGGGGTCGCCGGACTCGTGGCCCGAGGCCTTTCGTTTTTCAAACACCGTGATACCTTCGCTCACGCAAATGGAACCCGGTCACAAGGTACGTTGTCATGTTTAATTCAACCCGACGCATATTGCTGGGGGCCGCAGTATGCTTGCTGGCCGCGCCGGTGCTGGCCGCGTCACCCCTGCCTGATCTGGTCGAAAGCACGTTCTGGTCCGCCGAGGTCGACCGCGGCGACTTGCCACCGCTGGCAGAGCGCCTGCCTTCAACGCCGCTGATCGTTGATCTGGAAAGCCGGGGAAGAACGCCCGGCATTCAGGGCGGCACGCTGAAGACGCTTGTCAGCCGCAGCAAGGACATCCGCCAGATGGTCGTCTATGGCTACTCAAGGCTGATTGGATATGACGCGAATTACAACCTGCAGCCCGATATCCTGCTGTCCTATGACAACGAAGATGACAAGGTTTTCACCCTGCGGCTGCGTCCGGGTCACAAATGGTCGGACGGCGCGCCATTCACATCGGCAGATTTCGAATACTGGTGGAACGATGTTGCCAACAACGAAATGCTCAGCCCGTCTGGCCCGCCAGACTTTCTGCGTGTCGAAGGTGAATTGCCCACGGTCACGTTCCCGGACGAGACAACCATCGTCTTTGAATGGGACCGCCCGAACCCCAATTTCCTTGCCAGCCTCGCACAGGCCCGCCCGCCCTTCATCTTCCGCCCTGCGCATTTCCTGAAACAGTTTCACGGCGACTATGCAGAGCCCGAGGCGCTGGCCGAAGCGATCGAAGACGTTCGCGCCCGCAGTTGGGCGTCGCTGCACAACAAGCTGGACAACATGTACCAGTTCGACAATCACGAATTGCCAACTCTGCAACCCTGGATCAACTCGAGTTCGGGCAAAAAGATCCGGCACCTGTTCGTGCGCAATCCCTATTTCCACCGTATTGACCCGAACGGGCTACAGCTCCCCTATATCGACGTGGTCGAAATGGAGATCGTCAGCCCCGGACTGATCGCGGCCAAGGCCAATGCAGGCGAGACCGATCTTCAGGCGCGTGGGCTCGACTTTCGTGACATCTCTATTCTCCGCAAGGGCGAGGCCGATGGCAGCAACTACAAGACATTGCTCTGGGGCAATGCTGTTGCGTCGCAGATCGCGATCTATCCCGATCTGAACTACAACGATCCCGCATGGCGCGAAGTGCTGCGCAACGTGAATGTGCGCCGGGCGCTGTCGCTGGCAATTGATCGCGATACCATAAACAAAGCGCTGTATTTCAAACTGGCCAAACCCGGCGCGATGGCTGTTCTGCCTGCCAGCCCATTCTTTACGCAGGAAAATCGCGATGCCTGGGCCGCCTATGACCCCGAGACCGCCAGCGCCATGCTGGATGAGGCAGGGCTGGATCAACGTGGCGCCGATGGCATTCGGCTATTGCCTGATGGCCGCCCGATGGAGGTCGTGATCGAAACCGCAGGCGAACGCCAAGAGGTTGAAAATGCTCTGCAAATCATCACCGACGACTGGCGCAGCATTGGCGTCAAGCTGATCATGCGTCCGCTGGATCGCGATATCCTGCGCAATCGGGTCTATTCCGGAGAAACCATGGCGTCGGTCTGGTATGGCTGGGACAACGGCATTCCGCGCCCCTACACTTCGCCCGCCTATGTTGCCCCGACGGATCAGGTGTTCTTTGCCTGGCCAAAATGGGGTCAGTACTATCAAACCAATCAAGAAGCTGGCGAAGCGCCCGACATGGAACCTGCAATACGCCTCATGGAATTGCTGCATGACTGGGAGCTTGCCACCAACGATGATGAGCGCAGTGCCGCCTGGACCGAGATGTTGAAAATCCACGCCGACAACGTGTTTGCCATCGGCACGCTCGCCGAGGCGCCACAGCCTGTCGTGGTCAACAAGCGGCTGCGCAATGTGCCGGAAACGGCCCTTTGGGCGTGGGATCCCGGCGCACATTTCGGTATTCATCGGCCCGACGAGTTCTATTTTGCCCCTGACGGGACCGATTGATGAGCATACTGCGCTACGCGCTCTACCGCTTTGCGACGATGCTGCTGACCCTTCTGGTGGTGTCAGCATTGGTGTTCCTGATCATCAACCTCCCCCCCGGCGATTACCTGTCCAACCAGATCGCCGAACTACGCGCGACGGGTCAATCTGCGGGCATCGACAAGGCTGAATTCCTGCGCAAGGAATACGCGCTGGATCGACCTTTGTATCAACAGTACCTCATCTGGATCGGCTTCATTCCCGGTCCAAACGGCTTTTCCGGACTGATCCAGGGTGATTTCGGATGGTCCTTTGAATTTGACCGCCCGGTTGCCGATATCGTCGGCGAGAGCCTGTGGCTGACGGTTCTGGTCAACCTTGCAGCCGTCCTGTTCGTCTATCTGATCGCCCTTCCCCTCGGCGTGCTGGCGGCGGCGAAATCCAAAACATGGGTCGACTATACGTCTGCCTTTGTGGGGTATCTCGGCCTCGCTACGCCGAACTTTCTGCTCGCCCTGATCATGTTTTATTATGGACACAAGTATTTTGACCTGCCCATCGGCGGCCTTATGGACCCGATTTACGAAGGCGAGCCGATGACATGGGGCAAGGTCAAATCGATCCTGATCCACTTGATCGTGCCTACTTTTGTGATCGGCACATCCGGCGCGGCGGCGATGATGCAGCGTCTGCGTGCGAACCTGCTGGACGAGCTTGGCAAACCCTATGTGGAAACCGCCATCGCCAAGGGGATGAGCCCGCCGCGCATGCTTACCAAGTACCCGCTGCGCATGGCATTCAACCCGTTCGTTGCTGATATCGGTAACCTGCTGCCGTCGATGGTGTCCGGTTCGGTTCTGGTGTCGGTGGTGCTCGGGCTTCAGACCATCGGCCCGACATTGCTGACTGCGCTCAAGACGCAGGATCAGTTCCTGGCGGGGTTTGTTCTGATGTTCGTGGCGCTTTTGACACTGATCGGCACGATGGTTTCGGATGTGCTGCTGGTGCTGCTTGATCCGCGTATCCGGTACGAGGGGCGCGAAACATGACCCAACTGCCCGATGGCCGATATGTCGATGATGAACCGTTTGATCCGGTCGCCAACATACAAGAGCTTGAGCGCAAGGATCTTGACGCCCCGGCATGGTTGCTGGTCTGGCGCAAGTTCCGCAAACACAAGCTGGGTCTTGTGTCGGGGATCTTCCTGCTGATCTGCTATCTGATGCTGCCGGTCGCCGGTTTCATCGCACCCTACACCCCGAACGAGCGCAATTCCGATTTCCTCTATGCGCCACCGCAATCGGTCAACTGGTTCCACGAGGGCGAATTCATTGGCCCCTTTGTCTACCCGACTGTGGCAGAAGCCGATCTCGTGACGTTTCAATGGAAATTCGTGACCGACGAAACGCAGCCAATGCCGCTGGAGTTTTTCTGCGAAGCGTCCGAATACAAGATCGCCGGATTGATCCCTTCAAAAACCCACCTGTTCTGTGCACCGGATGGTGCGACCGTGTTTCTTTGGGGCTCGGACCGACTGGGTCGAGACGTGTTTTCGCGAATTCTTTACGGAGCGCAATTGTCGCTGACCGTGGGTCTCATCGGGATTTCCGTGTCCTTCATCCTTGGCATCGGCTTTGGCAGCATCGCGGGCTATTTCGGTGGCAGCATCGACTGGGTGATCAATCGGGTCATTGAAATCCTGCGCTCCCTGCCAGAACTGCCGCTCTGGCTGGCGCTGTCCGCTGCTGTGCCGTCAAACTGGGGGCCGGTCTCGGTATTCTTCATCATATCGATCATTCTGGGCATACTCGACTGGCCGGGCCTCGCCCGTGCGGTGCGGGCCAAGTTCCTGTCGCTGCGTGAAGAGGAATACGTCCGGGCTGCCGAAATGATGGGGGCCAGCTCGGGTCGGGTGATCCGCAAACATCTGTTGCCGAATTTCACATCGCACCTGATCGCCTCGGCCACCTTGTCGATCCCCGCGATGATCCTTGGCGAGACTGCGCTGTCGTTCCTCGGCCTCGGCCTGCGCGCGCCGGCGGTGAGTTGGGGTGTCATGCTGAATGATGCGCAGAACCTAGCCAGCATCGAGATCTATCCCTGGACAGCGATTCCCATGTTGCCGATCATCGTGATCGTTCTGGCGTTCAATTTCCTGGGTGACGGGTTGCGGGATTCGCTCGATCCCTATGCGGACTGACCTGTTCCACCTGATTTTCGCGCCCATGCTGTATTGCCTCTGGGTTGGCGGAGCAGTCTCTCAATCGGCAGAGACCGACGACTGGACTCGACAGAAATGCGATCTCTACAGTGCAGCATGGCAGGACGTAGAGGCATCGCAGGATATGGCTGGCGTCAGCGATGACTTTCTGGAAAAGAACCGCAATTTCATAGCACTGGGCTGCCCCGAGGGCATGCGGATCTGCGCCATTTCGCCAGAGGATATTGACCTTGCGAACCTGCTCACCGTCCTGTCGATGAACGAAGGCATGGCCAGCACGTTTGTCCCGTTTGGATGCCCGGACTAGGGACAAAGCCCGTCAAAACATCACAATCGCGTAACAATGTTTCACAGGGCCATCTTGAATTTGCCCGATTCTTACCCATGTAGTAACATGAACATGTTTTAGTTCAGTTTGTAGTGTAACGATTGGTGATTATTATGAGTATTGTAATGAGTGAGCGTTTCAACCGGCCCGACAGGCCCCTCCCCAACCTTTGGACAGAATTCAGCCGCGGTCGCGACGAAAGTGCGCTGGATTGCGAGACAGCTGTATCGCTGGCCTGCCACCTCAGCCCGACATTCAAGAACGCCGCTGACTGGAGTAATCTTGTTCGGGAACTGGCGGATCAAGGCTTTGGCCTTGTCTTTCAAGGCGAACGCCTGATCCTCGTAAACGAAGAAACCGGTATCGATCTGTGCACCTGCGCCTTTCTTGGCCACAGCTTTGCATCATTGACCGAACGTCTTGGCAAGCCCTGTGTCGAAGCGACAACCGCCCGGTTGATGCCACGGCCCCACGCATAGCGTAGAACGCAGAACCTACCGCTGGAACGGCGCCGCCAACAGACGCACCAGCGGCGTTTGCAGGTTGCCCAGCGAGATACGGAACACGAGCCCCTCGTCACCCGATCCGGACCCTTCGTATTTGAGCCCGGCTGACCAAATCTCGTCAAACGAATAGGACGCGCCGACGCTCCAGTATTCGTGCGCATAAGAGTCACTGTAACCGTATACGGCGGCAAGACCAAAATCGGGTGTCGGTTCGTAAGCTAGTGTCATGTTCCGGTTAAAGTTCTCGGACTCTGGATTATAGGCAACATACCCCGTCACGCCGAACTGATCCGTAAGCGGGTAGCCCAGCGTCAGCTTTGCCTCTCCGCAGCAATCGCCACTGTGATCGTAAAGGTATCGCGCATAGCCGACGTCAACGAACAGATCGTTCGCAAGCAGGTTCCGGTAGCCGAGGTAGAGATCGATTTCCCAATCGTCATTGTCGCCAAAGTCCACATTGGACATCCATGTTCCTGCATAGAACCCATTAAACCCAACCTCGAAATAGGGCTGAATCGCCGGCTTGCCGTCGGATTGGGTAACGCCGTTCGAAACATAGTTGGAAACGATGTCCACCCCGAAGAGATAGCTAACGCCTGTTTCCTCTTGGGCCGATACTGAAGATGCCATGCCAATGGTGGAAGCGATTATGGCGCCGCGTACGATGCTCATTTGCACAGATCTCTCCTTCTTTGATTAACGGTCGTCTCCGCCGGGTCCTATATCGTCCAGATAATCTTCGTCGATCGCACCGTGCACAGCGCCTGCAACGGCCTCTTTCTGGGCTAGCGTCAGATCATCCTGTTTTGCATCCGCCAAGCGTACCGTCACTTCACGATGCGCAAAATGGATGCCCTCGCGCGCAAACAGCGCACGGATGTCTTCGTAAACCTTCTTGCGCACAAGCCATTGATCGCCAGGCTTGGTCATGAATTTGACCCTGATGATCATCGCGCTGTCCTGCATTTCAATCACACCCTGACTCTTGAGCGGTTGAATGAAGTTGTCGCCAATCACCGCGTCCTCAAGCAATTCCTGCCCAAGTTTCTTGATAAGCTTGCGCACCCGTTCAACATCGGTGTCATACGTCACACGCAGCGGCAATTTCATGATCACCCAGTCGCGGGAATAGTTGGTCAGCACCTTGATTTCGCCGAATGGAATGGTGTTCAGCGCGCCAAGGTGATGGCGCAATTGGAATGAACGGACAGAGATTTTTTCCACGGTTCCCTTTACATCCCCAATGTCGATGTACTCGCCCTTGCGGAATGCGTCGTCGATCAGAAAGAAGGCCCCGGAAAAGATATCGCGCACCAATGTCTGCGCGCCAAAGCCGACGGCAAGTCCGACAACACCGGCACCGGCAAAAAGCGGACTGACGTTGATACCGAGTTCCAGCAGGGCGATCAGCGCAATCGACACCAGCACGATCGCCAAAATCGCCCCCCGGAACAACGGCAAAAGGGTGGCCAGTCTGCTGGCACTTCCGGCTCCGCCTTCATCGCCCAGTTCGGCCTCGGCTTCGTCCACCGATTCCTCTGCGATCTTGCTGTCGATCCAGATGCGGAAGAAGTTGTAGACGATATAGCCGATGAAGAGGATGCTCACGACATCCAGCAACCGACCAATCACCGAATCCGGCAGCAACAGGTTCTCCGGGTCCCAGACCCGCAGCAAGGCGTATGCACCAGCCACGAAAGCCAGAATTCCCGAGACCCGACGCGCCAAGGCTTCATAGGTCATGAGATGCCGCTTTACTGGCGCTTCGCGCGGCGCGTCGTCGTCATCGGGCAGGTCTTCGATCCGCTCTACCGCCTCGGCGGCGTCGTGTTCGGTATTGATCTGTTCGACATGGCGGATACGCTCGAACAGACGTTCGATCACATAGTTGATGACGCCGTAGACCACGACGATGGACAGGAACACCAAATAGGCACCAGCAACCAACGGGATCGACTCGTTCCGCTCCATCACCAGATCAAAGGCCAGCTCAAACCAGCCAAAAATCACATATCCGATCAGCACCGGCGCCCAGGCCACGGACAGAGTGCGGATCAGCCAGGGCAGTTCGTACATTTCACGTCCGCCCCGGATGGCGTTTGAAATCGCCCGCCGATTGAACAAGATCATCGCGATGTTGCCCAATGCGGCCACCAGTTCGAGCGCGCCGTAAAGAATCGCGTAGACGTTATAGTTCAGCCCGAAATCCGCGATCCAGGTGCTGAACATGATCGCTGCGATGCTATAACTTCCCAGGATCACCGCCCATCGATGTAAGCGCAGCGCATCCTTGTCCGACAGAACCGGAATGCGGTATTGCGGCAGGAAAGGCGACAAGAGCATCCGCCAGAGATCGGCCAGTGTTCGCGCCAGAAAAAACGTCAGAAAGATCGCAGCAACCGTAAGCTGGATCGACTGGTCCGGCTCTTCCCTGAAAAACAGCGCCCCGAGCAGATAGGCCACCAGCATAGCAAACAGCGTGCCACCAATCCCCATGAAAAAGCGAAAGACGAGAAACGGCATCTTTTCGCGATACCCCTGCGGATTCTCGAGAACCCGCGAGACCACGAAATCTCTTACGATCCGCTTTCCATAAATCTCGCGCATGGCGAACCAGGCCACAACGAACAGTCCAAGGGTTATCACCAACACCCGGAGATACGTTGAAATCTGACCGTCCGGGCTGGTGGCGCGCAGGATGAACGCGACCTCGTTTACCGAATTGGGCAATGCCGCGAGGCGGTTGGCCAGCGTTTCGCGGAACTGGTTCACCTCGGCCTGTGTTTGCATCAGCGGCGATGCACGATCCATTGGCTGGCCAGTCGCATCTGGCGTGGTAGGTGCTGGATCCTTTGGTGCCGCCGCAGCAACCAGCTTGCCGTTTCCATCCAGGATGATGACATTCACACCGCTTTCGGCGGCCTGCTTGATCGCGGCACTCAGTTCGCTGTCCGCACTATCGGCCTCGCGCGAACTGCTGCTGGAGCCAAATCCGAGCAGCGTTTGCGCACTGCCGGAGGCCGCGAAACCGAAGGCGAGGCACAAGACCATCGCCAGTTGAAGCAGTACACGGCTCGTTCGCATTGAATTTCCCAAGGGCATTTTGCCTGCAAACGCTATAGGAGCGTCTATGTCTGTGCAAACCGCTTTGGTCACAGTCTGCATTTCTTGAACAATTTGTGGTTTGCAACCAACGGCAGGTCTACTAGTAGGGAAAGGGCGGTCCGAGATGAACTGCCAGTCCTGCCGGACGGCATCGTTTGGCCCGGATATGCGAAACCAAGGTTGTGGCCGTCCCGGGTCGGCCACAAAGGCAGGCACAAGACACGACATGGTACTTTTTCGACATGCGCGCCTCACGGTGCCCGCCAGATATCAGAGGCTACTCGTCCGAATGCATCGGGGGATGTCATGACCCGAACCGGCGCCGTGCAGGCAGACCGCCCCCCTCGCATCATGCTCTACAGCCACGACACGTTCGGGCTGGGGCATCTTCGCCGCTCTCGCGCCTTGGCCGAGGCCATTACCCGTGCAAATCCTACGGCATCGGCGCTCATCCTCACCGGCTCTCCCGTGGCCGGGAGATTTACATTTCCCACCCGTGTCGACCACGTCCGCCTGCCGGGCGTGACCAAGCTGCGTGATGGCAGCTATGAATCCCAGACACTGGGCATGGATATCGAACAAACCACCGAATTGCGCGCAGGTCTGATCCGGGCGACGGCAGAGCAGTACGATCCCGACATCCTGATCGTCGACAAGGAGCCAACCGGCTTTCGCGGAGAACTGCTGCCGACGCTGGACCTTTTGTCCGGACAGGGGCGCGCGCGGATGGTGCTTGGTCTGCGCGATGTGCTGGACGAACCCGCCGTTCTCGCCGTAGAATGGGACCGCAAAGGTGCGATTGAAGCCACCGAACGTTATTATGACGAACTCTGGATTTACGGGCTGCGCTCGATCTATGACCCGACCCAGGGCCTCGCGTTGAGTGACAGCATCAAACGACGCATGCACTGGACCGGTTATCTGCGTCGCGGGTTGAACACCAAAAGCCCCAAAGTCACCGATCCCTATATTCTTGTGACGCCGGGTGGCGGTGGCGACGGGCAATCCATGGTCAATCTGGTCCTGTCTTCCTATGAACAGGACCCGACGCTCGGCCCCCGTGCGGTGTTGGTCTATGGGCCATTTCTGTCAGGCGATACGCGCGCCGACTTTGAAACCCGCGTTGCCAACCTGAACGGGCGCGTGACCGCTGTGGGGTTCGAATCGCAAATCGAGTCACTGTTTGCCGGAGCGGACGGCGTGGTCAGCATGGGCGGATACAACACGTTTTGCGAGGTTCTGTCGTTTGACAAACGCGCCGTGATCGTGCCGCGTACGGTGCCCCGGCTTGAACAATACATTCGTGCCAGCCGCGCCGAGGAATTGGGCCTGGTGCAGATGCTTTGCGACACCGGCGACGATATGGACACGCAGTCCATGATCGACGCGATCCGATCCCTACCAAATCAACCCAAACCTTCCGAGGCGCATTCCGACGGGCTGCTTGACGGGCTCAGCTATGTCACTGAGCGCGTTGCAGCGCTGTTGGCCCGCAGTGCAGACAAGGCGGCAGAATGACCCAAAAACTCGCTGTTGTAGTCAAGGGTTGGCCGCGTCTATCCGAAACGTTTATCGCGCAAGAACTGGTCGCTCTCGAAGAGGCGGGCCATGACCTTGATATCTGGTCCTTGCGTCATCCGACCGACACCAAGACCCATCCGCTGCATGATCGGCTGAAGGCAAAGGTGCGCTATCTTCCGGAATACCTTCACCACGACCCGGCTCGCGTCTGGCAGGCCCGCGCCATTGCCAAAACCCTGCCCGGATACGCCGCCGCCTATGACATCTGGCGACGCGATCTGGCCCGCGATCTTGACAAGAACCGCATTCGCCGGTTCGGACAGGCCTGCGTGCTGGCCGCCGAATTGCCCGCCGAAACACGCGGTCTCTATGCACATTTTCTTCATACCCCGGCCTCTGTTGCCCGCTATGCCGCGATCATGCGGGGCCTGCCTTGGAGCTTTTCCGCCCACGCCAAAGATATCTGGACCTCACCCGATTGGGAGATCTCTGAGAAGCTCTCAGATGCCTCCAGCGGTGCCACCTTCGGGGCCACCTGCACGGCCTACGGCGCCGCCCAATTGCGCCGCCTGTCTGCCGACCCGGCACGGATTGATCTGGTTTATCATGGTCTCGATCTCAGCCGCTTTCCCGACCCACCCGATCACGCGCCGCGCCGGGCCGATGATCCGCTGCGCCTCGTTTCAGTGGGCCGACTTGTGGAAAAAAAAGGCTTTGACCGGTTGATCGCCGCACTAGCGCAGCTGCCTTCGTCGCTGGATTGGCACTGGACCCATATCGGCGGCGGACCGTTGTCAGAGCCGCTGGAGAAACAGGCTGAAACCGCAGGCATCGCCGCACGGATCACCTGGTGCGGCCCCTGTGATCAACCGCAGGTCATTGACCATATGCGGAACGCCGATCTGTTCGTGCTCCCCAGCCGTATTGCCGAAGACGGCGATCGCGATGGTTTGCCGAACGTACTGATGGAAGCTGCAAGCCAGCGCCTGCCAATTCTGACCACCGCCGTTTCGGCGATCCCTGAATTCATAGACGACGGCGTTCACGGCACCTTGTCCAAAGACACACCAGACGCTCTCGCTGCCGCCATCACTAGGCTTGCCTCTAAACCTGCCGGGGCGCGCGAGATGGCCGACACCGCACTCGCCCGCCTGCGCGCCGAGTTTGTGATGGAACCGGGTATCGTGCGTCTGTCACAGCGACTGACCAGCCTGACCGAAGGCGTCTGATCCATGCCCCGCGTGGCCTTTTACGCCCCGATGAAACCCCCGACCCACCCAGTGCCTTCGGGTGATCGCGCCTTTGCCCGTGCGCTGATGGCCGCGATTACAACCGGTGACACAGAGATCAATCTGGTTTCGACCGTCCAGACACATGATAGCAAAGGGGATCCTGCACGACAGGACATTCTGCGTGCCGCTGCCGACGCAGAAGCCACCCGATTGATTAATCAGTTTGCGACCGAGCCGCCAGACCTTTGGGTCACCTATCACAACTACTACAAGGCTCCGGATTTCATCGGCCATGCCGTCACCTCCGCTCTCGGAATACCCTATGTCCAGATCGAAGCGAGCCGTGCCAAAAAGCGCCTGACAGGACCATGGGGCGCGTTCGCCACCGCCGCCGAGGCCGCTATAGACGCCGCCGATATGGTCTTTTACCTCACCGCCAACGATCTGATCACTCTTGAACGGCACTGTCCGCCGAGGCAGCGCCTGATCAACCTGAAACCCTTTCTGCCTCACGATGAATTGCCAGACGCTGCAGATCCGGCCCGGAACCGGCCAAGGATGCTGACCGCGGGCATGATGCGCCATGGGGACAAGCTCGGCTCGTACCAGATAATCGCCGAAACGCTCGCCTGTCTGAATGGCATCGACTGGCAACTCGATATCGCGGGCGATGGCCCCGCCCGTCCCGAGGTCGAGCGCCTCATGGCCCCCTATGGCGACCAGGTTCAGTTTCTCGGGCAACTCGATGCCGAACAGATGGCGGATGCCTATAACCACGCGGCCGTGTTTTTCTGGCCCGGAATAAACGAGGGCTTTGGCATGGTTTATCTCGAAGCGCAGGCGGCCGGAGTACCAGTGGTTGCGCAGGACCGCCCCGGCGTCCGCGACGTCCTGGCGCCCGGCACCTACCCGGCGCCTGAGGATGGGCCTGCCGCCCTTGCTTCACAGATCACTCGCATTCTGAAAGATGCAGAGCTTTGCCGCACACTTGGGGCGACAGCGCGAAAGTCGATTGCCCGCAACCACCTTATCGGCAGCGCCCATGCGACCTTCTGGTCTTCCGTAACGCCCCTGCTGGATCGCAAGTTATGATCCGCATCGCACTCTTGCGCCACGGTCACACCGAGTGGAACCGCGCTGGCCGCATACAAGGCAGCAGCGATATCCCACTGGACGACGACGCCCGCAAGGAACTGCGCCAGTTTCGTCTGCCGGCTCCATGGCAACACGCAGAACTCTGGTCCAGTCCTCTGACACGTGCCGCCGAAACGGCCCGGATCGTCGCTGGCCGCGCACCGCGCATCGCGGATGCCCTGACCGAGATGCATTGGGGCGATTGGGAAGGGTTGCGCGGCGCTGACCTGCTGACACAGCCGGACTCGGGCTTTCGCCACATTGAAGACTGGGGCTGGGACTATCGCGCGCCGGGTGGCGAAAGCCCTGCAGAACTCGAAGATCGCCTGCGTCCCTGGCTCGCGGGGCTGACCCAAGACGCGGTGGTGGTCTGCCATATCGGCGTCATGCGGGTGCTGCTTGCCCGTGCGCATGGCTGGAATTTCGCGGGCGGCGCCCCGTTCCGCATCAAACGCAACCGCTTGTTCCTACTTACGTTTTCTGATGGCATCCTAACCGCCGATCCTGACCCTGTACGGCTGGAGCGGTGCGGATGAATGTGATGATCGTTGTCACGCATTTGCTTGGCACAGGACATTTACGCCGCGCTCTGGTGCTCGCCGATGCGTTCGCCGCCGTTGGGCACCGCGTGCTGCTGGCCAGCGGTGGAATGCCATTGAACTTGCCCACACCAGACGGGACCCGGATCTTGCAGCTGCCGCCGCTGCGATCGGACGGCGTCAACTTCTCCCGGCTTCTGGACGATGCGGACCAGCTTGCAGATGATGCAGGGCTGGCCCGTCGCCAAACCATGCTTTGTGATGCAATTGCGGATTTCGAACCCGATATCCTGATCACAGAGCTTTTTCCGTTTGGTCGTCGCGTGTTGAGTGCAGAGTTCATCGCACTGCTCGACGCGGCCCAAAGGCGCGCGTCGCCTCCGGTGATCCTGTCTTCGATCCGCGACATCCTTGCACCGCCATCCAAACCCTCCAAAGCCGAGCGGGCAGAAGAATTGATCACGAACTACTATGATGCCGTCCTAGTGCATTCGGACCCCCATGGCACCACGCTCGACCAAAGCTGGCCAATTAGCGAAGCCGTGTCAGCCAAGCTGCGTTATACCGGCTACGTCACCCAACCGCCCCCAACCCCGCATCCAGAGCGCATAGGCGAAGGCGAAATTCTGGTCAGTGCAGGTGGCGGCAATGTCGGAACCGCCCTTTTCGAAACCGCGATTGCGGCGGCAAGGCTGATGCCCGGGTATCGCTGGCGGCTGCTTGTCGCGGGCGATGCTGAGCGGGTCGCAAGGTTACGCGATCTGGCACGAGACAGTTCCACAATCGTCGAACCGGCCCGCCCGGATTTTCGCAACATGCTCGCGGGGGCCGCCGCTTCGGTCAGCCTCTGTGGCTATAACACCGCGATGGATGTGTTGCAGACGCGTGCGCCCGCCGTGTTCGTCCCCTTTGATGATGGCAACGAGGTCGAACAATCCCTTCGCGCAAGCAGCCTGTCGGATCTGTCAGGCATCGCGACCCTGCAAAGCGCCGAATTGACCGCTGATGCGCTCTGCGCCACGGTCAGGCAGGTGTTGGCTGCGCCACGGCGCGAACAGGGCAGCCTGCGATTTGACGGCGCGGCGCAATCCGTGGCAATCGCGACCAGCATGGCAGAGGCACGCACATGACACCGGACTGGACGCCGCTTGACATCGAACTCGATCGCTGGCGCACAGAGGGTCTGACACTCTCGCTCTGGTGGCGCGATGACGACGCTGTTGCCCGGACATCTGCCTTGGACTATTTGCATGGCCTCGCCCAGCGCCTGTCCATGCCGGTCCATATGGCCGTGATCCCGGCAGAGGCCGAGGCGTCGCTTGCCGAAGTGATCGATCCTTTCCTGATTCCGGTGGTCCATGGCTGGTCTCACACCAATCACGCTCCGGATGGCGCGAAAAAGGCCGAATTCGGCGCGCACCGTACAATTGAAGCAATGTGCGCTGAAACCGCCCAGGGCCTGACCCGACTGCGAACCTTGTTTGGTGACGCGCTTGTGCCGATGTTCGTTCCACCGTGGAACCGCGTCGCCGCCGATCTTCTCCCGATCCTGCCAACTCGGGGTTACGAGGTTCTGTCCACATTCACCCCCCGCGACAACGCCTTTGCCGCGCCGGGCCTGATCCAAATCAACACTCATCTTGATCCGATCAACTGGCGTGCGGGCAAGAGTTTGCACGACCCCGATGTATTGATACGGCAGGTCGCGACCCAATTGGTGGACAGGCGCGAAAACCGGGCCGATCGCGATGAACCCTATGGCATCCTGACCCATCATCTGGTTCATGACAGCTCAATCTGGGACTTTACCGAGGCGCTGCTCTCACGCCTCTTGCAAGGCCCCGTTCAAATCTGGACCGCACAGCCCACGGAGACCCTGAATGAGCCGACTTGATTCGATGTTGCGCCGCTTTACTGCCCAGCGAGACGGGCTGAACTGGGCTGCCGAGCAGATCGCAGAACTGCCCGGAGACGTGCTTGATCTGGGGCTCGGCAACGGTCGCACCTATGACCATCTGCGCGAGATATTGCCCGACCGACGCATTCGCGTGATCGACCGCGTGCTGCAATGCCACCCGTCCTGCACACCGCCCGCCAAAGATTTTCTGGAAGGCGAAGCTGAACCGATGTTGCAACGCCTGGCAGAGCTTGGTGCACAGTTTGCTCTGGCACACTACGATTTCGGATCGGGCATCAAGGCCGACGACGTAGCCGAAGCCGCGCGGCTCAGCCCGTTGCTCGCGCAGGTCATGCGCCCGGGCGGATTGATTGTGTCGGGCCAGCCCCTGGTCGGTTTCAAACAGATCACCGGCCCCGACACCATCGCGCCTGACCGCTATCTGTTCTATCGTAGCTGACCCTTCCGCCTGCGCGCCCGCGGGGCTATATGGGTGTCAACTCAGCCCAAAGGTGCCCCATGACTTTTGACCGCAAGATAAAGATCGCCCCGTCCATCCTCGCCGCCGACTTCGCCAATTTCGGGGCGGAGTGCGAAGCAATCGAGGCACAGGGCGCTGATTGGGTGCATGTCGATGTGATGGATGGGCATTTCGTGCCTAACATCACCTTTGGGCCGGCGACCTGCGCAGCCATCCGCCCGCATATCAAGGGCGTGATGGACGTGCATCTGATGATCGCGCCGGTTGACCCCTATATCGACGCCTTTGCGGCCGCCGGAGCCGATGTGATCACCGCCCATATCGAGGCGGGTCCACATATCCACCGCACCCTACAGGCGATCCGCGCAGCCGGTGCCAAGGCAGGCATCGCGCTCAACCCCGGCACGCCGGCGAGCGCGATTGAACCCCTGCTCGACATGATCGATCTGGTTTGTGTGATGACCGTAAACCCCGGCTTTGGCGGACAGAAATTCATCGACATGACCGACAAGATTCGCGGTCTGCGCGCGTTGATCGGAGAGCGCCCGGTGCATATTGAGATCGACGGCGGCGTTGATCCGACCACTGCACCGCTGGTGGCACGTGCCGGAGCCGACGTGCTGGTCGCCGGGTCGGCAGTATTCCGGGGCGGGTCCGTCACGAACCCCGATCCTTACGGCACCAATATCCGCGCCATTCGCGAAGCCGCAGAAGGCGTCTATGCCTGATAGGATGGAATCGAGTGCCTGAGAATCGCGCTGCGGCACTCGCCCATGAACCCAGAGAGACCTTGTAGTATGCCCCGTCTGCTCCCTGCCATTCTGATCCTTGTACTCACGACAACACTTAGCCATGCGCAAGGCTATGGTTACGGGAATTCCAAGTCAGGTCTGAGTGATCGCACGACCAATCGCGTCGTACGTCTCCTGGAACAGGGCTTGCGGCAATGCCAGGCGCTGGACTCGGTGTATCGCTATGATTGTTACCGCCAGAACTATCAGGCCGCAGGGAAGCAACTCACCGGAAACCCCGCCTATGCGCCTGCCCAACAGGCGCTGCGCGATGTGGAAAACACGCTGGCGGGTGTACTGAACGCCAATGCTGACCCGGCGGCAAAACCACTGCGACGCCGGGGCAAGCGCTATGCCGCGATATCAGAGGCCGCCATCCCAAGGTCCAAGGCTGCCTTTACGGAGGCACTTGACGAAGCCACAACCCAGTTGCTCCGATCTGCCGGCTCCAGCGGCGATCACTTTGCACGGATCGCCAGCGCGTTGGATTCGGAAAAGGTATTCCTGCGCTCGTAAACCTGACTTTAGCGCACCACATGCACCGCACAGGCCGCGTGACGCACCACCTGCGAGGCGGTCGAGCCCAAAAGCAGGTCCTGCATCCCCGGCCGGTGGGACGCTATGATTATCAGATCTGGTGAGTTGCTCTCTGCCCATTCCAGAATCGACCGGCCCGAATGCCCTTCAATCACAGTGCCGGTGGCGTTTGGCAACGTTGCGGCCATGTCATCAAGCTGCTCCTGAATCGCATCCCGTGCTGCTTTCAGATAGTCCTCGGGCATATAGGAAATCGCATATCCCGGGATATGCTCGACGACGTGCAACAGCGTGATCTTTGCACCGGGCGACGCCAGCAATTGCGCCAGCTTAAGTGGGCCAGACGTGTCGCGCTCGGCGTCAAAAGAGATCGGTACAAGTATGTTCTGATACATGAGAAACCCTCCATATGTTCAAGGAGAGGATGCATCAATCAGACATATCTATCCTTGATCCAAGTCAGAAAACAGAACGCGCGCCGCGTTCAGCCAAAAGTGCCCGCAACTTCGTACATCACCGGCTCAAAGGACCGGCACAGCTCGTTTATCTTGCGGTTGCGCTTGCGCATCTCGTCGCTGCGCAGCATCGCCTGAAAATCTTCGCGCCGGTTCCATTGGGAATAGTTGGCAATCCGGGTTTGCGCGTCATTGACATGCAGGCTTGCGGCAATGAACCCGGGTTGCTTGCTGATAAACGCCTCATAGGCGTCGGTGAGCGCATCCAGCAGGTCCTGACAAGTTCCCGGTGACATTTCAAAAGTGGTTATGACGGTTTGGTGTCCGCTGTCTTTGATGATGGTTTGCATCGGCCTATTCCTCGCTACAGGTTCAGACTATCACACCTGTGGCAGCCTTGCCGAAATTTCATTCATCAGCGTCTGCATCTCGGCGTGTGCCGGTCCTTTCGGTGCTTCCAGCGCGGCACGGCCCTGCCCCAGCGTTTCGGCATAGACCACCCGATTGTTCATCGGCGCATCGACAATATCCGCTGCCATCTCGGCGGCTTTCTCGCCCACATCCGCCGACAACCGCGTCCCGGCGCGCGCGCGGGTCATCACCATGACAGCCGGTTTTCCTGCGCGTTCAGCCAGTTCCAGAACGGCCTCGACCGCCCAGAGATCGACATGAGAGGTTGCCACCGGCACCAGCACCAGATCAGCGGCCCGCAAGGCCGGGCGCAGATCGCTGTCGGCCTTGGGCGGCGTGTCAATGATCACGATGTCATGGCTTGTCGCCAGCTTGCGACATTCATAGGAAATACCCCAGGCCGAGGCAGTGGAAAACTCGATCCCCGGATCTTCCATTGCTTCCAATCGCATCATGAACCAACGCCCGGCGCTGCCTTGCGGATCGGTATCGATCAAGGCCACCGACTTGCCATCGCGCGCAAATGCGACGGCGAGGTTCACAGCAAGCGTTGTCTTGCCTGACCCGCCCTTTTGCTGTGCGATAGCGATCACATGACCCATGGGTGCCCTCCAGAATGCTGCGTTGCAGATTACCCGCTTACCCCAAGGGCGCAATGGGCAATCCGTTTCTCGGATTCTGGACAGGAACCGGAAAATCAACGTCTATGGCACCGGAGGTTGCGGGCGCAAACAGTTCTTTCATAGTGAGTGCGACATCAAGAAAATAGCGAAACAGGGATTGCGCTTTGCACGAAGTTTGATCGACGATAATGCAATAGAAACCGCAGCGATCCACGAAAGGCCAAGAATGTCGGAAAAAGTAGTCCTAGTTACCGGAGCGGCCCGCGGGATCGGCCTTGCGACCACGCATTTGTTCATCGAGCAGGGCTGGCGTGTGGCGATGGTTGATCGCGACGGAGATGCCCTAAAGGATGCGGCCTCGGGGCTGAACAAAGCCAGCCCGTTTGAATTTGACGTCTCGATCCCCACGCAGGTCGACGACATGGTGAACGGTGTCCGCGAGACATTTGGACGGATCGATGCGGTCGTGAACAATGCCGGTGTCGCCGATTTTGGCCCCATCGAAGACACCGGGTTTGACCGGTGGCGCACAGTCATGGCGACCAATCTGGACGGAGTCTTTCTGGTATCGCAAGCCTGCATTGCCGCCTTACGTGAAACGCGTGGTGCCTTGGTGAATATCGCGTCGATCTCTGGTTTGCGGGCCTCTACCCTACGAGTCGCCTACGGGACATCCAAGGCGGCCGTCATTCAGTTGACCAAACAACAAGCTGCCGAACTGGGTGAATATGGCATCCGCGCAAACTGCGTCTGCCCCGGTCCTGTGCGCACGAAACTGGCGATGGCGGTACACTCCCCGGAAATCATCGCCAGTTACCACGACGCTATCCCGCTCAACCGATATGGCTCCGAGCGCGAGATTGCAGAGGTCATCACCTTCCTGTGCTCGGACAAGGCAAGCTATGTCACCGGTCAGATCATTGCCTCTGATGGCGGGTTCGAGAGCACCGGAGTGGGGCTGCCTGCCCTGCGCGACTGAAGCCGGCAGAATTGACGGCGATCGGAGCCGCCATCACCCGCCTTGAGGGATAGTTTGCCCCTTCAACACAGGCGCATGGTGCGGTTCTAAAGGTCGCAATTGCTCAAGGGGACAACGTCGACCGAACTGTACAGCCCTTGCGAGGTCACAATCTTGGCGCAGGTCAAATTGGTCGCATTGTACCAATAGCCGATCAGCCCTTCGGTGCGCACAAGGTTATAGCCACGCACCTGCAATCCGTTCTCGGCCTGCCCCGCCTTTGCACCAGCAAAGCCGGCAAGATCAGCGCCATCGCCCGGAGTCTGCGCGGCAGGTGTGTCCGGCGTATCGGCGCATGCCGCAAGAAGTCCGCTGAAGACGATTGCCGCTAGAATATTGAGCTTCATTATATGGTCCCTTGGTTAAGTAGTTGAATTTGAATGACAGCGTGCTCTTCCGAGCTTAATCGTTACCCTGCGATTCCGGAGCGTCCTGCCGTGGATGCTCAGGTCCGACCGGTGCCTAGCGCAGATATCACCCCGCAACCCAGCCGACGTTGCGATCCTGTCGGCGTTTAACCTCGCATCAGTAACTGTCGCCCATCATGGCACAGCCCTGGCTTGCGATATCTCACCGCATCGTCATCTAGTCGCGGAGACGGATGTTAGAAGACCCAGCGAAGACCAGTCATCATCGCCGTACTGTCCAGAAAATCCAGGTCGGCTGCATCGAACGAATAGCGGCGCAGCAAGGCAAAGCCCTGCAGGTTTAGGCGATCAAAGGATTGAACGAAGGCAAGCCCGACAGACCGCGATCGGGACCCCGCAGAATAGATATCGTTCCCTTGATAGAAGTCTATCGACAGAGCGCTTTCGCCGAACGCCCAATAGGACCGCAACAGGCCAAGTTTGAAATAGCTGAAATCGCCACCGTCGTCCTGCCCCCCCAGTGCCATGGTCAAATTGAGTCCGCTGGGTTTGTGAAGCGCGGACATCGAGCCTGACAAGACCTTCGTATCCGACTCCCAGCTGTATCCGATGCCGGACGCGAATTTGTAATCTCCGAATTCTCTCTCATAGGTCAACGCCGCATCGGCGTTGGTTCCGCCTTCGTCCCGAAGCACCTCGTTCCCGACCGCTGCGGAAAAGATCAGACCGTGGAATTCAGGGGAATCATATCGCGCACGCATTTTTCGGTCACCGTCGGGATATGTGCCGGTGATATTGGAGCCCTCGAAGTTGTCGATGAATTCGCCCACTTGCGCCGTTGACAGAGTACCATTCGTAAGGCGCAGGAATTGTGCCGCCGCAATGGCCGACACATCGGAATAGGCCGCAACCTTGGTGCCTGAGTAATCGACCTCGGTGATACTGTCCGTGGCCATGCTGCCCTGTCCAAAACTCAGAGCACCCAGCCTCGAATGGTTCAGGATCAGTTCGAGTTTGCGGATGTTGGTTTCATCCGCGATCCAGTCCACGTTGTGTGGTGTGTCAAGGTTGACACTGTTGGAAGGACGCGGCGTGATGCCGATTTCGGCCCGGAACACGGGGCGCCAATCCCCCAATTGCCGGATGTGCCAGCGCAGACCAATGCGCGATGTCTTGTTGGAGTTTCCGACCGGTGCATAGGTGCGTCCCACCGCGCCGTCGTCATAATTCAGAATTGCAGGCGAGAGTTGCCCGTAGAATGTCACCAGTGCGCCGGTAAACAGTTCACGAGTGCGCCAATCGCCCGTTCCGTCTGAAAACGGGGTGAGGTCGATCTTTTTCTCTTCCGCCGAAATCGGAGCTTGCGGCGAAATGATCATCACCGCGACCAATAGAATTGCACACCGAAAGGTGCGAAGACTGACTGGTTTCAACGAGGGCAGCGTCGGGCCGCTGGTCATGATGTTCCCTCGCGGGCGGTTCTTTGCAGATGTGGTCTATTGCGTCAGTTAATAGCAGAGATTCCGACAAGGTTTCAAACTGCAATCTCCCGTATCACAGCTCCACGTCGCTTTCTTGTCAGAAACGGAAACCGGCGGCAACGAATGGGCCCGACAGCGTGATTTCGTTTGCCCGTCCACCAATATCGTGCTGCAAATTCATGCTGCGATATCCGAAGGCTGCGGACCATTTGTCGTTGAATTGATACTTGACGCTGGCCAGAGCCTGCCATGTTTTGTCGTCCGAACCCGTACCGCCGTAATCGACAAGCGCTGTCGCCGTCCAAGTATCGTTGATCGGTACGATAACGCGTGCTGCGAGCACCGGATCAACCCAGCTCTCCCCCACAGAAGAGGAGCGCGACATGCCCAGCGCTCCAGGTGTGAGCGTTATCCCCATGTCGACATCAAACCAGCGTAACCCTGCCCCGGCGTCAAATTTGAGGGTTGGGCTTGAGTGAAAGCGATAGAGCGCGAGTCCGGTCACCTGACTCAGCTTTGTCTCGACCACCGCTTCGGAATAGTCGTCACCGAATGGGTAGTTCTTGCTGGCAGACAGATCGCTGTAGACACCGTCGATCACAAAACCCCAAGGCCCGCGACGGGCCTCAAAGGCGGCCATCAACGTGGCATCGACATTCTCCAGCACATCCTTGCTGCTGAGCTCGGCGTTGAGTGTACCAAGATCGGTTTCAACAGAGGTATCCAACCCGGCAAACCAGCCATAGAGCGTCGCGGTGTAGTTCCATTCCGAACTTTGGGCGCTGGCCTGACCGGCAAAGAGCGCTGATGCAGCGATAAGCGTTGCTATCCGTTTCATGTCCGTGCCCTTTGCTCCGGACCCCTGACGCGAATCCGACTAATCTCTTTGATACAGGGGGTTTGACCAAAAGTGGAAAGTTTTTTCACGGGCGCAGATATCGTTAACACTGGAACGGGGTCAGGATTTCCAGAGAACGCCATTGGCAAAACGACATCGCAGCCCGGCGCCTCCCCAGCACCGGACTGCAACATCCCTTGTCTTGCGGGACTATCCATACGAGGGCCGGATGCCCGCAGATGGAATGGCTGTTCATCGTGTTGCCCGATCAGGATGAGATATTGCTCACCCTGATCGTGACACGCTTAGGCGTCCTGTTGGCCGAGAGTGCCGACTGTGACCTGACGTGTAATCTTCTCACCCTTGCGCAAGATCTCGACATCGGCTGACTTGTCGGGTGCGGTATCTGCGACGGCCCGGGTCAGGTCGCGCAGTTCCACGATCTCTTTGCCGTTGAACGACATAATGATGTCACCCTTTTCAAGACCGCCTTTATTGGCCGGGCTGTCTTCGCTGACCGCTTCCACGACCGCGCCTTTGGGGCCGTCGTACCCGAGAACCGAGGCAACTTCCTCTGACATCGGACGAATTTGCACGCCCAGCCAGCCGCGTGTGATCATGCCGTCATCCTGAAGATCAGCGACAACCGTCTGCACGAGATCCGATGGCACCGCAAAGCCAATACCCACGGATCCGCCATCCGGTGAAAAGATCGCCGTATTCACGCCGATGACTTCGCCATCATTGTTAAAGAGCGGACCGCCCGAATTGCCCCGGTTGATCGCGGCATCGGTCTGGATGAAGTCGTCGTAAGGGCCGGAATGAATGTCACGCGACACGGCCGAGATGATGCCCGAAGTGACCGTGCCACCAAGGCCAAAGGGGTTGCCGACCGCGACCACTTCGTCACCTGCACGCATGGTGTCGGACTCGCCAAAGGCAACGACCGGCAGAGTTTCTTCGGTTTCAAGCTGCAGCAAAGCTACATCGGTCATGGGGTCGCTGCCAATAACGGTCGCCTCGAAACTGCGACCGTCTGCAAGCTTGACCGTCACGCTGTCTGCACCGTCAACAACGTGATGGTTGGTCACGATCTGGCCATCATCGGAAATGATGAAACCTGAACCAACGCCTTTGCGCGGGGTCATGTCGCGGTCACCGGGGACCATCTTTTCAAACTGCTTGCGCAGTTCTTCGGGCATGCCTTGGGACAACCCGCTGGTCTTTTCCGATCCGGTACTCTGGCCGGTTACCTCGATAAAGACGACACTGGGAGACACCGCCTCGACCAGGTCGCCATAGCCACCCGGAGGCACCGCAAGCGCAGTAGAGGGGGCCAGAGCGAGAACACTGGAGGACGCGAGCGCCGCGACCAGCGTGACGCTGGCAAGACGGCTGTTATAATAAGTCGTGGTCATGGAGTAGCTCCGTTCGTTAAACTGACCAACAACAGATGGGGGACCGCCCTTACAGGCGTCTTTGGCTTACTATACAAATATGTCATCGTGAAACGCGGCGGTTGGCGGGCCGCCCTGCATCGCCTAACTATCCCTTGTCGGACGCAAGGGTTGCTTAACTATCCCTTGTCGGACGCAAGGGTTGCGAGGGTGCATGAAAATATTGGCTGTCGAAGATGATGCCACCACCGGGGCGTTCATTTCGCGCGGATTGCGCGAAGAGGGTCATTCGGTTGATCTGGTCACAGATGGGCGCGAGGCGCTCATTCAGGCGACCGGTGGTAGTTATGACGTGATGATCGTTGATCGGATGCTGCCGGAGATCGACGGTTTGACTCTGGTCAAGACCTTGCGCGGCGCTGGCAATCGGACACCGGTGCTATTTCTGACATCACTGGGAAGCGTTGAGGACCGGATCGGCGGGCTGAACGCGGGCGGTGATGATTACCTCGTCAAACCCTTCGCCTTTGGCGAGCTGTCGGCGCGGGTCAGCGCGCTCGCGCGCCGCCCTCCGGCGGTCGAACAGGAAGCGGTGTTGCGGGCTGGCGCACTCGAAATGGATTTGATCGCCCGCAAGGTCACACGCGACGGGGTCGAGATTGACTTGCTGCCGCGCGAATTTGCCATTCTCGAACACTTGATCCGCCGCAAGGGCCGGGTTCAGACCCGCACGATGTTGCTTGAGGCGATCTGGGACATCAATTTTGATCCGATGACCAACGTGGTCGAAACCCATATCAGCCGGTTGCGCGCCAAAGTGGACAAGCCCTTTGATCACGAATTGATCAAGACCGTGCGCGGTGCCGGCTATCGGATCGACGCGTGACCAGCCGCTTGTCGAGCCTGTTGCGATCAATGCCGTTGCGCTTGGCCCTCGGGCTGGTGGTGCTGTTCTCGACCGTTAGCCTGATCAGCCTTGCCGCGAGCTATGTCTTGACTGAACGGTCCTTCGAACAGGCGATCCGCGCGGATCTGAGCCAACGCATTGCAGGGTTTCGTGCGGCCCCCACCGCCGCAGCCCTATCCACGCTGGTCGAGGCAGAAGCACGCGAAACCGACCCTGAGCGACTGGCCCTCAGTTATCTCGCACCCAACCGCAGGCAATATGGCAACGCCGTGATCGCACGGGACGCCGAGGGCTATCACGTCCTGTCGTTGTCACAGGAAAGCCCCGATCTGAGCGGCGATTACCTCGCCCTGACCACATCGCTGCAAGGGGGGCAGTTGACCATCGCACGCAGCCTGTCGGAAATCGAAGCATTGCGGGCCGTGTTTCTGAACATTCTAGGGCTGAGCCTACTGCCCACCGTCCTGATCGCACTCTCGGGTGCAGTCTATCTGGCGCGGCGCAGCGCACGCAACGTCGCGGCCGTCGGCAAGACGCTGGATCGGCTGACATCGGGCGATTTGCAGGCACGGGTGCGACCCGAATCCGACTGGTCCGAGGACTTGGCCGAAATCGGCACCAAGATCGACGAGATGGCCCGCGCGCAGGAAAGTTCGGTTGCCGCAATCCGACAAGTGTCGTCCGATATTGCCCATGATTTGAAAACGCCGATCCAGCGGGTTGCCGTGCATCTGGAGGACCTGTCCAACCGCGAGGAGTTGGCCCCTCCGGCGCGCGATTTGGTCGATCAGGCGCGGACCGAACTGGATGGCGTGGTGTCGGTGTTCCGGTCGCTGCTGCAGATCGCGCAAATCGAATCCGGCACTCCCAAATCGGCCTTTGTGCCATTGGACCTTGCAGATCTGATCGGCACCTGCGTCGAGCTTTATGAACCGTCAGCCAGCGATAGCCGCCATGATCTGAGCACCCGCATTGCCCCGGACACACCCCCGATCATGGGCGACCGCAATCTGTTGCTGCAACTGCTGGCAAACCTGATCGAAAATGCCCTGCGCCATACGCCCGAGGGCAGCGAGATTACGCTCGAACTGAAACAGCAGCCAGACGGCGTGGTCCTGAGTGTCGCGGATACCGGGCCGGGCATTCCTGACGGGGAAACCGAAAATGTCCTGCAGCGACTCTATCGACTAGACCGCAGCCGAATGACGCCGGGCAGCGGCCTCGGGCTGAACTTTGTTTCGGTCGTGGCCCGTCTGCACGGAGCAAATCTGGTTCTGCGCGACAACGCACCGGGATTGCGGATCGACATCACATTTGAGCCGGTCAAGCCAGTGGGTTTGCCCGACTCGGTGTAAACCGCGCCCACTGCCATAGCTTGCCGATTGTCATGCCTCGCTCAACCACGAGAGCAAAAACAGATTCAACGCCTCATTGCATTGAAGATTCGACCAACCGTGACAAGTGTGCCAAGTTTTGCGTATGCTAGAAGTTAATGCATTTGTGAGGGGCGAATTGGACATGCGGCACATCAAGATTTTAGTGTGTAGTGCCATGGTTTTCGGATTGGCGACTTTTGATCCAGCAACAGGAAGCGCGCAGGAGGCCGCATCGGACGCGGCTGAGTTGTCGCAGAAGGCCGAATCCTTCAGACGAATTATAGGCTTGTTGGAAGAAGACATCGGAGCGTTGGAAGCCGACATTGCCGAGATAGGCGATGAACGCGACGCCGAGGCGGCAAAGCTCGAAGAGATTAAGGCTGAACTGGCACAGGCCCAGGCCGCACTGGATGAGGTCGAGCAATCCTCGGCAACAAAGCAATCGGAGTTGGATGAGTCAATTGCCACGGCGACATCCCAGCGGGATGCCGCGATCCAGGAGCGCGACGCCGCCCAGACCGCTGTCACCGACCTTCAGGCACAGCGCGACGCTCTCGTGACCGAAGTCGACGACGCACGTGCGGAACTAGAGCGTGTGCAAAGCGAACTTGCCGATGCCAGCACATCGGCCGATGCCGCCCAGACGGCCAACGCTGAATCAGAGGGTGCAGAGCTTTCAGAGGCACAAGCCGCATTGACACAGGCGCAATCCGCAAAAGCGGAGGCCGAAGCCGCGCGTGCCGATGCCGAAGCCAAACGCGAAGCCGCAGAAACCGAACTTGCCGAGATCAACAGCAAACTGGAAGCAGCCAGAGCAGAGCTGGCAGAGGCCGAAGCCAAAACCGCAGAGCTGACAAGTGCACAAACCGAAGCGCAGGCCGCCTTGGAGGCCGCTCAGAGCGCGTCGAGCGAGGCAGAGGCTGCACGTACCGAGGCCGAAGCTAACCGCGATGCGGCTCAGGCTGAACTTGCAGATGTGAACAGCAAACTTGAGGCCAAAAACGCAGAGCTTGAACAAGCCGAAGCCAAAGCCGCCGAACTGGCGAGCGCCCAAACAGAGGCGCAGACGGCCCTTGATGCTGTTCAAGCCGAGGTGAGTGACGCAGAAACGCGCAAGGCAGCGCTGACCGAAGAGATTGCGACAGCCGAAGCCGCCGCCGAGGCCAGCCGCACACAAAACGCGGAACTGACGGCCCAGACCGAGGCGCTCGACGCAAGCCTTGCCGATGCTAGGGCGCGCGAGACGGACCTGAATGCCAATCTTGACAGCCTGTCCAGTGACATCGCGCAGAAAGAAGCGCAGTTGGCGGATGTGTCCGCGCAGGTAGCAACGGTATCCGATACGCTGACCGCCAAAACGGCCGAGCTGGACGCCATGGTGGCAGACGCCGACAAGACACTGTCAGAACAGACTGACGCGGCACGGTCGAGGCTGACGGAGCTTGAAGCCCAGATCAGTGACGGAGAGGCCCGCAAAGCCGCGTTGGAAGAGCGGATCGAGGCACGTGCCGCGCTTGCCGAAGCGCAGAAGGCCGCAGAGGCGGAGCACACCCGTCTGGAAGCCCGCGTCGCAGAGTTGAACAATCAGGCCAAGGCGCAGGAAGCCGCGCTCGAGGCGGCGCAGAAAGAGACCCAAACCCTACAGGCGCAGATTCAGGGCGACCGGTCGGTTGCCGACGACCTGTTGAAACAGCGCGAGCAGATGCAGGCCGAGATTGCGGCGCTGGATCAGACTCGGGCCGAACGCGAAGCCGACATTGCCGCGCTGCAACAACAAATCGCCGCCGCTCAGGCCGCGACACCGGCACCCGAGCCCGTGACCGCACCTACGCCGTCTGTGACGCCAAAACCTGCCGCCGCGCAACAAGGCAGCCCACGCGCGCCAGGAGCAGTAAATGCAGCGATCAGCAACGCCCCCGGCCTGCCATCTCAGCGGACGCCGCAGGTCAACCAGCTTTACGATCTGTTGGTTCAGGGCAATTGCGCGACCGATGCGCTGCAACAATCATTTGGCGCGATCAACCGGCATACGCTGGTCTATCTGATCAAGACACTGGGCGGATGCTGACGAACATTTATCGTTTGAATTGGAGAGCATGACATGAAGATAAAGAAGAATTCCATTCTGGCGCGGTTCGTCGCCCTTGCGGTCTTGCTGACTGGAATGTCGCTGCCGGCGCAGGCGCAGGTGTTCGAAAAGAACATCCTGACAGGCGGGCCAAACGGAACATACATTCAATTTGGTCGCAACGTCAGCGAAATCGCCGCCGCATGCGGCGTAGATCTGCAAGTGCAGGAAAGCGCCGGTTCGTTGGAGAATTTTCTGGGCGTCCGCAAGCGGCGGTTTACCCAGTTCGGCATCGTGCAATCGGATGTTCTTGAGTACCTCAAGACCTTTGCCGCTGACGATCCCGGCGTCGCGCGGGCCATCCTCGGGGTCCGGATCGCCTTTCCGCTCTATAACGAAGAAGTGCATGTTCTAGGCACAAAGGACATCAATTCTCTCGCTGATCTCGACGGCAAACGCATCGCCGTCGGAGTCGAGGACAGCGGTACGTTCCTGACCGCATCACTGGTTCTGGACCTTGCCCAGGTCAATCCTGCCGAGCGCCTGACAATTGACGCGGATGCCTCGCTCAAGGCTCTGACAGACGGCCAGATCGACGCGTTCTTCTATGTTGCGGGTGCACCGACCAAGATTTTCCAGTCTCCGGACATTGACCCGGCGCGGTTCCATCTCGTTCCCATCAGCGATCCAACGCTGCAGGCAGTTTACGAGCCCGCCACCATCCCGGCAGGCTCTTATCCGTTCCAGAGCGATCCGGTGGATGTCGTTGCGGTCAAGGCCGTGTTGATGACCTATGAATATGATCCGAACCGCAATGCCTACCACCGCGAAAGCTGTAAGGCGGTCTCTGACATTTCACACCTGATCAGCACCCGGTTTGGCGAGCTGCAAGCCAATGGCCATCCCAAGTGGCAACAGGTAGACCCGACAGCCCTGCCCCCCGGTTGGAACATCGGTTCCTGTGTGAATGCCGGGCTTGATCCGAACTATCCGCTGGCATGCGAAGGCGACGAGCCCACTGCAGCGACTGGTCAGTCTGCCCCGGAGAGCGAGGCCAATTCGGCCTATCGCCGCCAAATCTGCGCCACCATCGGCTGCTGATACACGACGAGGCGGAGGGAACCCTCGCTCCGCCTCACGCCCAAGCGCAGTGAACCGTGCCGGGCTGGCTCTCACGCATCGAGATGGATCAGTTGAGTATGACCGAGAGTTGCCCCGGCATGATCAGCGTGTTCCCTGACGGCTGTGCCGGTATCTGCTCCAGTTCCAGATCATTCCCCAACAGCGAAATCACCTGTTCCGCCGCCGCAAGGTCGGCGTCGTAGGCGTACCTGACGACGCCCCCAGCAACAGTAGCATCAGACGTTTCGTCAGCTGTCGATGCAATTCCCGCTTCGCTAAGAATGGCGATGGCTGCATCGATCGCGTCGCTATCCGCTCCGTCAACAGAGGACAGTGAAACCTCAGGGCGGACCGGTCTAGCTTCGATTGTAAGGCGCTCGCCATCCTGACCCAACGCGTACCAATTCGACACCGTGTAATCCGACAATGCAGGGCGGATTGCCAATACGCGCCAGACCTGCTCTTCGGTGCTTATATCCGGTGTTGAGATGGCGGTGAGGCCTGTCGGATCAAGGCGGACCGCAGGCGCATCCGGCGCGGCGGCCAATTCGACCACGAAATACTCCGGAGCCGCGCCTATGCCACCAGACCAGACGAATTCCGCCGTGCCGTCGGGCAGCGGGCCGCCAAGCAAGGGGACAGGAGGCGCTAGTGCCCCGGTGCTTTCGACCGGTTCCAGACCCGCAAGCCGCCTTTTAGCGCTGCGCACGTTGGGTTGGGCGTGTTGGTACCATGCACGGGCGGCGGCTACGTCGCGCGGGACACCTGCACCGGTCTCAAACAACTGGCCCAGATAATATGCGGCCTGATCCTCGCCCCGCAATGCCGCCCGCGAATAGTCAATGACAGCTGCAAAGGGATCAGAAGGGCTCGCAGTCAGGGCGCTCTCAAGAAGCTCGCTCCCGGTGGGATGATCCAATGACACGATCCCGTTCGTTGTGTCGACCGCTGGGTCTTCCGCGATCGTCACGTCGGGTCCGGGCGCGCTGTTGTCAGGTAACGAAAGGGCGGTATCCTCCGCCACAGGCGCGTTCTGGGCACTTGTATCGCCGTCAAATGGCTCTACGGGGGCGTCAGGAACGACAGCTTCAGTTGGCGTTTCCGCCAGTTCAGTCGGCTCTTCTGGAGTTACCTGATCCTCGACCACACGGGGCCTTGATTCACGCACGCTCCAGATGCCTGCTCCAAAAACGGCCAAGACCGTCAGACCGATGAGCGCCACGTTAAAGCCATCGTCAAGGATTCGCGCTCCAAGGCCGCGCATTACAGGGGCGCGCTCGCGCTGTTGCGCGGGCTCTTCTCGCAGGGCAGCGGCCAGATCAGCATCCACTTCGTCTTGCGACTCTGGTTCCGGTTCCTCGTCGAAAACTTCGACGGTCGGTTGGGGCAGTGGCTCAGGTTCCGCCTGTGGCTCCACAGTCGTCAAAGGCTCGGGCGACGACAATCCCAGTGCCTCATCATCGGCCAGAGCTTCGGCTTCAATCTCTTCCTTTACAGGGTCTGCAATGACCTCCTCCGGCTCCTCCTCGGGCGGTTCATTGGCTCGTGCGGCGGGCGCCTGTGGATTGTCCTCGGGGCTGATGGTCTCTTGCGTGTCCCATGGATCGGACACCAGTCTGATACTCGGTTTGCCATTGCCATGCGAGGCTGGCTTGCGAAACGAAGAAGGACTCGCACTGCCTGTCGGCCCTTTGACGGTCTTGGGCGGTTTCGCGCCCCCCACCGTCGTCGGTGGCTTGATCGGGAGATGTGCGATCAAGCCTGTTTCAGACGCCTCTTCGAGAAATTCATCCATAAAGACGGCGTCAATGTGATCGACACCATCCCCAAACGCAGTGACCAGCGCGAGTTCGCACACCACGTTGATCAGACGCGGTATGCCGCCGGACACTTCGTAGATACGATCGATCGCACCTTCGTCAAACAATTCACGGGTGCCGCCGGCGACAGCGATCCTGTGACGAATGTAATGTCCGGTATCCTCAAGAGACATCGGCCCGAGGTGAAAAGCGGCCCCGACCCGCTGTGCAATCTGGCGATTGTTCGGCTGTTTCAGACGGTCGCGCAGTTCGGGCTGCCCGACAAGAAACAGCATCACCAGGCAATCCTTGCGGGCATTGATGTTGGTCAGCATGCGCAATTGTTCGAGATCTTCATCGGAAATATTCTGTGCTTCGTCGACGATCAAGACACAGCGCCGTCCGGCGGCATATTCAGCAATCGCGAAATCCTCAAAGGCCCGATATTGCTGAACAGTGGTTCCTTCGGCGCGAATATCAAAGGCACTCAGGATCCATTGATAAAGCCCGCCCATTCCGCTCCAGAAATTGGAGAGCATCCCGACCGTCGTCTCGCGCGGTGCCTCTTCAAGAAAGTGCTGTAGCAATGTTGTCTTGCCGGTCCCGACATCGCCAGTGACCACGGTGATCGGAACCAATTGCTCGATGCCAAAGGCCAATACGCTGGCGGCGCGCTTATGGGCAACGTCCCAGTACATAAAAGACGGGTCCGGCGTGATCTTGAACGGTAACGTCTTCAGATCGAAAAAGGTTTCATACATCGCGCAAACAAACCAACCAAATCAGGACACTCATGCCAGATATGCCGAGTTCAGGTTGGCCGGCGAGGCCGGCATCTCAACTTGTCACGGCACGAGCCAGATAAATCCTAACACGTAATAGGAGTCTATTGTGCCATTTCACGGTCGTTTTTCAAGCGAAGCGCCCATAAAACCGCAGGCGCGTCGCATTCACGCGTGTTTTACGCTCAGGTATTGAAGAGGAAATGCAGAACGTCGCCATCCTTGACGATGTAACTCTTACCCTCGGCGCGCATTTTTCCGGCTTCTTTTGCGGGCTGCTCTCCGCCGAGCGTGACAAAATCATCAAAGGCAATGGTTTCCGCCCGGATGAACCCTTTTTCGAAATCGCCATGAATCACCCCGGCCGCGCGCGGTGCCGAGGTCCCGGCGCGGATGGTCCAGGCACGGGCCTCTTTCGGGCCGACGGTAAAGTAGGTCTCGAGATGCAACAGCTCATAGCCCGCTCGAATCAGACGGTCGAGGCCAGCTTCTTGCAGGCCCATTTCCTCGAGAAACATCTGCGCTTCTTCGGAGTCGAGTTGGCTGATCTCTTCTTCGATCTGGGCGCTGATGATGACGTGCGAATTTCCTTCTGCCGCTGCCATTTCGGCGACACGGGCGGCATGTTCATTGCCGTCTGCGGCGTCGGATTCGCCAACGTTGCAAACATAAAGAACCGGTTTCGTCGTCAGAAGTTGCAGCAGTTTCCAGGCACGCAGGTCTTCGTCATCAACATCGACTAGACGCGCAGGTTTGCCGTTTTCCAGCATTTCCTGCGCCGCCGCGAGCAGGCGATCCTGCTGCTGTGCTTCCTTGTCGTTGCCCTTGAGCTTGCGAACGAGGTTCGCGCGCCGCTTTTCGATCGATTCAAGATCAGAGAGCATCAGTTCGGTTTCGATCGTGTCGGCATCGGCGACCGGATCGACCCGGCCTTCCACATGAGTCACGTCGCCATCTTCAAAACAGCGCAACACATGGGCAATTGCGTCAACTTCGCGAATATTGGCCAAAAACTGGTTGCCTAACCCCTCGCCCTTGCTGGCGCCTTTGACCAGACCGGCAATATCGACAAAGGTCATGCGGGTGGGGATGATCTGCTTGGACCCTGCGATTTCGGCAAGTTTGTCGAGACGTGCGTCAGGTACGGCAACATCGCCCACGTTGGGTTCGATCGTGCAGAACGGAAAATTCGCCGCCTGTGCGGCGGCGGTACGGGTCAACGCGTTGAACAAGGTGGATTTGCCGACATTCGGCAGCCCCACGATTCCCATCTTAAAGCCCATGCTGGCCTCCGGTCTGAATTCGGCCTGCTTCTAGAGACCGGAGCAAGGAGGCGCAAGCGCCAGTCTTGCAAGCAGATCGCCCATTCAGGTTCAACGCGCCTCATTTATCGGTCTTCAGTTCAATTCCAAGCGCAAACGGCTACTCAGTCAGAATGTCGATCCCGCAGCGTGGCGTTCGCAGGGCTATCACTGCTCACATCAAACTGCATGTTGCTGATTTTCCAACCGGACTCCCTCCGTCTGAGAACGACAAAACCGGCATAGGGGTCCTCGGTCAGCAAATGGCCATCGCGCACATAGCGTGTTTCATAGGTCGCCGAAATGGTATCAGCATCCTGATAGCTGGCGACCAGACAGCGACGGATCATGTGCGTCAGCCGTCTTGACCGCAATCGGTCGATGAATGTCGAACAGATAGAGCGCATTTCGGCCTGCTCCGTCACGATCACGCGCTGCCCCGCACTCTCGAGTGTGCAGGGAATGTCGCACCAGCCTAGAGTCGCTTCCACATCCCCCGAAATTGTCACAGCCCCCTGACGATCAAGAAAATCCTGCGCGATATGCCGTGCGTCTTGATCCATCAACTCTTTATCCATCTCGGGCTCTGGTACTCGCCATCAAAACGAGAAGATGATCCCCGTTGATCCTGCAAGCGTCAATGATCGTTACACTAAAACGACGTATGGGAACTTTCGAGCCCGGTGTCTACGGCGCAATTGCCGACAGAATGACCAGTCTGGCGTGGATCTCGGGGAGGCGTCAGTTGGGCCGTGTCCACAGGTTGCTCATTGATTTCCGAGCCCGCATTTGGCATGGGCAGAACAAGCCACAAGGAATACGCCCATGACCCGCATCGACGCCAAGTTCGCAGAGCTGACCGCAAACAACAAAAAGGCGTTTGTCGCCTATGTTATGGCGGGCGATCCGGATTATGACACGTCACTGGAAGTGGTCAAAGGCATGCCGGCTGCCGGGGTCGATGTCATCGAACTGGGCCTGCCCTTTACTGATCCGATGGCCGACGGGCCGACCATTCAGCTTGCAGGACAGCGCGCGCTGGACGCAGGCATGACGCTGGAACGGACACTGCAACTGGCCACGGAATTCCGCAAGGGCGATGACACCACGCCGATCGTGCTGATGGGATATTACAACCCGATTTACAGCCGGGGCGTAGAAAGGTTTCTGCAGGATGCCAAAGCCGCAGGAATCGACGGGCTGATTGTGGTTGATCTGCCACCCGAAGAAGACGACGAGCTGTGCATTCCTGCGCAACAGGCAGGCTTGAACTTTATCCGCCTAGCGACGCCGACAACCGATGACAAACGCCTGCCCAAGGTATTGCAGAACACGTCAGGCTTTGTCTACTATGTGTCGATCACCGGGATCACCGGTGCAGCCGAGGCCGAGGCCGTGGACGTCGCCCCCGAAGTTGCGCGGATCAAGTCGCAGACCGAACTGCCGGTGATTGTCGGTTTCGGCATCAAGTCACCCGAGACCTCGCGCGCGATTGCAGGTGTTGCTGATGGCGCCGTTGTCGGCTCTGCCATCGTCGCAAAGATCGGCAATGGCGAACCGGTCGATGGAGTGCTGGCGTTCGTAAAGTCGCTGGCTGACGGGGCGCATAGCGCCTGAACGGTCCTGCCGCATTGAGTTTCCCTTGCCCCGCCGCTATCGATATGCGGGACAAGGCGAAAGGATGGCTGCGGAATGCCGGTGATCACCAATATCGAAGACCTCAAACGCATCTATGAGCGGCGCGTGCCGCGGATGTTTTTTGACTACGCCGAAAGCGGCAGCTGGACCGAGCAGACCTTTCGCGACAACACTAGCGACTTTGCCGATATCCGCCTGCGCCAGCGGGTTGCGATTGACATGACCGGGCGCACGACCAACAGCCAGATGATCGGGCAAGATGTGGCAATGCCGGTGGCGCTGGCTCCGGTCGGATTGACCGGGATGCAATGCGCCGATGGCGAGATCAAGGCCGCCAAGGCCGCCGAGCTCTTTGGCGTGCCCTATACCCTGTCCACGATGTCGATCTGCTCCATCGAGGATGTTGCCGAAAACACCAACAAACCGTTCTGGCTGCAGGTCTACACGCTGAAAGACGACGACTTCATGCAGCGGCTGTTTGACAGGGCAAAGGCCGCCAAATGCTCCGCTGCCGTCATCACCGTCGATCTTCAGCTACTCGGACAGCGCCACAAGGACCTCAAGAACGGGCTGTCTGCTCCGCCAAAACTGACCGTCAAATCCGTCACCAACATGATGACCAAGATCCAATGGGGCCTTGGCATGCTGGGTACAAAGCGTCGTTTCTTTGGTAACATTGTCGGCCACGCCAAGGGTGTCAAAGACCCATCATCGCTGGGCAACTGGACCAACGAGTCCTTTGATCAGGCGCTGGACTGGGACCGCATCCGCCAATTCCGTAAAATGTGGGATGGTCCTTTGATCATCAAGGGCATCCTCGATGTCCGCGACGCGCGCGAGGCACTGAATGTTGGTGCCGACGCTATCATCGTCTCCAACCACGGCGGCCGGCAACTGGACGGTGCGCTCAGCTCGATCCGGGTACTGGAAGAGATCGTCGAAGCGGTTGGCGACAAGATCGAGGTCCATCTGGACAGCGGAATTCGATCAGGTCAGGACGTGTTGAAGGCTTTGGCAATGGGAGCGAAAGGCACCTATATCGGGCGCGCCTATATCTATGGACTCGGTGCGATGGGACAGGAAGGCGTGACCAAGGCACTCGAGGTGATCCATAACGAATTGGACCTGTCCATGGGATTGTGTGGCGTCACGGATGTAGCCGATCTCAGCAGGGACAACTTGTTGATCCCCAAAGGGTTCGCAGGTGAGTGGGGCTAACTTGGCCGGCCACGGCACTCACATCCGGAAGCTGAATCCCCTGCGTCACGGCGGGGGGTTCGGAAACCTCTTCTAGGGAACATTCTCACTGATCTTAACCTTGCGTTAGCCATCGCGGCCTAGCGTGAGTCGGGTCTGCTGAGAGGAACCCACCATGGACGAATTTGATCCGTTCACCGCCCCGCCCCGTGCGCCGACTGCCAACCGGCCATTGCTGGGCCTAACCATTCTTGTTGTTGAGGACAGCCGTTTTGCTTGCGAGGCGATGCGCCTCCTCTGTTTGCGGAGTGGCGCGCGAATCCGAAGGGCCGATTGCCTGAAATCGGCGCGTCGGCATCTTCAGGTTTATCGCCCGTCGGTCCTGGTCGCCGATCTTGGACTGCCGGACGGGTCTGGCATTGATTTGATCGATGAAGTGGCGCACGCGACGCCTCGCGTCCCAGTCATCCTTGGCACGTCTGGCGACGATCATGCCGAAAACGCGGCTATTGCCGCCGGCGCCGATGGCTTTCTTACCAAGCCGGTTACCTCGCTAACCACCTTTCAACAAGCCGTGTTGTCGCGCCTGCCGACCAATCAACAGCCAATCGGGCCGCGCGTAATACGCGATGAGGTGATCGAACCTGACAAAATGGCCTTTCACGATGACATGGCACACGTTGCCGATGTTTTGAACGATCTGGCCGGCGACAAGGTTTTGGACTATCTCGCACAGTTTGTCGGCGGGGTCGCACGCAGTGCACAGGACGCCACTCTGGCCAATGCAGCGGATTCGCTGGCAGCCGCGCGCAGGCGTGGTGGGCCGGTCGCAACCGATATGGCGCGCATCGCAGGGCTGGTTCAGGAAAGGCTGGAACAGAAGAGAGCGATCTGAAACCCGCGATACGGATATTCTGAGCGAACGACCGTCGCGCTGCGCAGTGCGACAGTCACACGGAGTACCGAAACCTTCGTTCCTATCGCAATAGCCCCGGATCGTTCGCCATATCCAATCCTGGGAAAACGACGCGTTCCAGTGATCCACGATCTAGCCCCGCAAGGCCACGCATCAGCCACGCTGCAGGGGCACGCACGTCGCCAGTTGGCATGAGATCTCGCCGGTCATACAAATCCGCCTCATCCAACCCCGGCCAGTCGCCCAGCACCCGGCCACCCCGGATCGCGCCACCGGCCAGTACCATCGCACCACCAGTTCCGTGATCGGTTCCCCCCGTGCCATTAATGCGCACGGTCCGGCCAAATTCGGTCATCGCGACGACCGCTGTTTTGCCCCAGACCTCTGGCCCAAGACCCGATTGCAACGTCAGGATCGTGTCGGAAAGTCGACCCAAAGCCTGGTTTAGGTTGCGATCTTGCTGTCTGTGGGTGTCCCAACCATTGATCGAAAACGACGCAACGCGCGTGTCACCCCGCAACTGTTCCGCCGCAAACTCGGCCACCTTGATGTGTGGCTTGCCGCGCGCGGCGCCGCCCCCTGACCCGGTCAGCATTCTTGCCTCGCTAAGCGCCGCGTGAAAGGCGGGATCTTCCTGCATAACCAATTCGGCGAGTTGCATTGCCTGCGGGCTGATTGCAAGATCTGCATCCGGCGCCCAGTCGGCCACCTCGACCGGGCCCTCGAGCAGTTTCATTTCACCATGCCCGATCGCAAAGGCCGTGCGCGGTTCCACCCCCGGCAATTCCCCCAGCATCCGGTTCAACCAACCGTCACGTACACCTGACAGCGTTGGGGTCCCTGCTTCGAGCAAATCTTGGCCGTCAAAATGGCTGCGTTTATCCCGGTATGGGGTCGACACCGCGTGTACGAAACCGAGTTCGTCCTTGCGCCAAAGCGGCATCAGCGGCGCAAGCCCCGGATGAAGCGCAAAAAACCCGTTAAGGTCCAACGCACCGTTCTTGGCCCCACCTTTCAAATCGGCGCGTAGTGACGTGTACTCCGGTGCGCCATAGGGCTGCACCACGTCGAGGCCGTCCATTCCACCACGCAGGACAATCACCACAAGCCGGGTATCCCAAGGGGCCGCTGCAAAGCTGACAGGTGTCAACAAGGGGCTGGCCGCCACCGAACACCCGATCAGGGCAGACCGGCCCAGAAAAGCACGGCGGCTCAGATTTCGCACGGATGACATTGGCAATCTCCTATCTGCGCTGAAACGCGGGGGAACTCAGAACCAGCCCGATGGCATCAGACCGGCTCTCGGCTGCCCGTGCCGCGAAACGGACCGGCTCTGTCGCAAGGGGGCCAAGTGCCGTGTCCACAAACGCGCTTGGTTCGGGCAACTTTGGCCGCAGGACAGAGGGCGCGGACATCGCCCACCGCAGCCGCGCCGAAAGCCCCTGCGGCGTAATCCACGCCTCATCCTCCTCGGCCCAGCCATCCGGCCCACCCGGGTTCATCAACGGCTGCCCCATCTCCGCCAAGGGCCGCAGAAGGGCGCGCCGGATCTCGCGCGGTTCCAGATTCTGCATCACCTTTGGTTTGACGGCAATCGCCCGGCAACTCGACGCAATCAGGTCAAACGGCGGTTTGACGTTCCCTGTGCCCTCTGCCCAACTTGCAGGATGATCCAACAATGCGGCATAAACCTCGAGCAGATCGCCATCCGTCTCAACAAACCGTTCGGCGACATGATCCACAAGCGCCTGGTCGGGATCATCCGACACGAAATGCACCGCAAGCTTCCACGCTATATGCTTTGCTGTTACCGGATGCACGGCGATGTCATGCAACGCATCAACGACAGGTTCGATGCCGGTCTTTCCTTCGCCATAGCTCACCCCAAGAACCGTTTCCGCACCGGGTTCGGCAAAACCCTTCCGGAACGTGAACGTGCCGTCAGTCTTGTAGCTCAGCCCGGTGAACAGTTCGGCCAACTGACGCACATCGCCTTGCGTATACGGCCCGTTAACGCCCAGCGTGTGCAATTCCAGCACCTCGCGCGCCAGGTTTTCATTCAACCCGCCCAACCGCTCGGAGCGCGCCGCCGCAGCACTGCCCGGGCCGACCGAATAGGACTGATCGAGAAAGTGCAACATCAACGGATGCGTCACGGCAGCAACCAACAGGTCCCCGAAACGCCTGTTCACATTTGGCCTGATCGATTCCTCGATATATGGAAAGGTCGCCGGCATGATGATCGGATTCTTGCCCTTGGCGGTGAAATGGTCCGCCCAGAACATCGCCAGACGCTCGCGCAACGGAACCTCGGTCCAACTCCACCGCAAGAGGGTATTGGCATACCACCCATGGCTTTGACTGGCGAGCGTCTTGCGCATCGCGGCGATTTCGTCACGCGCCGCAATCGCACGTTTGGTTTTGCCTTGTTTTTTCGCCGTCTTGATCTCGTGCCGGAGGCGCGCGGCTGCCTCCAGATTTTGCGCGTAGACCGAAAACGATTCGATGGGAAAACGCTCCGCAATTCCGTCCGGTTCGTTTAGCCCTGCAAGCAGGTCGTCAGCAGTCTGGGCCGGCAATTCCGGCGACAACCCACAACCAAATCGGATCGACGCCTGTTCAGAAGATATGGGCACGATGTTGCACCTGTCTTGGGTTCAGTTACTTCGCTTTCTACACCAAAGTCGCGACTCAGATCACCGACCTTTGGAATTACACGTCATATTTCAGGCGTTCCGTCGCTCACCGCGCAGGAAAACGCCATGCGCCACTTAAATCGCCACCGTTCAACATTTGTGAAAGCCGCCATGTTTCCGTATTGTTCTAGTGACAAGAGGACGGAGATCCAGCAATATGTGGGATATGTCTGATAGCCCCTCACAAGATCTGTCAAAATTCCTCGGATCCGATCGTTTTGCGACGGTGATGGCCGATCCTCCGTGGCGGTTCACCAACCGCACCGGCAAAGTCGCGCCTGAACACAAGCGTCTTGCGCGCTATCCGACCATGACACTTGATGACATCTGCGCCTTGCCGGTTGCAGATCATCTTGAGGATCGCGCGCATTGCTATCTGTGGGTGCCCAACGCGCTACTACCCGAAGGGTTGCAGGTGCTTAGCGCTTGGGGGTTTGATTACAAATCCAACATCATCTGGCACAAGATTCGCAAGGATGGCGGCAGCGATGGGCGTGGTGTTGGATTCTATTTCCGCAACGTGACCGAAATCTTGCTATTTGGCACGCGCGGCAAGAATGCCCGTACTTTGGCGCCCGGGCGGCGGCAGGTAAACATGATGCAGACCCGCAAGCGTGAACATTCGCGCAAGCCTGATGAACAGTATGATCTGATCGAAAGCTGCTCCTGGGGACCATATCTGGAGCTTTTCGGACGTGGTGTGAGGGATGGCTGGACCGTCTGGGGCAATCAGGCGGACGCCGATTACAAACCCGGGTGGAAGACATACGCCTATAATTCCGGCGTCGCCGCCGAGTAACGGCCTAGCTGTCCCTGCTGAACAAGTCAGGGGTGACTGCGGTATCGGCATTCACGTCCTCGGGCGAATCCACCAGAACACCCGCAGGCAATCCGACCAGCAACAAGGGGCAAGGGTTACCAACCCCCCGCGCCACGCGGTCGTCCAATTTGGACCAATGGGTCGAAGCCTGCCCGAATTTACTGGCGACAAAGGTCTTGGCAAACGCCTCTGCAAACGGTACGCCGCGTTCCACCTGACGGGCAACGGCATCGCGTTGCGCACGGGTGCGTTCGGTGATGCCTAGGCGTTCCAGATGTTCTTCACTGTCCAGCCCCTGTGCCTTCATCCAACCGGTGATCCGTGGCAGGAAGGCGTCCTGCATCGACGCACCACGGGTCACAATGATCCCGACCGAGATCGCCGACAGCCCGTGCAGCCGTTGAAAATTTTCGAGATCGCGGTCAAAGAAAGGGTCCTTGTTGTTCCACTCGATCTCAAGCGCCAAGGTGCCGCTTCCCGCAAAGCGAACATGGTCGACTTCGTGGCTCACGCCAGCGCGGGTCTGGCCGTCGACGATGGTTTCGACAGAAAAATGATGCTTGCGCCAACCGCCAGCATCCAAGGCGCGGCGCAGCCTTTGGGTCTGTCCACTTTCACCGCCGCCTCCACCGATCAACTCGCTGATGTGGATGCGAAAATCGGCCAGCCGGGCCACCAGCCCGGCGAGGTCATCAGAAAAATCGAACGACAGGATAGCGTCCGCATGGTTGCGCGTTGCGATATCAAATCCCAGTTCGCGCAACCGGTCCAGCATCAGTCTTCCTGCGGTATCACTCGCAAACCAAGCTCCATCAGCTGATCGCTGGTCGGATCGCTCGGCGCGTTCATCATCAGGTCTTCGGCACGCTGGTTCATCGGGAACATGATAACCTCACGGATATTCGCCGTATCCGCCAGCAGCATCACGATGCGATCGATACCGGCGGCACAACCACCGTGCGGCGGCGCGCCATATTGGAACGCGTTGACCATGCCGCCAAAGCGTTTCTCGACTTCGTCCTTGCCATATCCGGCGATCTCAAACGCCTTGAACATGATCTCGGGCTTGTGGTTCCGGATCGCGCCCGAAACCAACTCATAGCCGTTGCAGGACAGGTCGTATTGATAACCGAGCACCTTGAGCGGATCGCCTTCCAGCGCTTCCATCCCGCCCTGCGGCATGGAGAACGGGTTGTGTTCAAAGTCGATCTTGCCGGTTTCCTCGTCCTGTTCGTAGATCGGGAAATCAACGATCCAAGCAAAGGCAAAGCGGTTCTGTTCAGTCAGCTTCAGCTCTACTCCGATAACATCGCGCGCCTTGCCAGCAACCTTTTCAAACGCCTTGGGTTTGCCGCCCAGAAAGAACGCTGCGTCGCCGACACCAAGACCCAGTTGTTCACGGATCGCCTCGGTACGTTCCGGGCCAATGTTCTTGGCCAGCGGTCCGGCGGCTTCCATGCCCTGCCCTTGATCGCGCCAGAAGATGTAGCCCATCCCGGGCAGACCCTCTTTCTGGGCAAAAGCATTCATCCGGTCGCAGAACTTGCGCGACCCGCCAGTGGGTGCCGGAATGGCGCGGATCTCGGTGCCGTCCTGCTCCAGCAGCTTGGCAAAGATCGCAAAACCGGATCCACGGAAATGCTCGGAACAATCCTGCATCTTGATTGGGTTGCGCAAGTCGGGCTTGTCGGTGCCATACCAAAGGGCCGCGTCGCGATAGCTGATCTGTGGCCAGTCAGTGTCGACCTTGGCCCCTTCGCCGAATTCTTCGAATACGCCTTGCAAGACCGGCTGAATCGTGTCGAACACATCCTGCTGAGTGACAAAACTCATCTCGAGGTCGAGCTGGTAGAAATCGGTGGGCGAACGATCGGCGCGCGGGTCTTCGTCGCGGAAACAGGGCGCGATCTGGAAGTACTTGTCGAACCCGCTGACCATAATCAGCTGCTTGAACTGCTGTGGTGCCTGTGGCAACGCATAGAACTTGCCCGGATGCAGGCGGCTTGGCACGAGGAAATCGCGCGCGCCTTCGGGACTGGACGCAGTGATGATCGGCGTCTGGTATTCGCGGAACTTGCGATCCCACATGCGGCGGCGCATCGACGCCACGACATCGGACCGCAGCGTCATGTTTGCCTGCATCGCCTCGCGCCGCAGATCGAGATAGCGATACCGCAGGCGGGTTTCCTCGGGATATTCCTGATCGCCAAAGACCATCAACGGCAGTTCGGCCGCCGCGCCCAGAACTTCAAGTTCGCGCACGTAGACTTCGATTTCGCCGGTGGGCAGCTTGGCGTTGATCAACTCGGCGTCTCGCGCCTTGACGGTCCCGTCAATCCGGATGCACCACTCGCTGCGCACCTTTTCCAGCTCTGCAAAGGCGGGGCTGTCGCCGTCACACAAAATCTGCGTCACGCCGTAGTGGTCGCGCAGGTCGATGAACAAAACCCCGCCATGATCTCGGACCCGATGGACCCAGCCGGACAGGCGGACGGAATCGCCGACATTGGCGGCAGTCAGTTCGGCGCAGGTTTGGCTGCGATAGGCGTGCATGGGGTTTGCCTCGTTTTGGGTGGTTTCTGGCGTCGCGCCGGTACACAAGGCTGCGCCGCAAAAGTCAAGCCGTGATGACCCCGTCAGCGCCTTGAAACCGGCACCGGATCAGCCCGCGCAGCGCATTTCCGACCCAAACGGCCTCTGCATTCACCAAATCATCCAATGTCAGCACCTGTTCGGTCCAGTCACCGCTTGCGAGCAACCGCCCCCGCAGCACCCCGGGCAAAAGACCACAGGACAGGGGCGGTGTGACGTGTCGTCCACCGCAGAGCCGAAGAAAGAGGTTGGTGATCGTGCCCTCGCAAAGTTCGTCGCGCTGGTTCAGAAACAGCAACTCGTCCACCCCCGCGGGCAATGCCGCGCGCGCGCGATCATAAAGGTCGCGATTGGTGGTCTTGTGACGCAACCATGGGTCAGCCGACGCCACCCGATCGCGCGCCACGGCCAAAGTCCAGACAGATGCAGGTGGACCCAGCGGTGTTGTTGTCAGATCAAACCGACCGTCGAGGCCCAGCGTCAGGCGACAGCGTTGCCATTGATCCCCTGCCACCGACTCCAATTGTGAACGCGCCACGTTGTGATCGAATGCAATTCCCAATGCGCGCGCTGATCCTGCCATCCGGTCCAGATGCGGATCGACATTGATCGCACCCTGCCCCGCCCGCCAGGCGAAGGTTTCGATCAGCCGTGTACCGGGTGGGATATCGCCGAAAACCGGGCTTTCCATAGCGCCTCTTCATATTCGCTGTCCGCATCGCTGTCATAGACCACGCCGCCACCCACATTCAGCCGCGCCTGCCCGTCTTCAAGCAAGATCGTGCGGATCGCGACGTTAAAGCTGCTCCGCCCATCCGGCGCGACCCAGCCGATACTGCCGCAATAGATATCGCGCGCATCGCTCTCTAATGCGCGGATAATCTCCATCGCGCGAATCTTGGGGGCGCCCGTGATCGAACCGCAGGGGAACAGTGCCTTGGCGATCTCACTCAACCCGACCCCCGGTCGCAACTGCGCGGTCACTTGTGACACCATCTGGTGCACACTCGCATAGCTCTCAACGTGATAGAGGCGCGGCACCTGCACTGATCCCGGCTGGCTGACACGGGACAGATCGTTGCGCAGCAGGTCAACGATCATCAGGTTCTCGGCACGATTCTTGATGTCACTTTCCAAAAACGCCTTTCGGCGGGCATCGTCGGCGGCATCTGCGCCCCGTGGCTGCGTGCCTTTCATCGGCATTGTCTCGATTGCCCCGGCGCCATCAGTGCGAAAGAACAACTCAGGCGAACGACACAGCAGGTCGGGCAATCCATCCTGTTCAACCAACGCGCCGAACCCGACAGGTTGCCGTTCCATCAACGCCGCATACAAATCCTGCGCTCCACCATGTGCGGTCGCACGCAACGGAAAAGTCAGGTTCGCTTGATAGATGTCCCCGGCGCGAATCAGGCTGTGCACCTGCTCGAATGCAATGCGGTACTGCTCGCGGCTCCAATCCGGTTCAAACGCCCCTAAACCAGCCGGGCCGCGGTTCAAGTTTCCTTGACTCGGAGCGTCATAGACCCCAAAGCAGATCAACGGCAATCGCCGCTGATCCGGCATCAGCCCGGCCAGCTTAGGTTCCAGCGCATAGCCCAGTTCATAGCTGCAATACCCGGCCAGCCAACGCCCGTCCGCTTGCGCGGCGTCCAGTTCGGCCAGCGCTGTCGCGACCTCGTCTGGACGATCTGCGCGGATCAGCTGTACCGGATCGCGAAACCAGTCGCCCAGTGCCTGCGGCCCATGATCAAAGCGAATATCCAACTGCGTCAAAGACCCCCGATAATCGCGCCCTCATAGCGACATCGTCGCAACCCGGCAACCAATGCATATGCGCCGTTACAGATTCTTGCCGCTTCTGGCCTTGCACATGCGCGGTCCATCCCTATAACGCAGGACAATTTGGGCACATTGGGGGTGCCTGAGATTCACCAGCCAAAAGGGGCCGCGCCATGCCGAAGAGAACCGACATCCAGTCGATCATGATCATCGGAGCCGGACCCATCGTGATCGGACAGGCCTGCGAGTTCGACTATTCAGGTGCTCAGGCCTGCAAGGCGCTCCGCGAAGAAGGCTACCGGGTCATTCTGGTCAACTCGAACCCGGCGACGATCATGACTGATCCGGAACTCGCCGACGCGACTTATATCGAACCAATCACCCCCGAAGTCGTCGCAAAGATCATCGCCAAGGAACGCCCCGATGCGCTGTTGCCGACCATGGGCGGGCAAACCGGGTTGAACACCTCGTTGGCGCTCGAAGAAATGGGAGTTCTGGCGGAATACGGGGTCGAGATGATCGGCGCCAAGCGCGAAGCCATCGAAATGGCCGAAGACCGCAAGCTGTTCCGCGACGCGATGGACCGTCTGGGCATCGAAAACCCAAAGGCAACCATTGTCACCGCGCCCAAAGGGGCGAACGGCAAGAAAGATCTCGCCGAAGGCGTGCGCATCGCGCTTGAGGCGCTGGAAGAGGTCGGTCTGCCCGCCATCATCCGCCCCGCCTTTACCATGGGCGGCACCGGCGGCGGCGTCGCTTATAACCGCGACGATTATGAACATTTCTGCCGCTCGGGCATGGACGCCAGCCCGATGGGACAGATCCTGGTCGATGAATCCCTGCTGGGCTGGAAAGAATACGAGATGGAGGTGGTGCGCGACACTGCCGACAACGCCATCATCGTCTGCTCCATCGAAAACGTCGATCCGATGGGCGTGCACACCGGTGATTCGATCACCGTGGCCCCGGCCCTGACGCTGTCCGACAAGGAATACCAGATCATGCGCAACGGCAGCATCGCCGTGCTGCGCGAGATCGGTGTCGAAACCGGCGGATCAAACGTGCAATGGGCGGTAAACCCCGCCGATGGCCGTATGGTTGTGATCGAGATGAACCCACGGGTTTCCCGGTCCTCGGCGCTGGCCTCCAAGGCCACCGGTTTCCCCATCGCCAAGATCGCCGCGAAACTGGCCGTGGGGTACACGCTGGACGAGTTGGACAACGACATCACCAAGGTGACGCCGGCATCTTTTGAGCCGACCATCGACTATGTCGTCACCAAGATCCCGAAATTCGCCTTTGAGAAATTCCCCGGCTCCACACCCTATCTGACAACTGCGATGAAATCCGTGGGTGAAGCGATGGCGATCGGCCGCACGATCCACGAATCGCTGCAAAAGGCGCTGGCCAGCATGGAATCCGGCCTGACCGGGTTTGATGAGATCGAAATTCCCGGCGTCACCGTTGGCACTTGGGACATTGTCGAGGACAAGGCCGCCGTCATCAAGGCCATCAGTCAGCAGACGCCAGACCGGATGCGCACCATTGCGCAGGCCATGCGCCACGGGATGGACGACGACGAAATCCACGCCGTCACCATGTTCGATCCTTGGTTCCTCGCCCGTATCCGCGAGATCGTTGAGACCGAAGCAAATTTGCGTAAGTCTGGGTTGCCCACAAACACCGAAGACCTGCGCGCGCTCAAGATCATGGGCTTTACCGATGCAAGGCTTGGTTTCCTGACCGGGCGGGACGAGGCCAATGTCCGCCGCGCCCGGCACAATCTTGATGTCACCGCCGTGTTCAAGCGCATCGATACCTGCGCCGCCGAATTCGAGGCGCAGACGCCCTACATGTACTCGACCTACGAAATGCCGATGATGGGCGAGATCGAATGCGAAGCGCGCCCATCCGACCGCAAGAAAGTCGTTATTCTCGGCGGGGGCCCGAACCGAATCGGTCAGGGGATCGAGTTCGACTATTGTTGTTGCCACGCCTGCTATGCGCTGACCGACGCGGGCTATGAAACCATTATGGTCAACTGCAATCCGGAAACAGTATCGACCGATTATGATACGTCAGACCGGCTATACTTTGAGCCGCTCACCCTGGAGCATGTGCTCGAAATCCTGCGGGTGGAGCAACAGAACGGCACCCTGCATGGCGTCATCGTGCAGTTCGGTGGACAGACCCCGCTGAAACTGGCCAATGCCCTGCAGGACGAAGGCATCCCGATCCTTGGCACAACACCAGATGCGATTGATCTGGCCGAGGACCGCGAGCGGTTCCAGCAACTGGTGCAGAACCTTGGCCTTAAGCAACCGCATAATGGCATCGCCAGCACCGACGCTCAGGCCTTTGAAATTGCCAAGGACATTGGCTTTCCTTTGGTCATTCGCCCCTCCTACGTTCTGGGCGGACGTGCCATGGAAATCGTGCGCGATCAGGCGCAGCTTGAACGCTATATCTCAGAAGCGGTTGTGGTCTCCGGCGACAGCCCGGTGCTGCTTGACAGCTATCTCTCCGGAGCTGTTGAACTGGACGTAGATGCGATTTGCGACGGCACTGATGTGCATGTCGCGGGCATCATGCAGCATATCGAAGAGGCCGGCGTGCATTCTGGCGACAGCGCCTGTTCGCTGCCACCCTATTCGCTGGAGCCTGCGATTATCGAAGAGGTCAAAGCCCAAACCAGTGCACTGGCGCGTGCGCTGAACGTCGTCGGCCTGATGAACATCCAGTTTGCGGTCAAGAACGGCGAGATCTTTCTGATCGAGGTCAATCCCCGCGCCAGCCGCACCGTACCCTTTGTTGCCAAGGCCACCGATTCCGCAATTGCATCGATCGCGGCCCGGGTGATGGCGGGCGAACCGCTGTCAAACTTCCCGATGCGCGCGCCCTATGACGTCGACGCAGGCTATGACACGGTATTGCCACTGGCGGACCCGATGACGCTGGCCGATCCGAACATGCCGTGGTTCTCGGTAAAAGAGGCCGTCCTGCCCTTTGCCCGTTTCCCCGGCGTCGACACCATTCTGGGGCCGGAAATGCGCTCGACCGGCGAGGTCATGGGTTGGGACCGCGATTTCCCCCGCGCCTTTCTCAAGGCGCAAATGGGGGCCGGCATGGTGCTGCCCACCTCGGGCTGCGCGTTCCTGTCGATTAAGGATGACGACAAGACTCCACAGATCATCGAGGCTGCGCAGATACTGACCGACCTCGGCTTTACCCTTGTCGCCACACGCGGAACGCAAAGCTGGTTGGCGGATCAGGGCATTGCTTGCGGTGTCGTCAACAAGGTCTACGAGGGCCGCCCCGACGTCACCGACATGATGAAAGACGGTGGCGTGCAGTTGGTGATGAACTCTACCGAAGGCGCGCAAGCGGTCGAGGATTCCAAATCGATCCGCACCATCTCGCTTTATGACAAGATCCCCTATTTCACCACAGCCGCCGGCAGCCACGCCGCGGCACTTGCGATCAAGGCGCAGGCCGAAGGGGACGTTGGCGTCAAGAGCTTGCAAGGATAGGAACGAAGTTGAGGGCGGGCGGATTCAAACCCTCAATTATCCACTTATTTCACACTTAAAATTGTGCCGAAATTCAGGCGCTCGCGCGGTGATTGCAAGATCTTGTCCGTTGGAACAACTTTCTGTTAACCCCCCGGATCATATGGTTGATTTCGGAAGAACGCTGACATAAATGAGCGCTACTCCGCTGAGTTTTGGAGGATGGCAAGGCCCGTAGATTCCCGCATGTTTCGCGGCGCCTTGTTTGTTTGTGTAAGTGTTCGCGGGATAGGAAGAACTAGTTATGAAAGTAAGTATGAGCAGTATTCTGGCGGCACTGTCGTCAGCAGCGGCTTTGATGATCGGTGCAACTGCCGCACAGGCGACGACAGTTCAAAGCATAACTCACAACTCGGTCGGTATTGACCAACAATACTACAGCCAAGGCATCACCATCGGGACGCGCTACGATTGGGACACCATCTCTTTCGCGTTCGACATGCAGAGCGGCGCAGGCTTTGATCCCTACTCCGAGGGCGATCTCTTTATTCTGACCGAGGACCATCTTGGCGCCCCTGCAGATCTTGGTGCGTCGACTTCGGGCTTTTTGGCGCAGAGCAACGGTTTTGAAGATGGGTTCTGGACCTTCGAGCGGGACGTCACGCTGGAAACCGGCTCGACCTATTATTTTGTGATGGGCGATCGTGAGAATGCCTCGACAACCCAGATCTTCGGGAACGAAGACCAGATGGCATACGGGCACGGTATCAGCGGGCTCAGCAGCGGCGCTTTCTCGGGTATTGTCGGCGATCTGGATTATGTGCTCCGAGGCGAAATCGCCACCACACCGGTTCCACTCCCAGCGACTGCGCTGATGCTCATGTTGGGAATTGGCAGCTTGGGCGCAGTTGCCGCACGGCGACGCCGCAGGGCCTGATTTCGATCAGCTGACGTCCTGACCCTGCCCGAGGCGAATTTCACATTGCGCCTCGGGAAAAGGCTATCATTGCATCAGCCGCAGCTTTATCTAGCTGCGGCTGATGTGCGTTTCAGTAGCTGTAATCCGCATAAATCCGGTCAAGATCGCCATTCCAGTCGCCCTCATACCGGGAGAGCAGTTCGTCAGCCGGGACCTGACCGCTTTCGAGGCTTTCCTTGAGGGCGTTCAGGAAGTGGGTCTCGTCGGGGACCATGCCCCCCGCCCCCGGCCGCGCCCGTGCTTGCAATCCGGCGTTGGCAATTGCCACCACTTCGCGTGCAAGCTCGTGCATCTGGATGTCCCCGACGCGGGCCTGCAAGCCCTGCTCGCTCGCGGCGACACGCAGCGCCTGACGGATTTCGCTGTCCCAGTCCTTGGCGATGTCCCACGCCGCGTCCAGCGCAGCCTGATCATACATCAACCCAACCCAGAACGCAGGCAGAGCGCACAAACGGCGCCACGGCCCACCATCAGCGCCGCGCATTTCGATGAACTTCTTGATCCGCGCCTCGGGGAACAGCGTGGTCAGATGGTCTGCCCAATCCGATAGCTGCGGTTTTTCCCCGGGCAATGCCGGCAGCTCGCCCCGCAGAAAGTCGCGGAAAGACTGGCCAAGCGCGTCGATATATTCGCCATCGCGATAGACAAAATACATCGGCACATCGAGTGCGTATTCCACCCAGCGTTCAAAGCCGAACCCATCTTCGAACACAAAGGGCACCATGCCGGTACGGTCCGCATCCAGATCGCGCCACACCCGCGAGCGCCAGGACTTATGCCCGTTCGGCTTGCCATCCAGAAACGGTGAATTGGCAAACAGCGCCGTTGCCACAGGCTGCAAGGCAATGGCCACCCGCAGTTTCTGAACCATATCCACCTCGGATGCGAAATCGAGATTGACCTGCACGGTACAGGTGCGGCGCATCATGGTAGTGCCCATAGTGCCCACCTTTTGCATGTAGCCGTCCATCAACTTGTACCGACCCTTGGGCATCAGCGGCATTTGCTCGTGCGACCAGACCGGGGCAGCCCCCAGCCCGATAAAGCCAACACCAACCTTGTCGGCCACGTCTTTCACTTCGCGCAGGTGTTCGTTCACCTCGTCACAGGTCTCGTGAATGGTTTCCAGTGGTGCTCCGGACAGCTCCAACTGCCCACCCGGTTCGAGCGAGACATTGGCGCCGTCCTTTTCCAGCCCGATTAGGTTGCCACCTTCTTCGACTGGCGACCAACCATGCGCATCACGTAGCCCTTCCAGAACCGCCCTGACCGACCGTTTCCCTTCGTAAGGAATCGGCAAAAGCGTATCCTTGCAGTAGCCAAACTTTTCATGCTCGGTGCCAATGCGCCAATCGGTCTTGGGTTTGCACCCATCCGCCAGGTATTCCGCAAGCTGTTCGTAACGTTCGATCTGTCCGCCGCCGGACTGTGGAATAGACATGAGTACGCTCCGAACCTTTGTCGATGTTTTGGCGGTCAGGAGTGCGGTGAATTCGCCGGGCTGTCAATGCAGCCTTTGGTGTTCGGGGCGCAATGAACCACGCGACCAGATCACAACCGGGTGTAGCGGCCCATTCTGGAGTTCCGCCAACATCCGCTCGGTTCGGATACCCGGCAGCGCCGCAAAGACATCAAACAGAGCCTCGGACCCTTCGGCATTGACCGGTATCTGCAGCTCTGGTTGCCCAGATTGCGCCAGCACCCAATGCGCCGGTTTTCCGCCGGGAATCAATACGATACTGTTCAGATCCGCGACCGCGACCGCGCCGCCGCCAAGTGGGCCAAAATAGGTGATCTGGCCTTCGTCCACCTGCACAACGCCCGGCCCGCCACCGCCCGAGCGGAACCGAGCCTTTTGCACGCCGACAAAGCTCTGCGCCACCCCACCGAGCATCAAAGCGCCACCGACCCAGCCCAACAACCCTCCGGGCCCCAGCACCCACCAAAGCCCTAGCAGGATCATCGCCGCTCCGGCCAAAGCCTCGCGCCACCGCCAGAGGGCGGCACGCAGTTCCGGGCGGATAAAGCTCACCGCCAATCCCCCAGTGCCTGTTGCCACAAGGTCATCGCCGCTACGGCTGCGGTATCCGCGCGCAGGATTCGGGGGCCGAGGCTGACAACGTGAGATTGAGGCATCGCTGCCAAACGCGCGCGTTCGGGGTTCGAAAACCCGCCTTCGGGACCGATGAGAATCGCCCACGGACCCGCGGCGATCCCCGGCGCCAAGCCGAGTTTCGCCCCAACTTCGACTTCATCGCAGAACATGAGTTGCCGGTCGCTGGGCCAGTCGGCCAGCAGCCGGTCAAGTTTTTGCAGGGGCGCAACCTCGGGCACAAAGGTGCCGCCACATTGCTCTGCCGCTTCGACAGCATGAGCCTGCAGCCGATCCTGCCGAATTCGTTCGGCATTGGTGAACGCGGTCTGCACAGGCAGGATGCGCGCGGCCCCCATCTCGGCAGCCTTTTCGACAATGAAATCGGTTCGGGCCTTTTTAATCGGGGCAAACAGCAGCCACAGATCGGGTGGCATCATCAATGCGCGTGTCTGTTCTTCGCAGGTCAAGACACCGCCTCGCTTGCCCGCCTCGGTCACTGTGGCGCGCCATTCGCCATCGCGCCCGTTGAACAACAGTACGGCATTGCCAGCGCTCTGACGCATCACCCCGAATAGGTAATGCGCCTGCTCCCGGTTTAAAGGAACCGATTGCCCCTGCCCCAAGGGCTGCTCTACAAACAGTCTGATTTTCGCGTTCATGAGAGACTACATATGCAAGGCAAAGCGCCAATGCCAGATGGTCAGGTCGCCGACGCGCCCAGCGATAACTGGGTTGACCGATACGCACCCGAAGCCACGCGGCCCTATCTGCGGCTCAGCCGGGCGGATCGGCCCATTGGCACATGGCTGTTGCTGATCCCGTGCTGGTGGGGTTTGGCCTTGGCCATGCTGTCGGATCAGTTGCCCCGTTGGGAGGACGCATGGATCGCGCTTGGGTGTGCTCTCGGGGCGTGGCTGATGCGCGGGGCGGGCTGTACTTGGAACGACATCACCGACCGCGATATTGACGCAAAGGTTGCCCGCACCCGGTCGCGCCCTATCCCCTCTGGGCAGGTCAGCGTATGGGGCGCGGTGATCTGGATGTGCGCGCAATCCCTGCTGGCCTTCTGTATCTTGCTGACGTTCAACCGGATGGCGATATCACTTGGTATCCTGTCGCTGCTGCTGGTCACGATCTATCCTTTTGCCAAACGCTTTACCTGGTGGCCGCAGATTTTTCTGGGCCTCGCGTTCAACTGGGGCGCGCTGCTCGCCTGGACGGCCCACACAGGCAAGGTCGAGCTGGCAGCCGTGCTGCTCTATCTCGCCGGAATCTGCTGGACCCTGTTCTATGACACGATCTATGCGCATCAGGATACCGAGGATGACGCGCTGATCGGGGTGAAATCGACGGCACGTCTGTTTGGCGACAACACCGCGCATTGGCTGAAGTATTTCCTTGTGGCCGTTGTCGCGTTGATGGCCATTGGCGTCGTCGATGCGGCCGTTCCAAACGCCTCGCTGCTCGCCCTGATTCTGGCGTTGACCGGGCCGTGGGCCATGGGCTGGCACATGGCATGGCAGTTACGGGGCTTTGATACGAGTGATGACAAACGGATGCTTCACCTGTTTCGGCTCAATCGCGACACCGGCCTGATTCCGCTCATCTTCTTTTGCGCGGCGCTGTTCGCTTGATTGAACCCCGGCGCTTGGACCGTTATGACAGCCGGGTATCTAGGAAAATCTACACCGCCCATGCGCCAATCTCCGTTTCTTATTGCCTTGCTTTCATTCGCCATCGGCGGCGCGTTGTGTCTGGTTACGGCCAGCTTTGCAGTCACGGCGATCGAAGACGGTTCCGAGATCGAGGTGCGCCGGGTCCTTGATGAAGCGGAATATGATTGGGCCGAGGTCGAGGCCGATGGTCTGCAAGTCGTCCTGACCGGCACCTCTCCAACCGAGGCAAAACGCTTTGATGCCATCAGCCGGGTCGGCACCGTGGTCGACGCCGCACGAGTCATCAACCAGATGGATGTGCGCCCGACTGCCGCCCTTGCCGCTCCGCAGTTTTCCGCCGAGATTCTTCGCAACGACAGCGGCATTTCGATCATCGGCCTGATCCCGGCACAGACTGACCGCGAGGCACTGATCGAGCGGCTGACTGAAATCGCTGGCGACACGCCGGTGACGGATCTTCTGGAAACCGCGGCCTATCCCGTGCCACGCGGTTGGGACGATGCCCTTGGCTTTGCCGCGACCGCCCTGTCGCGCCTGCCCCGTTCGAAACTGTCTGTCGAAGCCGGTCTTGTGCGGATCACGGCGATATCAGACAGCGCCGAGGCCCGCGCCGCACTGGAAAAGGAACTCACCCGCGCAGCGCCACCGGGACTTCGCATGTCGATGGATATCGCCGCGCCCCGTCCGGTCATCACGCCCTTTACCATGCGTTTTCTGATCGACGAGGACGGCGCACGCTTTGATGCGTGCTCCGCCGAAAACGAGAAATCACGAGACCGCATTCTAAATGCCGCCTTTCGCGCAGGCCTGTCGGGCAATGATCGCTGTACCATCGGGATGGGTGTTCCATCGCCACAATGGTCCCGCGCCAGCGAACTGGCGATTGGCGCCTTGGCCGAGCTGGGCGGCGGATCAGTGACAATCGCAGATGCAGATATCACATTGGTTGCCGCGCAAGGTATCAATGCGGCAGTGTTTGATCGGGTCGTGGGCGAGCTTGAAACCGAATTGCCTGATGTCTTTGCGCTGCATGCGGTCCTGCCCGAACCTCCCGGAGATCTACCGTCCGGCCCACCCGAGTTTGTTGCCACGCTCAGCCCTGAAGGGCTGGTACAGCTGCGTGGCCGGCTGAGTGACGAGACCCTGCGACAGGCCGTGGACAGCTATGCCAAGGCACGGTTTGGCTCGGACGTGGTCTATACTGCAACGCGGCTGGTCAGTGACCTGCCGCAGGACTGGCCCATCCGGGTTCTGTCGGGGCTTGAGGCACTGGCACTTCTCAACAATGGCGCTGTGATCGTCACGCCTGAAAAAGTCGAACTGCGCGGCGTCAGCACCCGCGACGACGCCAACGCCTCGATCTCGGGCCTGTTGTCGGACAAGCTGGGCGAAGCAGAAACCTATAGCATCGATGTCACCTATCGGCCTCCGCCGCCACCGGTTGACGTGCCGCCCGACCCGGATGTCTGCGAAGCAGAACTGGCCGAGATCCAGGCGATCAACAAGATTCAGTTCGAACCGGGGTCTGCCACCATCGCAGCCGAATCGCTGGATACGATGAACGATATTGCCGACGTGCTGAAAGCCTGCGGTGAAATCCGGCTGGAAATTCAGGGGCACACGGACAGTCAGGGCCGTGAAAGCATGAACCAGCAGCTTAGCCAGGCGCGGGCGCAATCGGTGCTGAACGAGCTGCGTGCGCGTCGGGTTTTGACCTCGACCTATGTCGCTGTCGGTTATGGTGAAGCCAACCCGATCGAAAGCAACGATTCCGAGGCCGGTCGCGAAGCCAATCGGCGCATCGAATTCCGTTTGATCCGGCCAGAGCCGATCAAGGAAAAGCAGACCACCCTCGAAGCGGTGGCAGAACAATCTGCTGCGGAAAACGCCAACGCTGACGAGGATGCGGCCGAGACCGAAGAATCCAGCGACGACGAACAAGGATCAGAAAATGAACAGAACTGAGTTCATCATTGCCACGGCCATCATCCTGTTTGTCGCCTTTGCGGCAGGCTGGTTCGCAAACTGGCTGGTCCACCGTTTTACCCGCGTGAAACAGAGCGATGTCGCCGATCTCGACCGGATGAGCCAGGAATTGCACGAGGCCGAAGAAACCCGCGATCAGGCGATCACCTATCTACAGCAGCGTGAATCCGAATTGACCAACCAGCTGTCCCAAACCGAGGCGGAACTGAGCGCAGCAATGGACGGATTGCGTGATGCCCGCCTTGAGGCCGAAGAGTTGCGCGGCCGGATGGGGTAAAGCAGGCACGCCGCTACCAGCGATCCAGCGCCGCCTCGTCTTCGTCACGCGCCGCGACCCAATCCGCACCGCCACCGGTGATTTCCTTTTTCCAGAACGGCGCGCGGGATTTCAGATAATCCATCAGGAATTCTGCGGCCTCAAAGGCATCCTTGCGGTGGCGCGAGGCGGTGGCGACCATCATGATCTGCTCTCCCGGTTTCAAACGCCCGTGCCGGTGAATCACTAGCACATCCCCTAATGACCAGCGTTCTATCGCGTCGGTTGCGATCTGGGTCAGCGCACTCTGGGTCATGCCGGGATAATGCTCAATCTCCATCGCCACCAGATTGCCCTGTGCGTTGTCCCGCACGACGCCGGTAAAGGTTACGATTGCTCCCATACCGTCGCCTCCAAAGCCATGCAGCTCGGCAGCAAGGTCAAATGGAGCTTCTTGCACGCTTACGCGCATCGCCTAGCCTCCGGTCATTGGCGGAAAGAACGCCACCTCGCGCGCATCCGCAATCGGCGCATCAAAGTCGGCGAGTTCCTGATCGATGGCGACACGCAAGGCGCTCAGGTCGGAAAACGCAATTGCATAGCGTTCCTCGCGGTTGCTCAGCTCCGCCACCAATTCGGCCACGGTGGTCGCACTGGTTTCGACCTTTTCACGCGGCAGACCAATCCGCTCGCGCACCCATGCAAAATACAGAACATCCATCAGCGCACCTCCTTGAGAAACGGCAATGCCTTGCGCAGATAGTCGAACCCGGTCAGCAAGGTTAATGCGGCCGCCAGCCACAACAGCCAAAGACCGGCGCGCCCTGTCCATTCCATCGCTGCGGATTTCCAACGCAAGCCACGCAAGTCCGCAGCATCGCCATTCAGAATTTCACCAACCATCTGCGGATCCAAACCTGTGGTCGAAAGCCCCAGATAGTGTTCGAGTATGCCCTGCAAGAACAACACGGCAATGGCAACCATCTGTGCGGTTGTCTTCCACTTGGCGAGGTTGGTTACCTTGAGCGTGCCCGCCGTGTCCCCAAGATACTCGCGCAGCCCCGATACAAAAACCTCGCGAAACAGGATCACGGTCGCCGGCAGTACCAGCCAGGGCGACATCGACGAATATCCAACGATTACCATCAGCGCGATAATGACCATGGCCTTGTCGGCAATCGGGTCCAGCATCGCACCAATCTTGGTCTCCTGCTTCCACGCGCGGGCGAGGTACCCGTCGACCCAATCCGTGAGGGATGCGCTGACAAACAACAGCAGCGCGAACCAATCCGCGTAGGGCCGTTGGAAATATAGGAACATGACGGCAAGCCCCGGTGCCGCGAGCAGCCGCAGGATTGTCAGGATATTTGGCAGGTTCCAAGTCATTCCCGAACCCTACATCGCGGATTTGGAACATAAAAGTGTATGTTCAGTCCAAACGCCGATCACCGGCGGAAAACACCGATCCCAAGCGCGGCGACAAGTTACCCCTTGTCGTGAAAGAAATCATAGATGATTTCGGCAAGGCTGTTGGAAACACCATCTACTGCTTTCAGGTCGTTCAGATTGGCGCGGCTCACCGCCTTGGCGCTGCCGAAATGCGCGAGCAGTGCCCGCTTGCGCGTTGCTCCGACGCCGGGCACTTCGTCCAGCGGTGTTGCGCCCACGGCCTTGGCCCGCTTGGCCCTGTGGGTGCCGATGGCAAAGCGGTGCGCCTCGTCCCGCAAACGTTGTACGAAATACAGCACTGGATCATTGCGCTGCAATGCAAAGGGACGCGCCCCGGTGCGGTGAAACTCTTCCTTGCCATGGTCGCGGTCGACACCTTTGGCCACGCCCACCATCGGAATGTCCTGAACCCCGTGGGTCCGCATGATCTCGGCAACCGCGCTGACCTGCCCGGCCCCGCCGTCAATCAGCAACAAGTCAGGCCAGTGTCCCTTGTTCCGTTCCGGGTCTTCTTTCAATAGCCGCGCAAACCTGCGGTGTAGAACTTCTTTCATCATGCCAAAGTCATCGCCGGGCGTCAGATCATCGCCCTTGATGTTGAACTTGCGATAGCTGTTCTTCATGAACCCATCTGGCCCCGCCACTATCATTGCGCCAACCGCGTTGGTCCCCTGGATGTGGCTGTTGTCGTAAACCTCAATCCGCTCGGGCGGTGCATCCAGATCAAAGGCCTCGGCCAGTCCCCGCAACAGTTTTGCCTGCGTGGCGCTCTCGGACATCCGACGCGCCAGCGACTCGCGTGCATTGCGCAATGCGCCTGATATCAGTTCGGCCTTTTCACCGCGCTGAGGTACCAGAATCTCGACCTTGCGGCCTGCCTTGCCCGTCAGGGCCTCGGCCATCAGATCGACATTTTCAATTGCATCGGACAGGATCAGTTGGCGCGGCGGTTCCTTGTTGTCATAGAATTGGCCGACAAACGCTTCCATCACCTCGGCGGCGGACACATCCGGCCCGACACGCGGGTAAAAGTCGCGATTACCCCAGTTCTGATTGGCGCGGATAAAGAACACCTGAACACAGGCCTGCCCGCCATCCATGTGCAAGGCGATGACATCCGCCTCGGCCACGCCGCGCGGGTTGATGCCTTGCGTGGACTGCACTTGCGTCAGCGCCCGAATGCGATCGCGAAGCGCGGCGGCGCGTTCAAACTCCATCGCGTCCGAGGCCGCAGCCATCTGTTCGGCCAACTCCTCCTGCACTCGCGTGGATCGGCCGGACAGGAAAAGCTCAGCGTCACGGACGCTTTCGACATAATCGGTTTCAGAGATCAGTCCGACGCAAGGCGCGGAGCATCGCTTGATCTGATACAAGAGGCATGGCCGCGTGCGACCTTCGAACATCGCGTCCGAACAGTTGCGCAACAGGAACGCCTTTTGTAGCTGGTTCAGCGTTCGGTTGACCGCGCCCGCACTTGCAAACGGACCGAAGTAAGTGCCCTTTTCCTTCTTGGCTCCCCGATGTTTCTTGATCTGCGGAAAGGCGTGATCGCGCGCCACAAGAATGTTGGGAAAGCTTTTGTCGTCACGCAGGAGCACATTGTATTTCGGCTTTAGCTGCTTGATCAGGTTCTGCTCAAGCAGTAATGCCTCGGTCTCTGTACGGGTGGTCAGAAACATCATGCTGGCGGTTTCGCGGATCATCCGGTCGATCCGCCCACTGTGCGCCGCACTGGGTCGGGAATAGTTGGACACCCGCGCTTTCAGATTGCGCGCCTTGCCCACATAAAGAACACGGCTTTCGGAATCCAGCATCCGGTAAACGCCGGGCGAGGTATCAAGCGTCTTCAGATACCCTTGAATTCGGGCATGCCCGGTTGGCACCGGAGTCGCAGTATGTTCGATCTCGTCTGTCATTGGGCATACTTATGATTCTCTGCGTCTGGCTGCAATCTTGACCCGGACGGATCAACCCCTAACAAATCCACTGATTGTGTGGATAAGTCTGATGATATCTTTCGGGGATCGGGATATTTCCCTTAGTTTCGGCTGATTTCGCCGAATTGTCTAATTTTTAGGCAGATATTTAAGCCGTTGAAATACAACGAAACTTTTTACGGCGCGACGCAAGTTAATGATATTCAACACAAATTTGTATCAGAAACGTAACATCCAGGTGATCGGTGCAAAACTTGCGTCAAGCGAGACCGTCATTCCACCCCCAGAACGTCCGGAGTGCGCCAGCCAAGGTGCTGCCCGCCATCTACGCAAAGCAACTGACCTGTCACCGCAGGAGCATCCAGAAAGTAGCCCAAGGCAGCAGTAATATCGTTCGGGTTTGCTCCGCGTTCAAGAATCGTCGCCGCCCGCTGTGCGGCAAAGTGCGCGCCGGACTGGCGCTCTCCCTGCAGGGTCGGGCCGGGTCCGATCGCATTTACACGAATGGCCGGGGCAAGCGCGCGGGACGACGTTTGGGTCAATGCCCAAAGTCCCATCTTGGCCAATGTGTAGGTCATGAACTCGGGCGTCAGCTTGCGCACCCTCTCGTCGATCATGTTCACAATCAGACCCGAGGCCATTGGTTCCCCGGCGTCGTCGATCGCAGGAACCAACCGCTGTTCTGCCATCGCCTGTGTCAGCACGAACGGGGCGCGCAAGTTGCTGCCCATATGCCGATCCCAGCTTTCACGCGTGGCGCTCTGGAGGGAATCGTACTCGAAGATTGATGCATTGTTGACCAGACAGGTCACGGGCCCGCCTAGGGCCTCTGCTGCGGCTGGCAGCAACGCAGTCGACTGGGCTTCGTCCAGCAGGTCCGCCTTGAGTGCGACGGCGGCCTGCCCCATCGCCTTGATCTCGGAAACGACAGCATCTGCCTCGTCAGCCGAATGCGCATAGTGTACCGCGACGTCATACCCGCGTGCAGCAAGATACAGCGCCATCGCGCGCCCAAGTCGTTTTCCTGCTCCGGTGACGAGACTGCGTGACATGCGGGTTCTCTTCGTCAGATCAATATCGCGATGATGTAAACCGCATAGAGCGCGGTCAGAGCAATGCCCCAGATGCGCGTCATGTTCACGTGGAAGAATACAAACGGGATCAACAACAACGACGCGCCCAGCATAACCCAAAGATCCATTCGCAAGAACTCGGGATCAACTGGAATATCGCCAAAGAATGTGGCGATACCCACAATCGCCAACAGGTTGAACATGTTCGACCCGATGACATTGCCAAGTGCCACGTCTGCCTGCCGCCTTCGCGCTGCCATGACCGTGGTTGCCAGTTCCGGCAGCGATGTTCCCACCGCCACGAGCGTCAACCCGATCACCGTGTCACTGACACCGTATTCCTGCGCGATCAGCGACGCGTTTTCGACCAACAGATGCGCGCCAAGCGGCAAGCCGATCAGACCCAAGAGCAGATAGAGGCCGACGCGCCAATAGGGCATGTCAGGATCGGCCTCATCGATATCTACAATCCCATCGGGAACACCGCAGCGGCGGTGGGCGCGGGCTTCGCGCATCATGTCAAACAGCACCAACCCGAGCAGCGCCAACAGGATCAACCCGCTGCCAAGCGTAAACGTACCGCAGAACGCGAGCGCGATGAAAACAACCGAAGCGGCGATCATGAAGACATAGGTTTTACGGCTGTCACATTCGCTGGTGTGCAAGGTCGTCATCATCGCCGGTATACCAAGCACCAGCAGGATGTTGGCGGTGTTCGATCCGACCACGTTACCAAGTGCGATGCCCGGTGCATTGTCCTGGATCGCGCTGATCGCAATCAGCAATTCAGGCGCCGATGTCCCAAAGGCCACGATCGTCAGGCTGACAATCAGCGCCGGAACACCCAGCCGCAGGCTGAGGTTCACGGCCCCGCGCACCAAGGCGTCTCCTGCCATCAGCAGAATGACCAGCCCCAACATCGACAACAGCCAGGGAGTCATCCGCGCCCTCCATGGCCGCAGGAACATGGCCCTTTGCCGATACGGTACCGGCCGCAGGACGGGCACTTAGCCGAAGCCAGCCGCCGGCTGCCCGGCAGGCGCAGTTTGCCAAACATGGCAAGCACACCCATGCCGATCAGGAACAAGGTGACGATCTTGATGATCAAATCAGAGACCAAAACGCGCAAAGGCGGCGCGCTCCTCGATGCCGCAAACCGCATCGTCTACGATCTGCGCGCCGAAACGGGACAGAAACGGGCGGCGTATTTCGTGGCGCCGGAATTTTACCTTGTCGCCAAACCGGGCCTTCATCTTGGGTTTCAGATGTCCGACGCCATCGATCAGGCCTAGATCAGTCGCGCGCCGCGCCAGCCAGATTTCGCCGGTGAACAGATCCTTGGTGGTATCCAGCTTGTGCCCGCGGCGGGCCTTGATATGGGCAATGAAATTGTCGTGGATATCACCGAGCAGGACACGCAGACGGGCGACATCCTCTTCGTTTTCCGGGCGGAACGGGTCGAGCATGGATTTTGATTTCCCAGCGGTATAGACCCGCCGCTCGATCCCCTGTCGTGCCAGAAACACCTGTGCGCCGAACCCGGCGGAAATCACGCCGATGGACCCGACCACCGAGCTTTCATCAGCCCAGATTTCATCCGCCGCCGCAGCCAGCCAATAGCCGCCCGATGCGGCGACGTCTTCGACAAAGGCGACCACGGGGACCTTGGTTTCCTCGGATAGCCGCCGGATACGAGCGCCGATCAGCGAGGACTGCACCGGAGAGCCACCGGGCGAGTTGATCTCGAGTGCTACCATGTCGGGCTTGCCGCGATGGAACGCCTTTTCGAGGATCGGTGCGAGGGCGTGATCGCTAAGCGACCGTCGCCCGGCCATGCCAATCGCCCCGTGCAACCGGACGACAGAGACCAGAGGAGACTTTTTGCGGAAGGGGATGCGAAAGTTCATGCAATCGATGTAGAATGCCTCCCCCCGACAAACAAGATGTCGTCCCGAACAGATCCGCGCCCTACCCGCAATTCACGCAACGTCGGGCAAAATTGCCACTTCGCGCGACAGTAACAACCGCGTGGGTTGCAGACCTAGCTCCGAATGCGCCAACCAGTTTTGAAGATCCACCAGATCACCGTCACGCAAAGCACGGTAAACCCGGCGATCGCCAACAGGCTCAGACCAACCGGCACATCGGCGGTTCCGAAGAACGACCAGCGAAAGCCTGAAATCAGGTAGACCACCGGATTGAACAACGTGATCGTCTGCCAGATCGGCGGCAGCATCGAGATCGAATAGAACGACCCACCCAGAAAGATCAACGGCGTCACGATCAACAGGGGCACCAATTGCAGCTGTTCAAAATTTCCCGCCCAGATCCCGATGATGAATCCCATCAACGCAAAACTGAGACAGGTCAATAGCAGGAACAACACCATCGCGATCGGGTGCTGAATGGTCAGGTCGACAAACAGCGACGCGGTCAACAGGATCACCACACCGATGAACAGCGCCTTGGTCGCGGCCGCCCCGACAAAGCCCATCACGATTTCGAAAAAGTTGACCGGCGCGGACAGCAATTCATAGATGGTGCCAGTGAACTTGGGAAAATAGATGCCAAAGGCCGCATTGGATATGCCCTGCGTGATTACGGACAGCATCACCAAACCGGGCACGATGAACGCCCCATAGCTGACGCCTTCGACCTCTTGGATGCGACTGCCGATGGCCGCGCCGAACACCACGAAATAGAGTGACGTAGACAAGACCGGCGACAGGAAGCTTTGCATCAAAGTGCGAAAGAAGCGCATCATTTCAAAACGGTAGATCGCTCCGACAGCGGACATGTTCATGATGGCTCTCCCTTCACCAGATCGACAAAGATATCCTCAAGGCTGCTTTGCCGGGTCTGAACATCGCGCAGGGTCAACCCGGCGGCCGCGATACTGTTCAGCAATCCGGTAATTCCGGTGCGCGGGCCGTGAACGTCATAGGTGTAAATCAGACCCTCCCCATCGTTGCACAGCTCCAATGCATAACTTTCCAGCTCTGCAGGGATCGATTGCAGCGATTTGGTCAACTGTACCTCGATCTGCTTCCGACCCATCCGCGCCATCAGCGCAGCCTTTTCCTCGACCAGCACCAATTCGCCGCGCGTGATTATGCCGATCCGGTCGGCGATTGCCTCGGCCTCTTCGATGTAATGGGTGGTCAGGATGATTGTGACCCCATCCGCCTTGAGCTGGGCGACGGTGTCCCACATATCCTTGCGCAGCTCTACATCCACACCGGCTGTGGGTTCGTCCAGAAACAACACGCGCGGCTCGTGGCTGAGCGCCTTGGCGATCAACACCCGGCGCTTCATACCGCCGGACAGGGTGGTGATCTGGTTGTCCTTCTTGTCCCACAGGCTCAGCGTGCGCAGGATTTTTTCAAGATATGCGTCATCGCGCGGCTTGCCGAATAGCCCGCGAGAGAACCGCACCGAATTCATGACCGTCTCGAATGGTTGGAGGTTCACTTCTTGCGGCACCAGCCCGATCAGCGAGCGTGCGCCCCGGAATTCGGTTATGATGTCATAGCCACCAACGGTAACGTTTCCGCCGGTTGGCGTGGTGATCCCGCAAACTGTGGAGATCAGCGTGGTCTTGCCCGCGCCGTTTGGGCCAAGCAACGCCAGAATCTCGCCCTGCTCAATATCGAGACTGACCCCTTTGAGGGCCTGAAACCCACCATCATATGTCTTTTGCAGGTTCTTGATGGACAGTATGACTGACATGATCTCTCCACTGCCATGCGTTTTGAACTGCGCGACAGTATCCCCGTAAACGGGCCGCGACCAGAGCCCGAATGCACAGCCCATTGCGCGCCTGTGCAGGGGGTTGGGATGGACAAAACACCCCGCTGTGATAGCAATTCGCTCTGCGGCCACGGTATTTTCTGTCGCCGCCGGGAGTCGCTACATGCCAGAATTGATCCACAACCGGCCCGCCGCCGGGATTGCATTCATTATTGCCGGAATGGCTGCCATCTCGATCAATGACATGCTGATCAAACAGTTGTCAGGTGGGTATCCCCTGCATCAGTTGGTGTTCACCCGGTCGGCCATCGGATTGGTGTTCAGCCTAGCATTGGTGCAGATGGAGGGGGGATGGACCATCCTCAAAACGCGGCAACCCGGTCTCCATCTCTTGCGCGGCGTCATGGTGGTTCTGTCCAACATGAGCTTTTTCGTGGCGCTGGCAGTGATCCCGCTGGCGGATGCGACCGCGCTGTTCTTTGCCGCGCCGCTGTTCATCACCGTGCTGTCCATCCCGATCCTCGGCGAAAAGGTCGGTCCATTGCGTATCGGTGCCGTTCTGGTCGGATTCGCCGGGGTGCTGATCATGCAGCGCCCCTGGGCAAGCAGCACTGGTCCTGAAACGGACCGTCTCGTCCTGCTGCTCCCGGTCTTTGCCGCGCTGACCTATGCACTGTTGCAACTGATGACACGCAAGCTTGGCGCAACCAGCAAAGCATCGGCCCTGTCTGTATATATTCAGGTGATTTTCATTCTGGTGTCGCTGGGGTTCTGGATGGTCGCTGGCGACGGGCGCTTTGCAGAGGGCAGCGACAATGCCAGCATTATATTTCTGTTGCGGGCCTGGGTCTGGCCCGCGTCCGGGGACTGGGGCGTTCTGATCGGGCTTGGGCTAAACTCGGCGGTCATCGGTTATTGTCTGGCGCAGGCCTATCGGTTGGCGGATGTCGCAACGGTGGCCCCCTTTGAATACGTTCTGATGCCGATGGCGGTGTTCTGGGGCTGGTTTTTCTGGGCCGAGCTGCCTGACCTCGCGGTCTGGGCTGGCATGGCGATGATTGTCAGCTCCGGTCTCTTTGTCTTTCTGCGCGAGCAACAAAAGGCCCGTAAGATCGCCAGATCAGCGATCCGATCGCGAATTTAGACCGCACGACGCGGTCTTTCTTAACGTTACGTAATCTGCATTCTCGGGTTGCGGCAAAGTCGGTATATTATACGATCGGCCTATATTTTGTACGGATAAAATAAGAGCTGCCATGAGTGTTTTTCACGACCGCATTGCCAGCGCCATCGACGCATCCAAGAAATATGGCGGCAACCGCGCGCGACTATCCCGTGCGTTGGATATGAGCCCAAATTACATATCAACCATGCTCAGTACCAAGGCGTCGCCAAGCTGGGACATTTCCGTCAAGCTGGCCCGCGAGCTCGAAGTATCCCTCGCCTATCTGGCTGGCAGCACATCGCAACCGTTTGACGTTACCGATCTGGGAACTGATGGTCCGATCACGGATCAGGCGCTGAAATTCTTTGATCAGATCGCCGGAAGCCTCCGCGAAGCCGCAACGATGCGTGGTCAGGAACCCACGGTCGATGACATGATGTTGCGCTGGTTCAAATATGGCAGGCAACTGAGCGGCTTTGACAAGATTGTCGAGTGGTTTGATTTATACAAGGCGCCCAGTGGCCGGTCGAGCAGGATAGAGGTGTTGCGGATGGGAAGCAGCAGCCTCTCTGCACGAACACTCGGCGTTGCCGACAAGAAATCCCTGCAATTTGCGTTGGATGAGGTCCGCGACAGCGATCTGCAAAAGCGCCTTTTGCGCGACTATCGCACAGCCGCCGAGGGCCAACCTGTTCTGACCGAAGAGGCGCTGAACGTGCTGGCACCCGGCCATGCCGAGCAAATTCGTCTCGACTATATCCGGTTGCTGTTGCCGGTCATTTCGGAAACCGACGGCGATGTGATCATCAGCTACTCAAAGCCGCTCCGGTGACCGTATGAAGGACTCGGCCATATAGGCCAGATCACGACGGTTGGTCATCACGCAATACTCGGTGTTTTCCCGCGGCGCCGGAGGATCGACCCAGAATTGGGCATCCGGTATATAGCGGTTGAATCCATAGTGATAGCTCCCACCACGGCGCACATCGTCTTCGCGCAGGAACGCATAGGTCCAGTCCGGATTCCACTTTAGCGCCGAGATCATATGTCCGATCAAGACAAAGCGGCGCACCGTCTTGAGTGATCGACCCGCCGCGCGCGAAAAATGGAGATCGCCAAAGTAGCACAACCGCCCCTTGAGATCCTGCTCGAGCGGCGGCGCAACCCGTGTCACCATCTCGATCTCGCCATTGCCATATTGCCGGCGCATGGTGCGTCGCCAGTATTCCGTAATGCTGCCTTCACCCAGGTCATCCAGCCGCGCGCCTGCAACGGCAACAATCTCTCCGTCCTTTTCAAGCCGAAGCCAAAAACAGTTTTCGCCGGTAAAATCATTGAAGAATGGCGACATCTTCGGCGTCAGGTAAGGTTTGCCAATCGTTTCGATGATCTGGGGCACCCTGTCAAAATCCTGTTCGACATGCACAGCCAGACCATTCAGCAGCAGCTTTTCACGGCATATCGCGATCAGCTCTGCCTTTTCGTATTCTCCCATATGTCCCTCGTCGGATCAGTCCTTGCGATTTTGGGGCACTGATACCTGCGGCCCATACTGGCAATCGGGCCGCCATTGGACATCCCGGAGAAAATACCCAACTGGTTCACTGGCGTGTGCCGTCGGATTCGCTTGGTTCAGGCAACCCCAGTCTCCGTCCCTATGCGACACGTTGACCTGCGTTATCGCATTCACAACCAGAGGGGCAACAAGGCAACTCAATTCAGTTGCTCTGATTCCGGACAAAGCAGCAGATATGCCACGACCTGCGCGAAATTTTCCGGCGCTTAACAAGTGGCAAGTCGGCGGCTGAGTAGTCTGAACGTAGCGTTGAAACCTAGGAAGGATCGGACATCGGTCAGGAAAGACGACCTTGCATGCGCTGGCTAAGTTTGGTGACCAGTTCATTCTCGGCGATGTCTCCGTCGATCGCCAACCGTCGCAATCCGAAATGCACATGCGCAATCTGCTGATAATAGCTGGTATAGACATAGTTGGTTGTCGCGCCTGCAACTGCACCCAGCACCGGTACAGTCTGCGTGGCCAGCTTTTGCCCGAGCACGGTAGCGAGTTTCGGCGCGACCGTCGCGATCAGCTTATGCATCGCACCACCACTCAACGTGAGGCGCAGAGAAACAAACCCCAGATCGGCCCCATCATCCGAGGCCAGCGGCCCTGCGGCAGCAAATACCCGGATACAGTCAAACTGCACGTTCTCGGCAGAAGGATCAAAACCATGCTCGGCTGCCACTCCCTGAATCGCGCGCAGCAAGACCGTTGTGGTTGCAGGGAGCTCCATCAAAGCGGTTGGCAAACCGCCGAACCCGCCAGCGGCCCCCATGGCGGTTGTCACAGCGGTATTAACCCACGGCTTCTGGTCCGGCACCGCGCTGCGGGTTGACTGCGCCGCCTGCATTGCAAGGGTCAACGCCCGTTGGGTCGCATCGCCCAGATTGTCGCGGACTGGCGCGGGTAAGCGCTCCAAGAGGGATTCGGCCTTGCCGCCAAGCAGGTTAAGCGCCCGCACCCCGATACCGCTGGCGGCCCGGTATTGCGCGGCCAGCCGATCCAGTTCTGCCTCGACGTCCACGGCTTCGACGATCTCAATATCTGTCATCACGGCTCCTGTAGCGCGTGATCACAAGATTGGCATTCTGGCAGCGATTTTCAATGTCAGGCGTCTGTCCACCGCGTGACGTCGCCCTGAACCCCGTCCCACGCGCCTGCGCGGATCGCCTGCCCTAACACCCGTTCGGGGTTTGTGGGGGGCGGCATCACCACGCCGGTCAGCGGCTCAAATCCAAACCGCGAATAATACGGGCGATCGCCCACCAACAGCACGCGTTCCCAACCACTGGTTTTGGCGGCGGCAAGCCCGTCGCGGATCAATACCCCCCCCAGCCCTTCGCCTTGGTGGGTCGGGTGGACCGCAACAGGGCCCAGCAAAAGTGCGGCCACGTTGCCAACCCGCACAGGCCAGAATCGGATCGCACCGGCGAGTATTCTCGCCTCGTCACGGGCCACCAGCGACAGTCCGGAAACTGGCGGAATGTCATCGCGCAATCGGTAGGAGGACAGCGCCTCGCGCCCCGGTGCAAAGCAGAGATCATAGAGCGCCTCGACTTCCCACCAATCCTCCCCGGTTTCCGGTCTAAGCTCTATCACGCGATCATCCCAACGGCGGTATGTGGTGGAATTCGCCCTAACACGCCGCTAGGTCTGGGGCAAACAGTCGGAGTAACCCCATGTTCTATCGCCCCCAAGACGGTCACGGCCTGCCCCATAACCCGTTCAATGCCATCGTCACGCCCCGCCCTATTGGCTGGATTTCGAGTCGCGCCGCAGACGGGACCAACAACCTCGCGCCCTATTCGTTCTTCAATGCGATTGCCTATGTGCCACCGCAGGTGATGTTTTCGTCTACGGGCAGCAAACCAGATCAGAACGGCACCAAGGACAGCGTCGCAAATATCGCGGAAACCGGGGTGTTCTGCGTCAATATCGTCGAATACACCGCGCGCGATGCGATGAACATCACCTCAAAAGGCGCCGAAAAAGAGGTCGACGAGTTCAGCGCCGCGGGCCTGACAGCAGTCGAATGCGAAACCATCCCCTGCGCACGGGTGCAGGGCGCACCGGCATCACTTGAATGCAAGCTCACCCAGATCGTCGAACTGCCTGGTGAATCCAATCGGCTGGTGTTGGGCGAAGTTGTTGGCATCCACATGCGGGACGACTGTATTCGCGATGGGCGGTTTGATATCACCACGTTCCAGCCCCTCGCGCGGCTGGGGTACCGCGACTACAGCCATGTGACCGAGCTTTTCGAACTGGTACGACCGGATGACTGATCTGCACAGACTGTGACCTCGATCAACACAGCAGATGCTACGCCGATCTCACATGTGATCGCTGGATGACAGTTTGTGCAAAGTAGCATCCTGAAGACTTGAGAATTGCGGCACAGACGCCTATGTGAAGCGCATCCCGAGAACAGAGTGTCTCGGGCAATGGAGATTTTATGTTAGAGACCCGGGCAATCGCCCGTTCCTGATCTTTCACGAAACATCAGGAATGACGGACACAACAAGGACCCTCACGCGCAACGCTGAGCGGCCCTGTGACTGTACTCTCATGAAATCGAGACACTCCTTTGAACATATCAAAGCACGAACAGCGTGTTTTGCATGAACTCGCCCTTGGTGGATCCATCCACTATGAGCGCAGCGATAATGGCAAGATAAGAGACATCACCTGCTTTACACGTCAGGGTCATATTCTGACCGACTGCACGTATGAAGTTTTCCGTCGGTTGAGAAAACGCCGGTTCGTACTTTCGACAAAAGGCCAACCTTACCGCTTGTCGCGGTTGGGCGGGGCCGTCGTGCGCGCGCAACTCAATCAACGCTAACAAGGATCACCCAATGAAGACTCCCAACATTTCGATCCGCGCCTATCGCAAGGATGATATTGAACCCGTCATGGTGGCTTGGCGAAATGCCAATGCGGTGGCGCATCCCTTCCTCTCTGATGACTTTGTTGCCGAACTGGAACAGGCCATTCGACACATCTATGTTCCCAAGGCGGAAACCTACGTGCTGGAAGAGAATGGCCACGTCATCGGTTTCATCGCCCTGCTTGGCAATGACATCGGCGGCCTGTTTCTTGATCCAGCGCGTCATGGGCTGGGCTATGGCAAAGCGCTCGTGACCTATGCCGCACAACTCAAAGGCCCGTTGACCGTCGATGTGTTTCGCGACAACGAAATCGGCCGCCCATTCTATGAACATGTCGGTTTCGCATTTGTCTCGGACGAGCTTCACGAACCATCAGGTCAGATAAGCCGCAAGATGGCGATGCCCGGAGCATAGCGGCAAAAGCAAAGTGTCGCCCCACTGTTATGGGGCGGCACCTAAAAGACATGTATTTCTTTGGGCGTGTCAGTGCCCGCCCAGAATCCCAGTGCGCACGGAATAATCGACCGCCAGTTCGTAGTCGGGATCATCGTCGCTGTCCACGATCAGGTGCCCCGCCTTGGTCAGCAACCTGTGGCAATCCCGGCTGAGATGGCGCAGCTTGATCTCTTTGCCTGCAGCCGCGTATTTCGCGGCAATGGCCTCGATCGCCTGAAGCGCGGATTGATCGACCACCCGGCTGTCGGCAAAATCAATGATCACGTTTTCAGGGTCGTCTTCGATGGTAAACAGCTCGACAAAACCTTCCGAAGACCCAAAGAACAGCGGCCCCTTGATCTCGTAAACCTTGGCCCCTTTTTCGGTGACAGAATCCCGTGTCACCGCATGAATGCGACGCGCGTTGTTCCAAGCATAGGCCAACGCGCTGACGATGACACCGACGACCACGGCAACCGCAAGGTCTTCCATCACCGTTACAACGGTCACCAGCAGGATCACGAAGGCGTCCATCAAAGGCACCTTGCGCAGGATGGTCAGGCTGTTCCAGGCGAACGTCCCGATCACCACCATGAACATCACGCCGACCAATGCGGCCAACGGGATCAGTTCGATCACCGGGGCGGCGAACAGAATAAAGATTAACAGGAAGACCGCGGCTGCGATTCCGGCGACGCGGGTGCGCCCACCGGATTTCACGTTGATCATCGACTGCCCGATCATCGCACAGCCCCCCATGCCACCAAAAAAGCCGGTGACGGTGTTGGCTACACCCTGCGCAATACATTCTTGCGACGCGCCGCCACGCTTACCGGTCATTTCGCCCACAAGGTTCAGTGTCAGCAAGCTTTCAATCAGGCCAATGGCGGCGAGAATGATCGCATAAGGCAGGATGATTTCAAAAGTTTCGAGCGTCAGAGGCACCATCGGGATATGAAATGACGGCAAGCCACCCTGAATAGACGCGAGATCGCCAACACGAGGCACATCCAGACCCATCGCAATCACCAGCCCTGCGACGACACCGATACCGGCAAGCGGTGCAGGGATTACCCGTGTGATGCGCGGCATGATCCAGATGATTGCCATGGTCAGCGCCACGAGCCCAAGCATGAGATAAAGCGGCATACCACTCAGCCATTCGCCGCCTGAAACGCCGTGTCCGGTGTTTTCCATGCTGCCCGGCACCTTGAATTGACCCATCTGTGCAAGAAAGATCACGATCGCCAGACCGTTGACAAAGCCCAGCATCACCGGGTGCGGCACGAGGCGGATAAACTTGCCCCATTGCATGATTCCGGCAAACACCTGCAGCAAGCCCATCAGGACCACAGTGGCAAACAGGTACTCGACCCCGTGCTGTGCCACGAGGGCCACCATGACAACCGCCAACGCCCCGGTCGCGCCCGAAATCATCCCCGGACGACCGCCGATCAGCGCGGTAATCAACCCGACCAGAAACGCTGCGTAAAGCCCGACCAGCGGATGCACCCCGGCGACAAAGGCAAAGGCCACCGCCTCTGGGACAAGGGCCAGTGCCACGGTCAATCCAGACAGCAATTCGATGCGCAACCGCGACGGCGTCAACCGTTCATCCGGCATCCATCTGAGATCGGGCATGACAAGTCGGTCGGCGAAAGCAGCCAGAATAGCTTTGCGGGGCATCGAATGTTCCTGTTTGTATCGGGTCGTCAAAGCGTTTCGACGATACGTTGAAACGCTTGCAGTTCGTCTATGGCGCTCGGATCTTAAGAATTCAGGCGGCAAAAGCCCATTGAGGAGACCCTCGGTATGGTTCTGCGCCAGCAAAGATGCCTCTTACACGCATCTTGTCAATAAAGCCATGCCGCCACAATAATGTCTGCCATGCAGGTCATACATGGCTGCATTCGCAATCGGATCAGCCCGCAAGCCGGTCCTTGAGCACGCGGCGCAATATTTTGCCCGCTGCGGTTTTTGGAATCTCGTCGACAATCTCCATCCGGCGGACCTGTTTGTAATGCGACAGGCGCCCCTCTAGATAGCCCTGAATAGTCTCAAGCGTGACCTCCGCGTTCGGCGCGGGCACCACGAACGCCATCGGCACTTCGCCCGCCTCATCATCGGTCACGCCGATCACGGCAACGTCGACGATCTCGTGGTGAGTCAGTAGCTCTGCTTCCAGTTCGGCCGGAGCCACCTGAAAGCCCTTGTACTTGATCAACTCCTTCACCCGGTCTGTGATAAACAGATACCCGTCCTGATCGAAATGCCCGATATCGCCGGTATGCAGCCATCCATCGCTGTCTAGGGCCTCGGCAGTGGCGTCAGGATTGTTCAGATAGCCTTTCATCACCTGCGGCCCGCGCACCCACAATTCGCCGGTCTCACCCCGCGCCATGTCCTCGCCGTTTTCGGTGCTGACGATCCGACATTCTGTGTTTGGGGCGGTCATACCTGACGCCCCTGCCCGCGCTAGTGCTGGCGGTGCCAGATGGCTGACCGGGCTGAGTTCGGTCATCCCGTAGCCCTGGGTCGCCATGCAATTCAACCGTTTGCTGACCAACGCGGCCACATCACCGCCCAAGGGCGCAGCGCCGGAACTCACCTGAACGACCGCCGAGAGGTCGTAGTTGTCTACAATCGGATGTTTGGCGAGGGCGATGGCAATCGGGGGAACGATCCACATGCGCGGCGTCCTGTATTTTTCGCACAGCGCCAAGTATTGCTCCAGATCGAACCGTGGCATCGTCACCAATGCCGCCCCAACCGCCAGATGCATGTTGATCAAAACCTGCATCCCGTAGATGTGAAAGAACGGCAGGAAGGCCACCGCGATTTCAGCCCCCTTGAGCTCCGAGGCCTGCAGGGTCTGATCGATATTGACCACCATGCTTCGATGGGTCAGCATCACGCCTTTGGGCAACCCGGTTGTGCCCGATGAATAGGGCAAGGCCATCACATGTTCATCCAGATCGACCGGCGTCTGATCCTCCTGTGGCGGTCCCATCAGGTCCATCAACGACGCCGCGCCAGCGGCGTCGCCTATCACGTAGATCTCGCCGACACCCGTATTTTTGATCGCCTCACGCGCAGTATCGAGAAAGGGCGCAATGGTGATCAATATCCTGGCATCGGCGCTGATCAACTGGTGATGCACCTCATGCGCCGTATAGGTGGGGTTGATCGTGGTGATCGTGCCTCCTGCCCAGGCAACGCCATGAAATACAACACAATATTCCGGCAGATTCGGGGCCATCAACGCGATACAGGCACCCTTGCCCAGACCTTTCTGGTTCAACCCACCCGCCAACGACTTGATCCCACCGACGAACTGCTTAACCGTCATCTTGCGCCCGGTAGGCCCGTCAATTAGGATCACGCGATCCGGATCATCACCAAGCCCCTCAAACACCCGTTGGGTGATCGTCACATCCCGGATCTCGACATCCGGAAAGCTGCTCTTGATGATGGTCATGATTGTTTCCCCCCCAGAAATCCGCCCGCAGTTTGTCGCGGGCCGTGGATCACGTTAGCGGGGTCAGAAGCAATCTGGCAAGAGAAGCGTAGGCGGTCAGGTGTTTGGAGTCTCAGGCACGAGTGCTGTGACTTCGATCTCGATCCGATACTTCGGGTCGATTAGGCCACATTCAATCATGGTCGCGGCAGGCGGGTTTTTTCCGAACGTCTCTGACAGAATCGGCCAACAGGGTGCAAACTCTGTACGCTCCGGCAGCATATAGGTGACCCGCACCACATCTGCAAAGGATGCGCCAGCCTCGTTCAATGCGTTGCCGATGATTTCGAGGGCGGCTCGGCATTGATCCACAACGCCGTCGCCTTGTCCCACCGTTCCGGCCACGTGAACGAAGCCACCTGCCACGACCGCCCGACAGTACCCGATCCGGTTTTCAAACTCTCCACCGGATGGGATACGCCGAATGCTCATGGGCTTAGCCTGCGGTTGCTGCGGGTTCCTTTTCCGCATCCGCATGGATCATCAGCGGCGCCGCCTCGGATCGCGCGGATTCTTCGTTGACGACGACCTTGGTCACGCTGTCCAGTCCCGGCAATTCAAACATGGTATCCAGCAGGATATCTTCGAGGATCGAGCGCAGACCCCGCGCACCAGTCTTGCGTTCGATTGCACGTTTCGCGATCGCGGCCAGAGCGTCGTCGGTAAACTGCAGTTCGGTATCCTCAAGCTCGAAGAGACGCTGGTATTGCTTGACCAGCGCATTCTTGGGCTTTGTCAGAATGGTCACCAGCGCGTCCTGATCCAGATCCTCGAGTGTGGCGAGAACCGGCAAACGGCCGACGAATTCCGGGATCAAACCGAACTTCAGCAGGTCTTCGGGTTCGAGATCGGTGAAAATCTCGCCCACGCCGCGTTCGTCATCATCGCGGACATCCGCACCAAAGCCCATCGCGCTGCCCTTGCCACGCTGGGCAATGATCTTGTCCAGTCCCGCAAAGGCGCCACCACAGATGAACAGGATATTGGTCGTGTCCACCTGCAGGAATTCCTGCTGCGGATGCTTGCGCCCGCCTTGTGGCGGCACACTGGCGACGGTGCCTTCCATCAGTTTGAGCAAGGCCTGCTGTACGCCCTCGCCCGACACATCGCGAGTGATCGACGGGTTTTCGGACTTGCGGGTGATCTTGTCGACCTCGTCGATATAGACGATGCCGCGTTGCGCGCGTTCGACGTTGTATTCGCTGGACTGCAAGAGCTTGAGAATGATGTTCTCGACATCCTCGCCCACATAGCCCGCCTCGGTCAGCGTCGTTGCATCCGCCATCGTGAATGGCACATCCAGAATCCGCGCCAAAGTCTGCGCCAGCAATGTCTTGCCGCAGCCCGTGGGGCCGATCAGCAGGATATTGGATTTGGCCAGCTCGATATCGCTGCCAGCCTTCTGCGCGTGGTTCAGACGCTTGTAGTGATTGTGTACAGCCACCGACAGAACGCGTTTGGCCATGGCCTGACCGATCACATAGTCGTCAAGAACTTCGCAGATGTCCTTGGGAGTAGGCACCCCGTCGGTCGCCTTCAGCCCCGAGGCCTTGGTTTCCTCGCGGATGATGTCCATGCACAATTCAACGCATTCATCACAGATAAAGACGGTTGGGCCCGCAATCAGCTTGCGCACCTCGTGCTGGCTCTTGCCGCAAAAGCTGCAATAAAGTGTATTTTTGCTGTCGCCGCTCGAGTTCGTTGCCATGATTAACCTTTCTGGCTTCGATTTCCACGCCATCCCGTCTTTGACAGGACAGATTCACCCACCTCGCGGCAGCTTAGGGCAGGGCCAAGGGCATCACAATCGCAAATCGTGCCCTTGGCGTACCGCTTTGTGCGGCGCTGCCCCGATGCCTGAAACTCAGGCGCCCTTGTCTTCGCCCTTGTCGCGGCTGGCCACGATCTCGTCGATATGGCCCCAGTCTTTTGCCTCTTCCGGAGACATGAAGTTATCGCGATCAAGCGCCTTTTCAACGGCCTTCTTGGTCTGGCCGGTGTGCTTGACATAGATGTCATACAACCGATCCTTGAGCTTTTGCGTCTCGGCCGCATGAATCATGATATCGCTGGCCTGACCCTGATAGCCACCGCTGGGCTGGTGCACCATGATCCGGCTGTTTGGAAGGCTGAACCGCATGCCCGCCTCACCACCGGCCAACAGGACCGACCCCATCGACGCGGCCTGCCCGATGCATAGCGTGCTGACCTTGGGTTTGATGTACTGCATTGTGTCATAGATCGACAGGCCCGACGTCACGACACCGCCCGGCGAGTTGATGTACAGGCTGATTTCCTTGGACGGGTTTTCAGCTTCAAGATGCAGCAACTGCGCCACGACCAGATGGCTCATCCCGTCGTGGATCGGGCCGTTGATGAAAATGATCCGCTCCTTCAGCAGGCGCGAAAAGATATCATAGGCGCGCTCACCGCGGCTCGTCTGCTCCACGACCATCGGTACGAGGGTATTCATATAGGTTTCTGTGGGATCAAACATCTGTGCCTGCCTGCTGTTCTGGATGGACCGGGACCATACCCGGCGATGCGTTAGCAGAGTCTTAGTATCGCCATCGGGGGGCTGCAAGGGCAGCAGCCCAATTTGGCGACAGCTCTTTTTTGCATCCACGTTCAAGAGCGCTCAAATCATCGGCCAGAACAAATATGTACACAGACCTGCAAACGCCGATGGAAAAACCGCCCGCGACACCACATCAATGCGGTCTGCGACCTGCGCGCGCCCACGCGTCGCGAAATAGCCGGTGGCCAGACATTGCAGCAGTGCAGCGAAAACAAATATCGTGGCCACCGCAATATATCGATCCAGAAGCGTGAAATACCCCAGGCGCGGCAACATGTTTGTCGTTGCAAATATAAACGCGATCATGGTCAGAACGGCGGTCGCAGACAGCCCCAACTGGGTGCCGAATTCCTTGGCGTCAATCCAGAACACCATCCACGACATGCTGACGATCAGCGCAATCGGCAGCATGATTTTCAAAACGTAAAAGCTGCTGTAGCGCTTGAGGGAGAGAACAAGATCCAACGTGGCATGTGTCTTGCCCGTCGTCTGGAGCGTCTGCTCGCCCACGACATTGCTTACACTCAGAACCTGCCAGTCGGATATGTTCACGACCGACGCGATCCCCGAATAATCTGGATCGGCAACCACGTTCACCTTGGGTTTACTCCAGTCCAGCGGAAAGAACCGCAAGGCGATGTTCTGCGTATCAAATGGAAAGCTTTCCAGCGAATGGTAACTTGAAAACGTCCCCGCGCCACGTTGCAAGTAGGTGACCTGCCCGCCTTCTTCGATGCTGACGGTTTGCGGCCATCGCATGAAAATGCGCCCTGAATTGCGCAGCAATAACATAGGGTACCAGACGTCCGTCAGCTTTAGCCTGCACCCTGCCCAATCGGCCAGCCGCGGATCGGTCCAGCGCATGCGCAGTGCAATATCAAGCGTTATGGTTTGATCAACATCATCGATCCCCCTGAGATCGACGACGAGCGCACCCACGGATACATCCGTCGCGACGCCCGCAGGGTCGGGCCGCACGTCCGTTCTGATATTCGGAGGTGCGCATGACTCCTGCGCTGCAGAAAGCCGGGGCAGACAAATCAGAAACAGCGCGACCAGACCGGTCATCAGACAAAGGAAGGCAGGCTGACGCATCGGATCTCCTCGGGTAAACCGCGTTTGAATTTGCCGCAAAGACCATCATTCGCAGATTGTGAGAGAAATCCATAAAATTCGCAGCTTACAGGCATTTGTAGATCTGACTGTAATCGCGAAATGCGGTTGCATCACAAGACCGTAAACGCCGTTGGCCTGGTCATTTCCAGAGGTGGAGCGCGGTCCTGCCCCCACCGATCCCGGCATCATCTGCGACGACGCATGAGGAATTGCCAAGCTCGCCGCTCAATTATCACTTTCGCCGCCGCGCCAATGACCAGAATGCAGAGCATGATTTTGGAAACCATGCCCATTGTGCCTTCTACCAACATCGCATGGGCCACGCTCATCACCACCGCCAGCACCACACAGACCGTATGGCCGATGCGCCAGACGTTTGGGCGCAGCCGCTTGCGCAGCATAGCGAGGAGCGCGGCGGCAAAGACCGCCCACATCGCGATGACACCCCAATCAGAGAACGGCGTGGGTGAGACGAACAACAACGCGTCGATGACATCGGGTGGGCTGGTTATCCAGAGACCTGCGACGTGAACGACCACGGCACCGACGAGGCACACTCCAACTATGCGATGCACAGATCGGCCGCGTCGCTCGGGCAGACCGGGCAGGTATCCCCCAATCAAAAGCGGCTGTAGCAGCAACAATGCAAGCGCCGTCACCCCCGCAAAACCCGCTATGATATAGACCGGTTGACGCCATGCCAGCAGCGGACTCTGCGTCGCGACACCAAGCGGAACCGCTATGGAGATCGCAAGCGCGATCCAGATCAGAGCCACTTTGACGATCTCCATCCGTCTCAAACAGGCAGAAGGACGAAATCGGCGCTCAGCGTCGTATCATTTGTGCGTGGCAAGATCGGGCGCAGGAAAACCGTCTCGAAGTCATCCCCGTCATAGGCAAGATGGCCATGCGGCTGACCAAACGCAGGAACGATCTGTGGCATCTCAAGGCGGAAAATCCCCTTGGCGTCCGTCAGCGTGGCGCCGTGACTGTGCGGGTCACGCTCATGACCCTCGGTCGTATGCGCCCAGACCTGTATGCGCTGCCCCGCCAACGGAGCGCCATCGCCCGCGCGGCGCACCGTTCCGGTCATCCAGAATCCCCCGTTTCCAATGCGTTCGACGATCGGAGCACCCGGTATGTAATTGTTGGCCCCACCGCGCATGGATCGCGTCGGCGCGAGGCTTTGCGCCCTTGCGGGCACAGCAACTCCGGAACCGCCCGCCACCAACAAGGCTGCCGAAGTCGCAAGGACACTACGGCGCGTCATCAAGGCTCGTGTCATGCTGAACTGTCCTCCGCGGCAGACGAATGCCCGGTCATTTCCCAAGGCTGATCAAATGGGCCTTAACCGGAATCACCGGACCCAAATTCAAAGTACCAGATTGCGAAGGCGAGGCGAACTGCTCCCACAGCTTCGTGAAGGCACATGGTGCAGAGTCCGCCATCGCTGCCCAATCCTTCGCCACGGTAATTGGTTAGCGGTCAACTGGTGCGGGCGGTGGGAGTCGAACCCACACGGGCACAAGGCCCAACAGATTTTAAGTCTGGTATGTCTACCATTCCATCACGCCCGCACTCGCGCAGTTGTTACTGCAACATGTCGGGCACCTCAACGATCCTATCAAGCAAAATGGCAAATTGCAGTCAGATATCTTTGCCCGTAGGCGCCAGCGGGCCGCCGGGTGCGGCCAGACCCCGTTCGGGCAGCCATGGATTGAGTGACAGCGCGCGTGCCATGTCCAGCCTCGCCTCTGCAAGACGCTGCAATCCCAGCAGCGTCAAAGCGCGGCCTGACAGCGCGGCGATGTGATCTGGCGACAACGCCAGAGCGCGGTCAAGATCGTCTAAAGCGGCTGGAAAATCCTGCCGCAGATAGCTGACAAACGCCCGTTGGTTGTATCCTTCGGCATAGTCCGGGCAATAGGCCACCAGTCGATCCAACGCCTCGTAGGCCGCAAGAAAATCATAGGCCGCTCGACGTTCCATCCCACGATCCAACAACTCTTGTGCCGGTTCGTCCGGCGCATCCGCCCAATATTCCCACATCCGGTTCGATATCAGCCGCGCTTCGACCTCTGTTTCCGCAGCCTGAATTTGCGAGACCAGTTCCGCAAGCGTGTCAGCGTGGTCCGGTGCCGCCGGACAGCCATCGGCGTGCGCGCTATGGGCAGCGAGACCGACAAGAATTGGCAAGACAAAACGCATGCCGCCATGCTGCCACCTGCCCCACCCGGGTCAAGTCACATTTCCGAGCGGTCCCAGTGCCGCGTCTTCCTTGACTGCTTGCATCGCCACATAGGTCGAGGTGCCTGCCACATGCGGCAGGGTCGAGATCTTCTCGGCCAGAACGATCCGGTATTCCGTCATCGAACGGGTTCTGATCTTCATCAGATAGTCGAATTTCCCGGCAATCAGGTGCACCTGCTCGATCTCGCCGATTTTGGCCACCGCTGCATTGAACGCCGCCAGCGCTGCTTCGCGTGTGTCGTGCAACCGAACTTCGACAAAGGCGACATGATCCAGACCCAAACGGATCGGATCAATCAAGGCCCTGTACCCCGTGATCACCCCGTCATGTTCCAACCGCCGCAAACGCGTCTGTGTCGGTGATTTGCTCAGACCGATTCGGCGGGCAAGGTCTGCAATGCTGATGCGACCATCCTCGGAGAGCACTTCAAGAATCTTGCGATCATATCCATCAAGCTCTGGCCAGTCAGTTTGCATCGCCAATCACCAAATTTTCGGACCTTTGGCCCGACAATTCCCCAAAATCAGGACAACCGCCTGCATATTCCTAACTATATTGACCGAATAACCCGGAGGCCAGACATGAACGCAACATCTACACTTCGTCACCGTATTGATGCCGAAAAATTCGCGGATGAATCCGCTGTCGTCGCCCGTCTCGTCGAGAGCGCCGGGCTGACCGAGGCTGACCGTAGCGCGATCTGCGCCTCTGGTGCCGATCTCGTCCGCAACATCCGCGCCAGTACTGCGCCCGGGTTGATGGAAGTATTTCTCGCCGAATACGGCCTGTCCACCGACGAAGGCATCGCCCTGATGTGTCTGGCCGAGGCGCTGCTGCGGGTGCCCGATGCCGATACCATTGATGCGCTGATCGAGGACAAGATTGCGCCAAGCGACTGGGGCAAGCACCTCGGTCACTCGTCTTCCTCACTGGTCAACGCCTCCACTTGGGCGCTGATGCTGACCGGTAAGGTGCTGGATGACGACGCGCCCAGCCCCGTGCGCGCCCTGCGCAGTGCTGTCAAACGCCTCGGCGAACCGGTGATCCGCACCGCCACCACCCGCGCCATGAAAGAGATGGGCCGCCAGTTCGTATTGGGCGAGAACATCAACGCGGCGATGAAACGCGCCGCCGAGATGGAAGCCAAGGGCTATACCTACAGCTATGACATGCTGGGCGAAGCCGCCCGCACCGAGGCCGACGCCGCCCGCTATCACCTCAGCTATTCGCGCGCGATCTCGGCCATTGCCACCGCCTGTAACTCCGATGATATCCGTGAAAATCCGGGCATTTCGGTCAAGCTGTCGGCACTGCACCCCCGCTATGAGGTGGCGCAAGAGGCGCGCGTGATGTCCGATCTGGTGCCGCGCCTGCGCTCTCTGGCCCTGCTTGCGAAATCTGCGGGCATGGGGCTCAACGTGGACGCCGAAGAAGCCGACCGGCTTGCCCTGTCGCTTGACGTCATCGACCTTGTGCTCAGCGAACCCGCGCTTGCCGGGTGGGACGGTTTTGGCGTGGTTGTGCAGGCCTATGGCCCACGCGCCGGCAGCGTCATCGACGCCCTGTATGAAATGGCAAACCGCCACGACCGCCGCATCATGGTGCGTCTGGTAAAAGGCGCCTATTGGGATACCGAGGTAAAGCTCGCACAGGTGGACGGCATGTCCGGGTTCCCGGTCTTTACCCGCAAGCCGATCACCGATGTCTCTTACATCGCGAACGCCCGTAAACTGCTGAACATGACCGACCGGATCTACCCGCAGTTCGCCACTCACAACGCGCATACCGTTGCTTCGATTCTGCACATGGCGACCGACGCCAAAGCTTATGAATTCCAGCGCCTGCATGGCATGGGCGAAACCCTGCACCAGATCGTCAAAACCCAGAACACCACCCGCTGCCGCATCTATGCACCGGTTGGCGCGCACCGCGATCTTTTGGCCTATCTTGTCCGTCGCCTGCTGGAAAACGGGGCCAACAGCTCGTTCGTGAACCAAATCGTGGACGAAAACGTGCCGCCCGAGACCGTCGCGGCGGATCCGTTCGCGCAGATCGATGCCGCAACGCCACCATTGCCAACCGGGGTCGATCTCTATCAGCCGGAACGCCCGAACTCGCGCGGTTTTGACCTGACCCACGCACCGACGCTGGCTATGATCGACGAGGCCCGCGACCATTTCAAAAACCACAACTGGACATCCGGTCCGTTGTTGGCAGGCACCGCGGCCCCCGAAGCTCCGCAGCCTGTAATCAATCCGGCGAATGGTACCCAGACCGGCACCGTCGCCCCGACCAGCGCCGCAGATGTCGAAACCGCACTGGCCGCAGCACAGCCTTGGGCCGTCCCGGCTTCAGACCGCGCCGCGATCCTCAACGCCGCTGCCGATCTTTACGAGGCCAATTTCGGCGAGATCTTTGCGCTGCTTACCCGCGAGGCCGGGAAATCCCTGCTCGACGGCGTTGCCGAACTGCGCGAAGCGGTTGATTTCCTGCGCTATTACGCGGAGAACATCCCCGCGTCTGAACCGGCAGGCACCTTTACCTGCATCAGCCCGTGGAACTTTCCACTCGCCATCTTTACCGGCCAAATCGCTGCGGCGCTGGCCACAGGCAATGCCGTGCTCGCGAAACCGGCCGAACAGACGCCGCTGATCGGTTATCTGGCGGTTACGCTGCTGCACAATGCCGGCGTTCCGGCGTCGGCATTGCAACTGCTGCCGGGCAGCGGCATGGTCGGCGCGGCGCTCACCTCGGATCCGCGTGTTGACGGCGTTGCCTTCACCGGCTCGACCGCCACCGCAATGAAAATCCGCTCCGCGATGGCCGATAACCTTGCTCCCGGCGCGCCGCTCATTGCGGAAACCGGCGGCCTGAACGCCATGATCGTCGACAGCACGGCCTTGCCCGAACAGGCGGTTCAGTCGATTGTCGAAAGCGCCTTTCAGTCGGCTGGCCAGCGCTGCTCTGCCCTGCGCTGCCTCTATGTGCAGGAAGACGTTGCGGATGATCTGCTGACGATGCTCAAGGGGGCGATGGATGCGTTGTCGCTGGGCGATCCCTGGTTGCTCTCCACCGACTCGGGGCCTGTCATCGACGATCTCGCCTTTCAGGGGATCAGCGCCCATATCGACGCTGCCCGGAATGAAGGCCGCGTGATCAAGGAACTGCGCGCGCCTGCAGGCGGCACATTCGTAGCACCGACCATGATCTCGATCGACGGCATCAGCGATCTGGAACGCGAGATTTTTGGCCCGGTTCTGCATGTCGTCCGGTTCCGCTCGGGTGATCTGGACAAGGTGATTGCCGACATCAACGCCACTGGCTATGGCCTCACCTTTGGCCTGCACACCCGCATCGACGATCGGGTGCAGCACGTGACCGAGGCGATCCATGCGGGCAACATTTATGTCAACCGCAACCAGATCGGCGCAATTGTCGGCAGTCAACCCTTTGGCGGCGAAGGCCTGTCAGGCACCGGCCCCAAGGCAGGTGGCCCGAACTATATGCCGCGTTTCTGCGCGCCGGACCGGCAAGAGACCGCCTCAGATTGGGACAAGGCCGCTGGCGAACTGCCCGCCCCCACCGGCGGCCAAACACAGCCACCCGCCCGAATCCTGCCCGGCCCCACAGGCGAGTCCAACCGGCTCAGCATGCTGCCGCGCGAGCCGTTGTTGTGCATGGGTCCTGGTGCCGAGGCCGCAGATGCGCAAATGCAGGCCGTGCTAGACCTTGGCGGCATTGCGGTCCGCTGCGACGGTCGCATCGATCCCGACACGTTGACCAGTATGATCGGTCTTGGTGGTGTGCTCTGGTGGGGTGATGCAGATACTGCACGCGCCATTGAGCAAGCACTGGCGCGTCGCGATGGTGCGATCATTCCGCTGATCCCCGGCAAACCCGACATCGCGCGGGTGATGGGCGAACGGCACGTCTGCGTCGACACCACCGCGGCGGGCGGCAACGCAGCACTTCTCGGCGGAAACGCCTGAGCAAACAAACCTGCCGGTCGCATCAGGTGATCGGCAGGTTTGAACCTTTGCTTTGATCCGGAATGCCGCTCCACAGGCCAAAGAAACTCAATCTATTTTTGTCGCTCTCACTACGATAACCGCATCATGTTAGTTGATCGGGTCTCCGACGATGTATTCGCAAAGGACGTCGGCGACGTCGACGAGGCCTTCTCTTTCGTAGTCTGGAAGGCTCTGAAAGAGCGCTGGCTGTTGGCAGTGGCCCAGTGCAATACGCAATGTCCGGTCCAGAGAGGCATCATTGCATTCTCGTAAATCTCAGCGGCACCGCCAGAGAGTGAAACGACATTGGGAATTCTCCCGTTACCTTTCCGCCTGATCCTATTGCGCAATGCGCGGGAACGGTCAGTGGGTGGATTGATCAACGCCAAATTTGTCTAGCGCATTTGATACCTACCGCTATACTTTCGCCCCCTCACGGCTTGGCCACTTGACCCCGGCTCGCTTTAAGACCAGCGTCCCGGCATGTTTCCGATCCGCGATCACAATCCATCAGGGCGCACGCCCTATGTTGTTTACGGGCTTATGGCGGCCAACATCCTGATCTTTTTCAGCTATGCAGGCATTCTGAACGATAAGTATGCGCTTTATGGCCTGTTCGGAGAATGGGCGATGGTCCCAGCGCGCATCAGCAACGGGATGAACTATCATACACTCTTCAGTTCGATGTTCCTACACGCGGGCTGGATGCACCTGATCGGCAACATGCTGTTCCTCTGGATTTTTGGCGACAACCTCGAAGACGAGATGGGGCATGTCAAATTCCTCGCCTTCTACCTCGCCTGCGGCCTTGGTGCCGGGTTGGCGCATGTGCTGGCAGCACCCTATTCCGCCGTCCTCACAGTCGGTGCATCAGGTGCGATTGCCGGGGTGATGGGAGGCTATTTGCTGCTCTTTCCGCGCGCGCGTGTCGACGTACTGCTGATCATTATTATCTTTTTCCGCATCTTCGCGATCCCCGCGTGGATCGTTCTCGCCGTCTGGTTTGCGTTCCAGTTCTTTGGCGGGCTCGGGGCCGATCCGGAGGCCGGAGGCGTAGCTTATTGGGCACATGCCGGGGGGTTTGTCATAGGCTTGGTTCTGGCTATGCCACTCTGGCTACGCCTCGGGGGGCCGCGCTTTTGGCAACGAACCCATGGCAAGCCACCCCACCCGGAATCCCACTATCGCCTCAGCGAAAGCAGCATTCCAAAGATTCGCAGGAAATGACGCCGCAGGTTTGGCCACGACCCAATCCACACCTTCGTCATTATCAGAACAGGTCTGTCGGCTGCGTTATCCGCGGACGACCTTTGCAAAACTGTCAAAAATCGCCTCGTTGGCGCAGATAACCGCGCCGTCTGCGAGGATGTCGCGGCGCGGATCTAGTGGCTGCACCAGCCCGCCAGCTTCACGGACGATGACAACACCGGCCGCGACGTCCCAGGCGTTCAGCCTGCGTTCCCAAAAACCATCGTATCGCCCTGCCGCAACATAGGCCATATCAAGCGCCGCAGCCCCCCAACGCCGAACCCCGGCACAGCCCGGCAACACCCGCGCCAGATCCTGCAGGGTTTCCGGCAGGTCGCCGCGTCCGCCAAAGGGCAGCCCGGTTGAAAATATGCTTTCTATCATCCGGTGACGCCCCGACACCCGCAACCGCGTGTCGTTCATCCAGGCACCGGCACCTTTTTCCGCGATGAACATCTCGTCCTTGGCGGCGTCAAAGATTACACCGGCCACAATGTCACCCTTGTGCTCCAACGCGATCGATACTGCCCAATGCGGCAACCCGTGCAAAAAGTTCGTCGTACCATCGAGCGGATCCACGATCCAGCGGCGCGTCGGGTCCTTGCCGTCAATTGCGCCACCTTCCTCGGCCAGCCAGCCATAGGTTGGGCGCGCGCCCAGCAGCTCTTCCTTGATGATCGCTTCGGATGCGAGATCGGCCTTGGAGACAAAGTCTCCGGCGCCTTTCATCGACACCTGCAGGTTCTCGACTTCGCGGAAATCCTTGACCAGTGACCGGCCCGCCTTGCGCGCGGCCTTGATCATCACATTGAGATTTGCACTGCCTACCATATCACGCCGCTCCTGTCCGGGTCAGGCCGCGCGTATACGCCCCGCGAGAGGGCTTGCCAAGCGATCTCTGCCGGGTGTGACGCTGCGACCGCCCTCTTGTCAAATCAGGTGCGCATCGGCACCGTGCGCCCAGACTGATAGAAGGAAGTCTTTCATGACCGATCAGATGCACCATATCGCGCTTGCCAGCCGCCCGACGGGCGCACCGACGGCCGAGAATTTCAGCTACGAAGCCGCGCCCATGCCGGTTGCTGGCGATGATGAGGTCCTGATCAAGGTTCACTACATCTCGCTTGATCCCTACATGCGTGGTCGCATGGATGACGCAAAGTCCTATGCCGCGCCGGTCTCTATCGGCGGCACCATGGAGGCCGGGGGCGTGGGTGAAGTTATCGCCTCAAACAGTCCCGCGTTCAAACCCGGCGACTTTGCATTTGGCATGCTGGGTTGGGCGACGCATGCGGTGCAATCGGCCAAGATGCTGCGCAAACTTGATCCGTCGCAGGGCCCGATCACGGCAGCCCTCGGTGTGCTGGGTATGCCCGGCTTTACCGGCTGGCACGGACTTACCGAGTACGGTCGCCCCAAGGCAGGCGAAACCCTTGTCGTGGCCGCTGCGACCGGCCCGGTCGGCTCGATGGTCGGTCAGGTCGCAAAATCGATGGGCTTGCGCACGGTGGGCATTGCTGGCGGGGCTGACAAATGCAAGCTGGCCACCGACACGTTCGGGTTTGACGCCTGCCTCGATCACCGCGCCTATGATACTGCGTCGGATATGCGCAACGCGCTCGCAGAGGAATGCCCGGACGGCATCGACATCTATTTCGAGAATGTCGGCGGCAAAGTGCTGGAAGCGGTGCTGCCCTTGATGAACAACCACGGGCGTATTCCGATTTGCGGCATGATCGCCTGGTACAACGCTGGCGGTCTCGGGGCTGGTGCCTCTGAGCAGGGCCTCACCGGGCCTGCAATCTGGCGGACGATCCTGGTCAAGTTCCTGTCCGTCAACGGCTTTATCATCTCCAACCACTGGGACCGGTATCCGACATTCCTCGGGGAAGTCGGGCCCAAGGTCGCCACCGGAGAGATCGCCTTTCTCGAAGATATCGCCGAGGGGCTCGAGAATGCTCCGGAAGCGTTCATGGGCCTGTTGCAAGGCAAAAACGTAGGAAAGCAGATCGTCAAGATCGCCTGATCGCGCTCGCATTCAAAACGACAATCATGGCCCGCCAATTTTGGCGGGCAATTTGTTACAGCACGGTCCGAAGTTCCGACACCACCTGACAGGCAATCGCTTCGTGCGTTCGCGGGCCAAGGGACAACTCTGCGATCGGCGCCTGCAGAGGTCCGAAGAACATTCCATCCAGATCACCGGACTGACCTGCGGGCGAAACGGATACTTCGATCACGCCCCCGGATATCTCGGTCAGCTCATCAAGCATCGAACCAGTGACCATCAGCGGATCACTCCCCAAGCCCAGCGGCGGTATCCCGGCACCCGGCAGGTCATGACGCAGCCACAAGAGCCTTGTTTGGGGTCCAATGCGATCCAATAACAACCGCATCCGAGCAAGCCATGTCTTTTGGAGTTCTTGTCGAATAGCCCGAAAGCGATCGGCCGAAAGACCGTGCAAAGTGGTCAGCATGTGCTTGTTGAAATGGAATTCCATGAAATCCACCTCGGGATAGATCGCGCGCAGTGTCGGAGAGGCCGATAGGAACCTGTCATTGCGACGCGGATGGACACGGTAGAGCGCGTTTGACATGTTCTGCGCTCCGCTGACCTGTACCACCGCAAGCCTGGCAGACGCCGCGATCTCGATCACGTCCGGATCGTTCAGCAGTGCATCAACCCCGGCATTTGCACAGCCGAGATTGACGCAGGTCATGCCGAGTTCGGATTCAGTCAATGCAACAAAGGGATTCATGACAAAGCTGCCATATGTGTCGCTGCTGCCCAAAAAAGCGATATAGGGATCTCGCAGCGATTTGCGCGGCCCCCGGACCAGCAATCTTGACGTTCCATAACGACAGGGGATGTCGGCAAGCGCACGCGCGCCTGATACCTCAAAGCTCATAGTTCCCACCAAATTTCAGTTCACCCGATTCCAGTACTCGTGTGAAGAAGTTGCGATTCGGCTAACCTTCGAATTTAACGCAAACTGATATGATCACAGCCCCTTGTCCCTGACCGTCCGTGACCGATATGGTCGGGCGATACTAGGCGGAAGGCAGACATATGACAATCAAGTCAATCGGCGTGATCGGGGCAGGACAGATGGGCAACGGAATTGCTCATGTGATGGCATTGGCCGGATATGACGTGTTGCTGAACGATGTCAGCCAAGATGCTCTCGATGCTGCCATTTCCGGGATCGACGGCAACATGGGCCGGCAGGTCGGGCGCGGCAAGATTTCCGAAGCAGAGATGCAGACCGCGATGAAGCGCATCGGAACCACGTTGGCCCTGCCGGACATTGGCAACACCGATCTGGTGATCGAGGCCGCGACCGAACGCGAGAGCGTCAAACAGGCGATCTTTGAGGATTTGCAACCGCATCTGAAGCCGGAAACTATCCTGACCTCAAACACATCCTCGATTTCGATCACCCGGCTGGCCAGCCGCACAGATCGGCCCGAGCGGTTCATGGGGTTCCATTTCATGAACCCGGTCCCGATCATGCAACTGGTGGAACTTATCCGGGGCATAGCCACGGATGAACCAACCTATAAGGCCTGCCGCGAAGTCGTCGACCGGTTGGGCAAAACCGCCGCCAGCGCCGAGGATTTTCCGGGCTTTATCGTCAACCGCATCCTGATGCCGATGATCAACGAGGCTGTTTATACCCTGTACGAAGGCGTCGGGAACGTGAAATCCATCGACGAATCAATGAAGCTGGGTGCGAACCATCCCATGGGGCCGCTGGAATTGGCGGATTTCATCGGGTTGGACACCTGCCTTGCGATCATGAACGTGCTGCATGACGGGCTGGCGGACACCAAGTACCGCCCCTGCCCGCTTTTGACCAAATACGTCGAGGCCGGGTGGCTGGGCCGCAAGACACATCGCGGCTTCTACGACTATCGCGGCGATGAACCGGTTCCGACCCGCTAGCGTCTTCTACGGCACGGTCAGAACGATTTTTCCGACATGCCCTTTTTGGGTGAATTCCTCTTGCGCCGCCGCGATTTCACTGAGGGGGAAGGTTGTGGCAACGAGAGGTTTGATTTCCTGTCGCTCGATCCTTTGAATGAGATTTGCAAAAACCTCCGGCTCAAGCACGGTACAGCCGAAAAAGCTGAGATCCTTAAGGTAAAGTGTACGCACATCCAGCTCCACAATCGGCCCGCCGATTGCGCCGGACACGGCATACCGGCCACCGGGTCGCAGGACGTTCAACAGCGAGGGCCACTTGGCGCCAGCCACCAGATCGACAACGACATCCACGCTGTTTTCGCCAAGTTCGGCAACAAAATCATTACTGCGGTCCAGCGTTCTTTGCGCGCCGAGATCGGTCAGGATTTGCGCCTTTGACGCGCTGGTGACAGCAATGACACGCGCACCACGCGCAAGTGCCAACTGTACCGTGGCTGATCCAACACCACCCGAAGCACCTGTCACCAGAACTGTTTCGCCCTTTGCGAGCCGCGCACGGGTGAGCATATTTTCCGCTGTTGAGTAGGAACAGGGAACGGACGCCAACTCCACATCGGTCAGATCACTTTGGATGGTATGCGCATAGCGCGACGCCACGCGGGTAAACTGCGCAAAGCCGCCATCGCATTCCGACCCAAAGTACCACGGCGTTTTGAGCGGCTCCCCATCGGCCTCGCGCAGGCAGGGCTCGATCAGAACACGCTCGCCAATACGGGACGCGTCAACACCGTTGCCAACCGCAACAATGTGCCCACAGACATCGGCCCCTTGGATAAACGGAAAACGCAGTGCCGTACCTGACCAGCTGGCGTCATCGGCCTCGGCGTCACCCTTGGAATACCAGCCGATACGGGTGTTGATATCGGTATTGTTGACCCCCGCGGCAGCAACTTGGATGACGACGTCACCATTCGCCGGGACAGGGGTTGGCAGGTCGTCCCGCCACTCCATTTTTTCAGGTCCGCCGTGGCCCGTCAGGGCGATGCCAAACATCGTTTCCGGTAAGGTCATGCTGTTCTCCCCAATCATCGAACGGATGATTGGGCGCAAAATCGCATATCGTCAATGAGATGCGCGGAATTTTCGGCTCGATGGGTGCGCGCAATCCTTACCCGACGAGGATCAGGATTTGCCGAGATCCAGCGTATGTTGCCGCAGCCATGCCATGAACCCGCGCGGATCGGTTTCAAGCAGTTCCATATCCTTGTCGCTGATCGGCTCGCCCACAACCGGTGCCTGCGGTTTGTTGCAGGAGCGGACGATTTCATGCAGCAACAGACCCTGCCGCAGGATCGGAGAGACCTGACAGGCGATCTGGTAGGCGCGCGAATTGCGGCCTGGAAAGAACAGCGGCACGACCTTGGCGCCCGAACGGCGGATCATCTTGGCGGTGAACACGTTCCATTCGCGTTCGACCGGGTCACCCCACCAACTGTCTGCCGACATCACCACACCAGAAGGAAACAGCGCCACGACCCCACCATTCTTGAGGTGATCCATCGCGGCGGCGCGCATTTCGACCATCTTTTTCTGCGCACCCGGATCGTGCGGGAATGGCACCGGGATCATGAACGAAGTCGCAGCCTCGTCCAGCCCCGTCAGCACGGTGCGCGTAAGAATGCGATAGTCCTGCCGTACGCGACCGATCAGATCGGCAAAGATCATACCATCGACCATCCCGTGCGGATGGTTCGCGACCACAACAACCGGGCCTTCCTTGGGGATATTCGCAAGCTGGTCTTTCGGGGTCGTCAAATCGATCCCCATGACATTCAGTGCGCCACGCCAGAATTTCTGACCGCGATACTTGTCATTGGATTTCTCAAACGCGCTGACCATACGCAGAATCGTGATCTTGCCAGTGAACCACTCGATCGCGCGGATCGCAAAAGAGGTCCAGGGATCGTCAAAGGAATTGGCATAAGTCAGCGTACGGCGATCATATACCTCGCCCTTGGGCGGGTCTGCCTCGGGGAGCGCGGTATTGCGCGTTTCATGTGTGGAGTCCGCCAAATCGCTTTTCCCGTTTCATTTCCGTCGGGCGGCGTCAGAACCCCTCGCCAAACTTGTCTGCAACCAGTGTTTCCAACGCATCCGCGAGTGCCTCAGCATCGGGTCCGCTGGTCTGAACGTCAATAGTCGTTCCCTTGGACGCTGCCAACATCAAAAGACCCATAATGCTGTCGCCAGACGCCGACATACCGTCGCAAGAGACTTCTGCACGCGCGTCAAAGCCTTCGACCACTTCTACCAGCTTTGCCGATGCGCGGGCATGCAGCCCTTTTTCGTTGACGATCTTGAGTTTGCGTTCGGTCATTATGGTAACTGGCTTTCACTCGATGCTTATGTTCTTGGCGAAAATGTATTTCTTGCCGGCGTCGATAGCGATGCGCACGGCATCCGCAACTGGCTCGTCGCGATGTTTCGCCAACTGGACAAGAAGTGGCAGATTGATGCCGAAAATGATCCGGCGGTTTGCCGGTCGCACGGCCTTGAGCGCCAGATTGCAGGGGGAACCGCCATGCAGGTCAACGACCACGACAACGCCGTCACCTGTATCAACCGCATTGGCCGCGTCGCATATTTCCTGCTCGACCGAGTCCCTATCGTGAACGGCATCGATCCCGATGGCACAAACTCCGGCTGGCTTGCCGACGATGTGCTCGATCGCCGCAAGAAACTCTCTTGCAAGCCCACCATGCCCCACGATCACAATTCCGATCAAATCGGCCCCTCGTCGCTGTTGCGGCCTTAAAGCTCGCGGTGCCTAATTGACACCTGCTGTCCGTCATCCGCAAGAGCCTTGGCCAAGGTTTCCGTAAGGAAAACCGATCGGTGTTGCCCCCCGGTACATCCAAACGCGATCGACAGGTGCGACTTGCCCTCTTCCTCGTAGGCTGGCAGCAACAATCGGGTCAGGTCAAGCACCCGGTCAAAGAACGGTGCAAAGCGGGCGTCTTTGCGGATATGCGCCCCGACCTCCGGGTCTCGGCCATCAAGTGCGCGCAGGTCCTTGTTCCAGTACGGGTTCGACAAAAACCGACAATCAAACACCATGTCGATCCCTCGCGGCAAGCCGCGCTTGTAAGAGAAAGACTGTACAGAAACCGCCAGTCGATTGCTGCCTGCCACCGCGAACCAGCGCTCGATTTCTGCACGAAGCTGATGCACATTCAGCTCGGACGTGTCGATCAGGATATCTGCCATTTCACGGATCGGAGCCATCAGATCGAGATCGCGTTCAACCCCGATCTCAGGGCTTTCCGCAGGTGCAAGCGGGTGGCGGCGTCGGGTTTCTGAGAACCGTCGCAACAACACATCCCGATCGCAATCCAGATAGAGAACGGTCAGCCGTCCCTCTGCCTGCCCACCCAAAAGGTCAATCAGTTCAAGGAGGGCCGCGGTGGAAAAATCGCGGTTGCGGGTATCCACGCCAAGCGCCAGCGGCCGATCCGGGCCGGGACCGTCTAGCAGCCGGGGAAGAAGGTGCAGGGGCAGATTATCGATGGATTCAAACCCGAGGTCTTCAAGCACGTTGATCGAGGTTGATCGGCCTGCCCCGGAAGGGCCGGTCACCAGAACGACGGGTGTCGAAATGCCTGTGGTTTGGTCGGTCATGGGTTCTTTCGTCCGGATTTTAGAAATCGCATTAAGGCGGGCGCGAATTGCGGTCCATCGACCCTGCGCAACAGTGTTACGGGTACTCCGAGCAGTTCCGTCGCCCGAGCTTCTGGCAATCGTGCGGTCTCTGCCTTGTCCATATCCACCACAACCCCGATCACGACCGGGTCCGCCGGTTCGCAGTTCAATATTCCGATACCCCGCGCCTCGATCAGCCCCTTGATCGTCTGCGGAGCAGAGGCCCGGACACCCGGCCCAGACCGCACAAGCGTGACGCGATCATCTGATACCAAACTGGCCCCATACCCCATCAGGGACAAGGCCAAAGACGATTTTCCGCTGCCCGACGCACCAATAATCAGACAGCCTTGGCCCGCAACCGCGACACAGCTCGCATGAACGATAACAGAGTCGTTGCCGGGCAAATTTTGGCCGGTGCTCACCGCATCAGACCGGGAGGCCCACGACAAACCGTGCGCCAAGAGGAGCAGAGGTGATATCCGCCTCGGTCGGGCGGATATTTTCGGCCCAGATCACGCCGCCATGCGCTTCGACGATCTGCTTTGAGATCGCCAGCCCTAGACCCGAGTTATTGCCAAAATGCTCTTCGGGTCGTTGGGAATAGAAGCGCTTGAATACCTTGGAAAGGGAATCGTCCGGAATCCCAGGGCCGGTATCTTCGACCACAACCAGCACACGGTTCTCGCGCATGCGGGCCCAGACCCGGATCGCATCGCCATCTTCGCAAAAAGAAATCGCGTTGGTGATAAGGTTGACGAAGACCTGCGCCAGCCGCGCCTCAAGTCCCTGAATGACGACCGGTTCATTCGGCAGATCGGCGATATAGTCGATATTCTTGCCTTTTGCGTCCTCGCCGAGAAACTGGTTCAGGTTCTCGATCATCTTGACGAGGTCAAAGGTTTCTTCGTCTTCCTTGACCAGTTCCGCGTCAAGGCGCGAGGCGTTGGAGATGTCGCTGACCAACCGGTCAAGACGGCGGACATCATGTTCGATGACACCCATCAGCTTTTCCCGCTGATCGTCACGCTTGACCATGCGAAGAGTGCCGACAGCGGATTGCAGGCTGGCCAGCGGATTCTTGATCTCATGCGCCACGTCAGCAGCAAATTGTTCGTTGCCCTCGATCCGATTGTAAAGCGCGCCAACCATGCCCCGTAACGCACGTGACAGACGCCCGATTTCGTCGGGTCGACCAGTCAGATCGGGAATGCGGATCCGCCCCAGCTGGCTGTTGCGGGCGTTGCGGTCGCGCCCCAGTTCTGCGGCCTCGGCCAGATCGGCAAGCGGGTTGGCGATCGTAGAGGCCAGAACGAGGCTCAGCCCCACAGAGACAAGGGTCGCAACGACGAACATTTGCAGCACACGTTCTCGCTCCCCCCGAACCAGTGCATCGATTTCACCGGATGGGCTGGCCATCCCGACGGTGCCAACCGCACTGTCGCCCCGCATAATGGGGGTGACCGCGGAAATCACGGTCGCGCCCAAAGGGTCCTGCCCGGAATCAACTCTGGTTTGACCATCCTCGGCCCCCGGGATCATGCCGCGAAGCTGTGCCTCGACCGTCCCGCCGACCTCTTGCTTTTCGGACGCAAACGGCCCGGAGACCAGTGCCCACAGCGCAGTAAGACCGTCACTGATATAGGTCCGCCCGGTTTCCTTGGGAGCAAGCGCCGTGAGTGCCGCGCTCTGGTTGGTGCCTTCGGTCTGCCCTACAAGCATCTGCTCATCGTCAAACACGTAAACTTCGATCCCGTTGCGCAGGTTGAGGCCACTCAAAATCGTGGCTACCCGCTCGCGCTCGGCCGCCAGCGACACCGGCCCGGTTTCCGGCAACTGGGCCTCGAACACGTTGGCAACCAATTCCGCATCACCGACCAGTGCGCTGGCACGTTGCAGCACCAGATTGTCGCGGGTCCCGTTGAGATACAGGATGCCAGCGACAAGAATGTTCAACGCGATCAGATTGAACATCACGATCTTACGGGTCAGCGGAGAGGTTCTCAAAGACAGGAACCCACGCCCGGCGCGACGGGCGCGCAGCCCGTCTTCGTCTACGCCGTCAGGCGACACCCAGTCATCGCCCAGCACCACATCACCGCTGCGGCGTCTCTTGTTGGAGGAGTCTGTATTGCGCACGAGCGTCCTTTCAACACGGCTCATGAAAGGAGCTTATTCTTCGTTGTAACGATAGCCGATCCCGTAGAGCGTTTCGATCGCTGAAAACTCGCTGTCCGCCGTGCGCATTTTCTTGCGCAGACGTTTGATGTGGCTGTCGATGGTGCGATCATCAACATAGACTTGGTCATCATATGCCACATCCATGAGTTGATCACGGCTTTTGACAAAGCCGGGTCGCTGGGCCAACGCCTGAAGCAGCAGGAATTCTGTCACCGTCAGCGACACATCCTTACCCTTCCAGCTGACCGAATGGCGCAGCGGGTCCATGCTGAGGTCGCCGCGTTCGATCACCTTGGCCTCGGGGCCGCTGCCATCGGCATCGCGATCCACGGCTTCCTGGCGCCGCAACAGCGACCGGATCCGCTCGACCAGAAGCCGCTGCGAAAACGGCTTTTTCACATAGTCATCCGCGCCCATACGCAGCCCAAGAACCTCGTCGATCTCGTCGTCCTTGGAGGTCAGAAAAATCACTGGCATCTGGGTTTTCTGCCGAATGCGCTGCAACAGCTCCATCCCGTCCATGCGGGGCATTTTAATGTCCAGAACCGCAAGATCGGGCATCTTCTTGTTAAACGCCTCAAGCGCGGCCAGACCATCATTGTAGGTTTCCACGTCAAACCCTTCTGCTTCGAGCGTCATCGAAACCGACGTCAAGATATTCCTGTCGTCATCCACCAATGCGATCTTTGACATAAGAATTGCCCCTCTTATTGACCCACTCAAAAACGATTGTGCCAACTCTTCGTGACTTTGGGAAACCGAATCAATCCCAAACCGAGAATCGGCACACTCAGAACAACCAAACCGTGCAGAAAGATGGTGGTAATGACTGAATTGTCGCACTTTTCTGATCAGTGGCCCGGCGATCCATGGTATGGTTGCGCTAAACGTCGCGTTGGTGGCGCTAACTCCGGAAACCGGCCTGTTCACCGCGTCGGACCGCGTGTTAAAGGCAGCGCACATGGTGCCCTGACGATGCCGCCGGTTGAGCGGACATGTCCGATGCCGGCGCCGAAACAGGAGATACGACCTAATGACATCTGGACGGGTAAACCCAAAATTTCGCCTGGAAGATCAAGGCATCGCGGGGGTTGAGAACGTACACTACAATCTTCTGGAACCTGCGCTCATCGAAAACGCATTGCGTCTCGGCGAAGGCGCATTGGGACAGGGCGGATCATTCATGGTCGAAACCGGAAAATTCACCGGTCGCTCACCAAAAGACAAACATGTCGTCATGTCCGACACCACCAAGGATACGATCTGGTGGGACAACAACGCACCGATGGAGCCCGAAGCGTTCGACCGTCTTTATGACGATATGGTCGAGCACATGAAGGGCCGCGAGTACTTTGTTCAAGATCTCTATGCCGGTGCCGATCCGATCTATCGCGAGAACGTCCGCTTGGTAACCGAACTGGCCTGGCATGGCCTGTTCAACCGCCACATGTTCCGCCGCCCTGACCGCGAAGACCTTGACAGCTTTGTTGCAAATTACACTGTCATCAACTGCCCCAGCTTCAAGGCTGATCCCGAGCGTCATGGCTGTCGCAGCGAAACCGTGATCGCGATGAATTTCGACCGCAAGCTGATCCTGGTCGGCAGCACCGAATATGCTGGCGAAAACAAGAAGTCTGTGTTCTCCCTGTTGAACTACTTGCTGCCGGAAAAGGGCGTCATGCCCATGCACTGCTCGGCCAACCATGCTGTTGGAAATCCCGTGGATTCGGCGATCTTTTTCGGCCTCTCCGGCACCGGCAAGACCACGCTCTCTGCCGATCCTGACCGGGTTTTGCTGGGCGACGACGAACATGGCTGGTCCGATCGCGGCATCTTCAACTTTGAAGGTGGCTGCTATGCCAAGACCATCAACCTGAGCCCCGAAGCAGAACCCGAGATCTATGCGACGACATCCAAGTTCGGAACCGTCATCGAAAACATGGTCTATGACCAAGAGACGCGGGAACTGGATTTCAAGGATGACAGCCTGACGGCCAACATGCGCTGCGCCTATCCTCTGGATTACATCTCGAACGCATCGCCCACGGCGATTGCCGGTCACCCCAAGAACATCATCATGCTGACCTGTGACGCCTTTGGTGTTCTGCCGCCGATTGCGCGGCTGACCCCTGCTCAGGCGATGTATCACTTCCTTTCCGGGTTCACCTCCAAGATGGCCGGAACCGAGCGCGGGATCACTGAGGCACAGCCGACGTTCTCAACCTGCTTTGGCGCGCCGTTCATGCCCCGCCGCCCCGAAGTCTATGGCAACCTGCTGCGCGACAAGATCGCCCAACATGGCGCGACCTGCTGGCTGGTCAACACCGGCTGGACCGGCGGCGCCTATGGGGTCGGAAGCCGGATGCCGATCAAGGCAACCCGCGCATTGCTGACCGCGGCGTTGGACGGCTCGCTAAGCACGGTGGAATTCCGCAAGGATCCGAACTTTGGCTTTGACGTTCCCGTTGATGTGCCTGGCGTACCCGAGGTTTTGCTGGACCCCCGCCGCACATGGAACGACCCTGCAGGGTATGACCAACAGGCGGCCAAACTGGTCGAGATGTTCTCGAATAATTTCGAGCAATACCTGCCCTACATCGACGAAGACGTGAAAGCCGCCGCAATCGGCTAAAACCTGTTTTGGGAGACCCAAATCGCCTCGAGTTTCGGGGCGATTTTTTGGATGCCCTCTATCAGTATTGGTCCGCTGGGGGTAAAGCGCTCATTCGGATGCCAACGGTCGACTCCATTCCGGCAGCGGGAAGACCCTGTCATAGGCCCAGTTAAAGCCAAGAGCGTAGATGATGTAGAACAGTGCCAAGGTCACATCCATCACGAGTGCCTGCCAGAGCGAAATTCCAAGGTACCAGGCGATGAACGGCATCAAGACGGCCAATAATCCAATCTCGAAAAGAACAGCGTGCAGAACCCGAATAACTCCCGTCTTTTTTGTGGTATCGGTAAGGTGCTTCAGCACGACATCGAACGCATAATTGTAGACAATATTCCATAGCGTTGCGAGCGTAGCGCTAACGAGCCCGACGGCACCAAAGTCATGCATTGGGATGCCAAATGCTACTGCCCCGAGAGGGACGATCAGTGCAAGTGCAAGAATTTCAAAAATCAAAGCGTGGCGAAGACGATCAAGTGGGGAGCGCATAGCAACCTCAATAATGGCTCCGGGTCGTCCCAGAATATTGTCCGATTGGAGAGGTCGTCCTCGCAGATTGCATTAGTAACACTTGGATTGCACTTTCAAGAGGTGTCGAAGCATCACCGGCCAAAGCACACCAACACGATAGTCGGACACCAAGTCGTCTCCCAAACCAGCGACCATGGCTTCGTGTTTTTGAGCCTGCGGGCTACCCCATCAGCCCACGCCGTACCAGGTTCAGCCCAGCGATCAGCAACACCACCAACGTCACCCTGCGGAACGTGCGTTGGTCGATCCGATCCTGCAGTCGCCCGCCCACCCACATGCCCAGCATGGCCGGCACGACAAGTGCGACTGACAACGGCAAGGTCGCCGCCCGCAATACGCCTGAACTGACATGGGCACCCAGAAGGGCCAAAGCGCCCAGCCCATAGATCACCCCCTGTACACGCATCTGTTCCGCCTTGGGTGTGTTCAGCGCCGTCAGATACGCCACCGTCGGCGGCCCCCAGATGCCAGATAGCCCACCGATAAATCCCGCGATGGCGCCGATCAGCGCCTCAATCCATTTGTTGGGTTCACGTAGAGTGAATCCAAGGCCCGCAAGCTGCACGAGCGAGAAGAACGAGACCGGTATGCCAATCATCAGGAAGAACGTCGCGTCTGACACGCTGCGCAAGAGTTGCGCACTGCCAACAAGGAAAACGAAACCGACGATCAGGAACACCCCAAAGCGGCGGACCGAGGCAAGCGCCTCACGCGGGCCATGCCGCAGCGCCTGAATGCAGTTTGCGGTGACCGTCGGCAGAATCAGCCCAGCCAGCACAAGTTCCGGCGCGAGAAACATTCCCAGCCCCGAAACGATGATCATCGGCAAGGCAAATCCAACCATTCCTTTGACAAGTCCCGCAACCGCAGTAATTGCAAAGGCAAGGAGAAAGGCACTGGGGCTCAAAAGGGCGAAAAGTGATTCCATGCCTGTTAATATCACCCCGGTTGCATGCTGCACCGCCAAAATAGCACGCAACTTTCGTACTTAAGGCGCGACACCAGCGTATTTTTGTTGCGCTGCAACTGCGAAATGATTAGGACCGGGCGGAACGAAAAGAAAGAGTGACTCATGGCCCACGACGGACAGGATCAGACGATGACATATCAAGAGAACGGGGCGGTCATTCTGCCCGATCTGCTGAAACTCACCGCCGCCGCGCTGCCCGCGGTTCAGAGCTATCTGGACAAGGCGCGCGACAGCGTGCGCGCACGCGTTGTCGAGGGAGATCGCGTGTCCGGCGCGTTGATTGAGGCCAACCAGACGGCGGCGCACGGGCTGGCGTGGCTCGCGACCTATTCACAGGCGTTGCAACAGATGCAGGCCTGGGCCGACCGCTTGCAGGCGGACGGAAAGTTTGGCGAGATTGAGCAATTGATTCACCAGATCGCCTTTGGCGAGTACCTGCATCAGATCGCAGGCGGCATCCCGATGAACCAGGGTGAAATCCTGCGTCTGCAGGAACTTGGTTTAAGCTGGGATGCCCTGTCGGGTTTCCACTGCCCCGAGGTGCAAAGCCTGATGGCCAGCGGCAACACGCAAGCGGTGCGCACGCGGCTTGTGGAATTGATGCAGGAGCAATCCGCCAATGTCATGTTCGGTGCCTCGGGCCTGGACGACGAACTGGAAATGATCCGCGAGCAATTCCGCCGCTATGCCGTGGACAAGGTCGAACCCAATGCGCACGACTGGCACCTCAAGGATGAACTGATCCCGATCGAGATCATCGAGGAACTCGCCGAGATGGGGGTGTTCGGGCTGACCATCCCCGAAGAGCATGGCGGCTTTGGCCTGTCCAAGGCGTCGATGTGCGTAGTCTCCGAAGAGTTGTCGCGCGGATATATCGGTGTGGGCAGCCTTGGCACCCGCAGCGAAATCGCGGCCGAGCTGATCATCGCGGGCGGCACGGACGAGCAAAAGGCCAAGTGGTTGCCCAAGATCGCCAGCGCCGAGATTCTGCCAACCGCTGTCTTTACAGAACCGAACACCGGCTCTGATCTGGGCAGCCTGCGCACCCGCGCGGTCAAAGGCGCGGATGGGAATTACACAGTTACCGGCAACAAGACGTGGATCACCCACGCCGCGCGGACCCATGTCATGACATTGTTGGCACGAACCAATCCCGACAGCAGCGATCACCGGGGCCTGTCAATGTTCCTTGCGGAAAAGACACCGGGCACCGACACCGACCCGTTTCCGACGCCCGGCATGACAGGTGGCGAGATCGAGGTGCTGGGTTATCGCGGCATGAAGGAATATGAACTGGCGTTTGATGGGTTCGAGGTCAAAGGCGAAAACCTTCTGGGAGGCGAAGAGGGCAAGGGTTTCAAACAACTGATGGAAACCTTTGAATCCGCCCGCATCCAGACCGCCGCGCGCGCCATCGGCGTGGCGCAATGTGCACTGGACATCGGCATGCAATACGCACAAGAGCGCAAGCAGTTCGGCAAGTCTCTGATCAACTTTCCCCGCGTGTCCGGCAAGCTGGCGATGATGGCGGTCGAGATCATGATCGCCCGTCAGTTGACCTATTTTTCCGCCTGGGAAAAGGACAACGGGCATCGCTGCGATCTTGAGGCCGGAATGGCAAAGCTGCTGGGCGCACGAGTTGCCTGGGCCGCAGCCGACAACGGCTTGCAGATTCATGGCGGCAACGGCTTTGCGCTGGAATACAAGATTTCGCGCGTGCTGTGTGATGCCCGCATCCTGAACATTTTCGAAGGTGCCGCAGAAATCCAGGCACAAGTGATTGCCCGTCGCCTTCTGAACTGACGTTCCCTTCGCCCGCCACGATAGCTGAGCGGCGATGCCAACCCATCTGCCGCTCACCACCGCCATACCTGCTCAAATATTGGGCAGTTAGGCGCAGCATCGCCATCAACAATCAGTGAATTCCGACGGAATTGATGAATAATTTCGCAGAAACCTATCCCAACGGATAAGGACCTACCCCATCGATACCACAACCTATACGTGGGTTGTGATGTGAGCCCTCCTGCGATGTTGTATTCAATTTATGTTATGTTGATTGGAGACCACAGAGGAATGGAAAACTCACAGGATTTGGGCTGGATCGTGGACGCGTTGATCGACCTGAACACCTACTGCGAACGCGAGGGGCTTGTGGGCATCTCGGAACATCTCATACAGGCCATAGAATCCATCGCCCCGGCGGTTCGAAACCTGCCGGCCTCTGGTTCGCCTTAATAATCACTCCGGAACATCTCAGGGTCCTCGCGGTCCTCGAACAGCGCGGATAAGCTGACTGACCGATACGGATCAGCTAAGGTGTGGCAGCACCCTTATGAGGCCATACCCGTATGCATCCTGCCTATTTTGTCGTCGTAGCTCTTTGCCTGTCCAACTGCGCCCGCGACGAAACGGTGGCTGCCTATGGCGGCGCGAACCGTGTTTGGACACTTGCAGAGCTCGATGGTCAGCGCATTGACACACGGACCACCCTCACATTTCCCGGCAAAGGCCAGATTTCCGGACACGGCCCCTGCAATGCGTACACCGCCGACATGCCAGCCCCCTACCCTTGGTTCGAAACAGGTCAAATTGCGCGGACCAAGACGGCTTGCCCCGATCTGGCAACGGAAGAGCGGTATTTTGAGGTCTTGGCTGGCATGACCCAGTCCGAGGTGAGCGGGCCGACGCTTGTCCTTCGAAACAATTCGGGACAGGAACTGGTTTTCATCGCGCGCGACTGACGCGTTTCTGGACGCCGCCGCGCTGTAGTGGGCAACTATTCAGCTCAGGCAGCAACCGCCCTGAGAACGTCGACAAGTCGCGCACGGGCCTCGGGCAACGGTTTGTTTCCCAGAGCCGGTGCAAGCCGCTCCTTCAGGAAATAGCCGGTGGTCCCAAGCGCCTCTACGATTTCATCCTCAGAGGCGTCTCCCTTGCCCTGCATGACCGGTGGCAGGGGCAGCATCCGGTCAGCCCATTGTCCCGCCCCATCGCGTGACACTGCGCGGCCAGATTTGGGTGAGACATAGATCAGCCCGTCGGTCGCACCGGTCGCCGCGCAGCACGACAGATCAAGACCAAAACCAAGATCATCAAGCAACGCAAGTTCCCATCGCAGATAGGCCAAAGGCCAGACATCGTTCTGACCTAGCAGGTCCAACAATTGTTCGCTGCGCTTGTAGAGCGCGCCATGTTCCTCACGTTCGGGGAGGCAGAACGACAACAATGCCGTGACCGCATTCAAACCGGCAAGTGCCATCCGCCCCGACATGGCAGCCGCCGCACGGCTGCGAAGCGGTTCGACCTGATAGCTGCCGATGTGATCTTCGAGCCGCGCGCGCCAAAGCAGATCAAGCTGAGCGCCGGGTTGCAGGATAGGTGCGATCTTTCGACTGGCGCCGCCGCGCACAACACCCGCGTGGCGACCGTGCGCCTCGGTAAAGACATCAATGATCGCCGCAGATTCGCCGTGGCGCCGCATGGTCAAAAGGATGCCGTGATCGCGCCATTCCATACCGCACTAGCTCATGCATGTCTGGCGATTTCAAGAGAGCACTGCGAGCGTACTACACCCCGGCGAATGGAAGCTAGTCAGCCAATCCCGGCTCGTCCAGCAGACTGCGACCGGCGCGGTCTTCGATTTCGACCACCCAAAGGTCCGGGTCAAACCCACGCTGACGGGAAATCGCTACATCCACCTCGGCCTCGGTCCCTTGCACCAGCGTGATCCATTTCCGATCACCGGTCATGAGGTCGAAACTGCGCTGAAACGCCGTCGCCTGCCCATCCAACGTATTCAGCTTGATCAGAACCGCCCCGGCGGTGTCATCCCCGTGCGCGACAACAAAAGCAGGAATATCCAGCCCCCGAAGACGCGCCATATAGGCTTGAATCCAGAATTGGGCCGTCAGACGGGCCATCAGGCGCCATCTTTGAAATCAAGGCCCATTTCGGAGTAGCGTTCAGCTTCTTCCAGCCAGTTTGGCCGCACCTTGACCTGCAGGAACAGATGCACCTTGCGGCCCAGAAACTCGGTGAGTTCTTCACGCGCGGCCTTGGACACAGCTTTGATGGTTTCGCCCTTGTGGCCCAACACGATGCCTTTGTGCCCATCGCGGACAACATAGATGATCTGCTCAACCCGGGCCGAGCCATCCTTGCGCTCTTCCCAGCTCTCGGTTTCCACGGTCATCTGATAGGGCAATTCCTGATGCAGCCGCAGGGTCAGCTTTTCGCGGGTCATCTCGGCGGCGATCATGCGCATGGGCAGATCTGCGATCTGATCTTCAGGATACAGCCAAGGCCCCTCCGGCACCTCACCGGCCAACCATTCGCGCAAGACCTGAACCCCATGCCCCTTTTCCGCAGAAATCATGAAGGTATCGGCAAAGGCGTAGCGGTCATTCATATCCTTGGTCAGCGCAAGCAACACTTCGGATTGGACCCGGTCAATCTTGTTGATCGCCAAGGCAACCTTGCGGCCTTTGCCGATATCGGCCAGCCCTTCAAGGATGCGCTCAACACCTTCGGTGACGCCGCGATGCGCTTCAATCAGCAAAACCACCACATCCGCGTCTGCCGCCCCGCCCCAAGCTGCTGCGACCATCGCGCGGTCAAGCCGGCGGCGCGGTTGGAACAGGCCCGGTGTGTCAACGAACACGATCTGGCTGTCCCCTTCCATCGCCACACCACGAATGCGCGCGCGAGTGGTCTGTACCTTGTGGGTGACAATCGAAACCTTTGCCCCGACCATGCGGTTCAATAGCGTCGATTTACCGGCGTTGGGCTCTCCGATCAGCGCGACAAATCCGGCGCGTGTCATGTCTGGTTCTCCAGTTTCTGCAACAGCGCGGTCGCCGCGCCTTGTTCTGCCTGCCGCTTTGATCCGGCGCTGGCGTGGGCCTCGGCACCGTTCTCAAGCCGGGCAGCGATGGTAAAGACCGGGGCGTGATCCGGGCCACTGCGGTCGAGTTCAACATAGGCGGGCGGCTTTTGTCCACGCGCCTGCGCCCATTCTTGCAAGGCCGTCTTGGCATCCCGCGCATCCGCATCGACACGAGCGATGCGGTCGCCCCAGAGACGCAGGATCATGTCGCTTGCCGCCTCCAGACCGCCATCGCGATAGACGGCGGCGATCACCGCCTCCATCGCATCCCCGAGCAACGCCTGTTTGCGTCGCCCACCCGAAAGCATTTCCGAACGCCCCAGCTTGAGCACCGCGCCAACGTCAATCTCTCGGGCCACGTCCGCACAGGTTTCTTTGCGTACCAGCGCGTTAAATCGCGGAGCCAGCTGACCTTCGCTGGCCTCCTTGTCTTTCTCGAGCAAGGCTGACGCCATCACCAGACCCAGAACCCGGTCCCCCAGAAACTCGAGCCGCTGGTTGTCGGCCCGAGTCGGAGAGGACACCGACCCATGGGTCAGCGCGCGCACCAACAGTTCGGGCCGCGCAAAGTCATGGCCGATCCGGCGTTGAAACGCCTGAAGGTCGGCCCCCAGCTTCACTGCACCGCCTTGAAGAACCGATCGCTACGCCAGGTCCAGAAGTACAGCATCGAACGCCCCGCCGAACTGAACATGATACGATCTGCGCGACCGATCAGATTTTCATACGGTACAAACCCGACACCGCCCGCGCTTTGCGGCACACGGCTGTCCATGGAGTTGTCACGGTTGTCACCCATAAAGAAATAATGTCCTTCCGGCACGAGATAGACGCCGGTGTTATCCAGACCCTGATTGCCGATTTCCAGAATATCGTGGGAATTCCCATCCGGGAAGGTTTCGATCAGGCGCTGCTTTTCACAAACCGCCTCCGGACCGACCGGCCCGTTGGAACACCGCGGGCGGCTGCCCTGCGGACCTTGTGGTGCGTAGGTTTCGGTGAATACACCGTCCTCTGTCAATTGCACCGGCTGATCATTGATCGACAATACACCGCCATTGACCTGGATCTTGTCACCAGGCAGCCCGACCAGACGCTTGATAAAGTCGCGACCCGAAACCGGGTGACGGAACACGACCACATCGCCGCGCTCAGGTTCGGAACCGAACAGGCGGCCATTGTTCTGCGGGAACACGCCACAGACATCTTCGGCGTCAATGTTGATACCGATGCCCGGCATGATCACGCTGGGACAGGAGGCATAGGAGTAACCATAGGCCATCTTGTTCACAAAAAGGAAATCGCCGATCAGCAGCGTCTCTTTCATCGAACCTGACGGGATCCAGAACGGCTGAAAGAACAGCGTGCGAAATACGCCTGCAATAAGCAGGGCATAGACGATGGTCTTGACCGTCTCGATAATCGCGTTTCCCTTTTTGGCTTTCTCGGCCATGCGGATCTCCGGAATTGCTGGGTTTGGCGCTACATGCGGGGCGGCATGAGCAGTGTCAAGGCGCAGAGTCAGTGCTGGCGAGTGGCCGCGCCTCGATCACGACAAAGGCCTGCGCCCACGGATGATCGTCAGTCAGAGTAACGTGGATGATTGCCTCATGCCCTGCTGGCGTCATCTTTGCCAGCCGTTCAGCCGCCCAGCCTGTAACCTCCATCACAGGCTGCCCGGTGCGCAGGTTGCTGACAGCCATGTCCTTCCACGCAATCCCCATGCGCAGCCCGGTTCCCAACGCCTTTGAACAAGCCTCTTTCGCGGCCCACCGTTTGGCGTAGGTTCCGGCAGTATCACGGCGACGCTCGGCTTTTTGCTGTTCGATCTCGGTGAACACCCGGTTGCGGAACCGATCGCCAAACCGGTCAAGCGTACCTTGGATACGCTCGATATTGGCGAGGTCGGTGCCAATGCCGAGTATCATGCCAGCCGTACACTCAGGAGCTTGAGGCTGGCAGCGCCAAAAAACAGGCCAAACGCCAATTCGAACCAGCGCCGCGACCGTGTGTAGAATCGCGCAACCGGCGATACGGAAAACAGGAGGGCATAGCCCAGAAATACCAAGGCAGATGCTGCAAACAACATCGTGAACAACTGCCAGACCACGTACCATGGCGCGCCCGGTGCTAAGACAATGGCATAGACAGACCCCCAAGACAGTATCGCCTTGGGGTTGGTCAGATGAAGCAGCAGACCTTTGGCAAAGAGTGATCGGCTTGATGTCTTGACCAGCGTCGCACACCCGCCGCGCCATGCCGACATCAGCGACTTTGCCGCGAGAAACAACAGGTAGGCCGCGCCTGCATAGCGGACGATCTCAAACAGCCATGCATTGGCCAGCATGACCGCCGAAAAGCCCAACGCAGCGGCCACACCCCAGGACGCCGAACCAACTAGCACGCCCAACGCAACCTGCAATCCTGCCAATCGTCCCCGCGACATCGCGGTCCCGGAAATCGTGAGCGTGGCCGGTCCTGGGCTGCCACCGGCCAGAATCCAGCCCACCACAACCACTCCGATCGGGAGCAGGAATTGTGTGTCTTCAACCATGTCTCGCCGCATCCATCAGCCGGCGCATCTCGGAAATCGCTGGCTGGAGACCGAGAAAGATCGACTCACCGATCAGGAAGTGTCCGATATTCAACTCGCGCACCTCAGGAAATGCGGCGACTGGCGTAACAGTTTCATAGGTCAGCCCGTGACCGGCGTGAACCTCAAGCCCCAGCGAGTCGGCATATGCAGACATTTCCCGCAGGGCGTTGAGCTCCTTTTGGTGATCCTCCATCCGACCTTCGGAAAACGCATCGCAATAGGCACCGGTGTGAAGCTCGATCACCTCTGCCCCGATCCGGTGAGCCGCCTCGATCTGGCGTTTGTCGGCGGCGATAAAGATCGACACGCGACAGCCAACATCGCGTAGCGGGGCAATGAAATGTGCCAACCTGTTTTCCTCGCGCGCAACTTCCAGCCCGCCTTCGGTGGTACGTTCCTCGCGCTTTTCCGGCACGATGCAGACAGCATGCGGTTTGTGGCGCAAGGCGATCGCCTGCATTTCTTCGGTCGCAGCCATTTCAAAATTCAGCGGGATGCTGAGCACGTCCATTAGCCCGTCGATATCCGCGTCGCTGATATGTCGGCGGTCTTCGCGCAGATGCGCCGTGATACCATCGGCACCCGCTTCTTCGGCAAGGCGCGCGGCGCGCAACGGGTCGGGATAGGTGCCACCACGGGCGTTTCTGACGGTGGCGACGTGGTCGATATTCACGCCAAGGCGCAACTGCTGCTGTGTCATCTTCTGGCTCTCGCTTCTCAGTCCAGCGGTAGCCTAGAGCATTTCAAACGAAACATGAATCGCCTTTCGCTCTATCTTTCCAATGAAATTGAAGCATCACTTAGGGCGCGATTCTGCTTCTGCCTTGGCCTCGGCCATCTTGCGGATCGCATCAAATTTTTTCTTGATCTGCTTCTTGCGCCGCTTTTGGTAGGCGCGAATAACCGGGACGCTCAAAACATAGCAAATTGTCGCCACGATCATGCCCGGAATAATGCCACCGACAAGATAGGGCAGGAAAATCTCGTGGTAAAATACGCTGAGTCCCCGCCAGTCGGGCTGCTGGTCAGAAAAGATGGCGACGAAGTTGCGCATCAGATCATGCGCGGCGTCGATGAATTTGCCGCCAAATGACCTTGCGGCACCCTCTTCGAATTTTGTGCCCAGAATGAAATGCCCGGTCTTGAGCGAGACGAATCCGATCGGCACATAGGTCAGCGGATTGCCAAAGAATGTCGCCATCAATGCGGCAAGGATATTGCCGTGGACCACCCTTGCGATCAGAAACGCCACCAGAAAATGCATCGTGTAAAATGGTGTGAACGTAGTGAAGACACCGGCCCAAATTCCACGCGCGATGCGCTCGGGCGTATCAGGCAGACGCCTGACGCGATGTTTGACATAGTGAAAGGCGCGGGTCCAACCGCCTTTGGGATATAGGAAATCCGCAATCGCGCGCAGCACTGAGCGTCGGTCACGGCGTCTAAATACCAAGGTGGTTTCCCCTTCGGTCCCGGTCCTGCTTAGCTGACCGCGGCGTGAACCTTGGCCTTTTCTCGAAACCGCTCGACAGCAGCAACATCGCTCTCCGCCTCAAGCGCCAACATCAGCGACAGTAGTTGCTCTACATCCCGCAATTCTACGTTGACAATAAGTCGATAAAAGTCCGGTTTTCTGTCAACGAACTCCAGATTGCTGATATTTGCCTTTTTTTCTCCGATCAATGTGCAAATGCGCCCAAGTACCCCGGCGTCATTGCCGATGGTCAGATCAAGAGTCGCCCCATAGACCGCCGGATGGGTTCCGCTGTGCCAGTGCAGATCGACCCACCGTTCGGGTTGTTCCTCGTATTCGCTGAGGCGATCGCAATCGATTGCATGCACCACAACGCCTTTGCCGCGAAACGTAATGCCGACAATGCGCTCACCCGGCAAAGGCTGACAGCATGGAGCACGCTCGAATGACTGTCCGGGGCTGAGACCGATCACCGCGCGTCGTAACGGGATCTGATCGCCCTCATCGCGCGCCAGATCGGGATAAACGGCCTGTACGACCTCATGCGCGGTCAATTCGGCACTGCCCAAGCGCGCCAGCAATTCCTTGCGATCCTTGAGCCGCAAATGCTTGGCTGCGGTCGCCAGCGCCTTGTCGGTTGCCTTGCGTCCGACATGCTCAAATGCAGCGCGGGCAAGTTCCTTGCCGAGTTTGACAAACCGCTCACGGTCAACTTCGCGCAATGCCCGGCGAATCGCGGTGCGCGCCTTGCCGGTAGTGGCAATGTCGAGCCACGTCGCCTGTGGTGTCTGGCCCTCGGCGGTGATGATCTCGACCGACTGCCCGTTCTTGAGCCGAGTCCAGAGCGGCACCCGCAACCCGTCGACCTTGGCACCGACGCAGCCTCCACCGATGCGCGTGTGGATCGCATAGGCATAATCAATCGGCGTCGCGCCACGGGGGAGCTTCACCACGTCGCCCTTGGGCGTAAAACAGAACACCTGATCCGAATACATCTCGAGCTTGACCGCTTCGAGGAAATCCTCGTGATCTTCCTCGGCGTCAAACTGTTCGGTCAGGCTGGAGATCCACTTGGCCGGGTCCACCGCAAACGGATTTTCAGAACGCACCCCATCGCGATAGGACCAATGCGCAGCCACCCCGGTTTCAGCAACGTCGTGCATCTGGCGGGTCCGGATCTGTACCTCGACGCGCTTGCCATCGCGGCCCGACACCGTGGTATGGATCGACCGATAACCGTTGGATTTCGGCTGGCTGATGTAGTCCTTGAAACGTCCCGGCACCGCGCGCCAACGCTGATGGATCGCGCCGAGCGTGCGATAGCAATCCTCTTCGCTCGCCGTGATGATACGGAAGCCGTAGATGTCGGACAGCCGCGAGAAACCCTGTTCTTTCTCCTGCATCTTTCGCCAGATTGAATAAGGCTTCTTGGCCCGACCAAAAACCTCGGCCTCGATCCCTGCCTTGCCAAGCTCGCTCCGCATGTCGCCGGTGATCCGGTGAATGACGTCGCCGGTCTCGCGCTGCAAGGTGATGAACCGACGGATGATCGACTGGCGTCCCTCGGGATTGAGAACGCGAAAACTGAGATCTTCAAGCTCTTCGCGCATCCATTGCATCCCCATGCGACCGGCAAGCGGCGCATAGATGTCCATGGTTTCGCGGGCTTTCTGGACCTGCTTTTCCTGGCGCATGGATTTGATCGTGCGCATGTTGTGCAGACGGTCGGCAAGCTTGACCAGAATGACCCGCAGATCCTTGGACATCGCCATGAAAAGCTTGCGGAAATTCTCGGCCTGCTTGGTTTCATGGCTGGACAGCTGCAGGTTTGTCAGCTTGGTCACCCCATCGACCAGCTCGGCGACCTCGCGCCCAAACCGCTCCTCAACCTCCTTGAAGGATGCCTTGGTATCTTCGATCGTGTCATGCAAAAGCGCTGTGATGATCGTGGCATCATCCAGCCGCTGTTCGGTCAGAATCGCGGCGACAGCAATGGGATGGGAAAAATAGGGTTCGCCGGACTGGCGAAACTGACCATCATGCATCTGGTTGCCATAGTCATAGGCGTCAGCGATGCGGTCGGCGTTGGTCTTTGGGTTGTAGTTGCGGACCAGCGCAATCAAGTCTTCAACTGCAATCATCTGGTCCGCACCTTTGAGTGTCGTGCTCTCGTCAGCCCTGGCCCTGGGCCTCCATCAGTTGGCGCAGCAACATCTCTTCAGACATGTCATCCTCGGCGGGCTTGTCGGCCTCCGCCCCCATCAACAGAGCCATCGAGTCGTCCTCGGGCTCGTCAACTTCGATCTGGGTCTGGTTACTTTCGATCAGGCGCTCACGCAGATCGTCGGCACGCTGGGTTTCCTCGGCGATTTCACGCAGGGAAACGACAGGGTTCTTGTCATTGTCGCGATCAACGGTAATCGCACCACCCGCAGAAATCTCACGCGCGCGGTGTGCAGCGAGCATGACCAATTCGAACCGGTTCGGGACCTTGTCAACACAATCTTCGACCGTAACGCGGGCCATAGGCGACTCTCCAACAGCAAGTTTCGTTCAGAAAGGGGAGGTTTAGTAGGGATCGTGCCGATTGACAAGCCTGAATGCTGCGGCGCAACGACCTAGATCGGACGCACCGCCGCGCGCTCCTCTTCAGGCAACGCCGCGCAAAGCGACCGCACCGACTTCTGCAGGACCGGATGCACCCAGTCCGGGGCAACGTCCGCCATTGGAATTAGCGCAAAGGCCCGGTCCTGCAGTCGTGGATGCGGCAGGATCAATTCGTCCGGAGTCGCCCTGATTTGCTCCGCCGCAGGCAGATCGCGCCATTGTGAATACCGCGCGAGGTCCGGCAGGACCAATTGATCAAAAGCGAGCAGATCCGCATCAAGCGTCCGCATGCCCCAGCGTTGCACCCGCTCGCGCAGAAACGCCGCCTCAACCTCGTGCAGCCGCTCCAACATCTGCCTTGGCGACAGTGATGTCGAGGCCGCAACTGCCGCATTGACGTAGTCAGGGCCTGCGCCTGCGGGAAAACACGGTGTCGCATAAAACCGGCTGACACCGCGAATCACCACATCACGGCTTGCGAGCATGCCCACGGCCTTCCGTAAGGTCGCTGCCGTAGGGGAACCCTGAAAGAGCAGGTTTCCGCCTAGTCCAATTACGATATTTGACCGGTTTTCGTACATTTTTGACGCGTTTTCAGAATAGCTCTAGACTTGCGATACATGCCGAACTTCTTATTTTAAGCTTACCGACCCGTCAAAATTTAAAACCACTCACTCACGGACGACGGCGGGACGTATTACCGGAAGGACCATTTTATGTTTTATAAGGACGAACGGCTCGCGCTGTTCATTGACGGTTCGAATCTATACGCAGCGGCCAAGTCGCTTGGGTTCGACATCGACTACAAGCTATTGCGACAGGAGTTCATGCGCCGCGGCAAGATGCTGCGGGCGTTCTACTACACCGCTTTGCTTGAGAACGACGAGTACTCGCCGATCAGACCTCTGGTGGACTGGCTCCACTACAACGGGTTCACCATGGTGACCAAACCCGCCAAGGAATACACCGACAGCATGGGTCGTCGGAAGGTCAAAGGAAACATGGATATCGAACTGACCGTTGACGCAATGGAACTTGCGCCACGTGTCGATCATATCGTTCTTTTTTCCGGCGACGGCGATTTCCGCCCCCTCGTGGCCAGCCTCCAACGCCAAGGCGTGCGGGTTTCGGTTGTTTCGACAATTCGCAGCCAGCCTCCGATGATCTCGGATGAATTGCGGCGGCAGGCGGACAATTTCATCGAGCTGGAAGAGCTCAAGGAAGTGATCGGCCGCCCGCCTCGCGAAATGCCCACCGAGGCCCGGACCGTTGCGACGGCAGTGGCCGGCAGCCACTAAGAGGGCACGGCACTTGAAACAGACAGGGGCGGCGCGTTCGCTGCCCCCGTCATTGCGACGCGCAGGCGGCCAAATCCGCTAGCGATGATCGTTTGGTGCAGCGACTCTGGACCATCGAGGCGCAAAGCCCTAGGTCTCTGCGCAAGGAGACCGCAGATGCCCAAAACCCCTATTACCCTTTATCTGGCAGCCCCGCGCGGGTTTTGCGCCGGCGTGGATCGGGCGATCAAGATCGTCGAAATGGCGCTGCAGAAATGGGGCGCGCCAGTCTACGTGCGTCACGAGATCGTGCACAACAAATTCGTCGTCGACGGGCTCCGAGCCAAAGGGGCCGTATTTGTCGAAGAACTGGATGAATGCCCGGATGACCGCCCGGTGATCTTTTCCGCACATGGTGTGCCGAAATCGGTCCCGGCTGCGGCGGTAAAGCGCGAGATGATCTATGTCGATGCCACCTGCCCTTTGGTCAGCAAGGTTCATATCGAGGCACAACGCCATGCGGAAAACGGGTTGCAGATGATCATGATCGGTCACAAGGGTCACCCGGAAACCGTTGGCACCATGGGCCAGCTGCCTGAGGGCGCGGTGCTCTTGGTGGAAACCGTCGCTGATGTCGCGACGGTCAGTGTGCGTGATCCCGATCGCATTGCCTTTGTCACCCAGACCACCCTCAGTGTCGATGATACCGCCGATATCGTCGAAGCCCTGACAGAACGCTTCCCGAATATCGTCGGCCCCCACAAGGAAGACATCTGCTATGCCACCACCAACCGGCAGGATGCGGTCAAGGCGATGGCGCCAAAGATCGACGCGATGCTCGTGGTGGGGGCACCGAATTCGTCTAACTCCAGGCGTCTGGTGGAGGTGGGGATCAAGGCTGGCTGCCCCTATTCCCAACTGGTCCAACGCGCCGCAGACATTAATTGGCGTGCTATGGAAGGGGCGACCAGTATCGGCGTCACCGCCGGAGCATCCGCGCCAGAAGTTCTGATTGATGAAGTAATCGCAGCCGTGCAAGACCGCCACGACGTCACGATCCAGAAGGTGGAAACCGCCGTTGAAACCGTCGAGTTCAAGGTCCCCCGCGTTCTGCGTGCCTGACAAGAGAACACCATGACCGGAGTTGCCGTAACACCACTGGTTATTGCCGGCCCCAATGCCGAGTTCTTCAACGGCTCGACGATCCTCTGTCTGCTGGTTGGAGTGTTGCTATGAACGAACGCGAGACCCTGAAAGTCTACGATGAGCAGGCCGAGGCCTATCAGAAGGCAATTGCTGATTGGGATGATCCCGCCTTCGCCGATTTCGTTGCGGCAATGCCCAAGGGCGGTGCCGTGCTCGACCTCGGATGTGGTCCGGGCCGCGCAGCCGCACGCATGGCGGACGCAGGCCTGCACGTCACCGCAACTGACGGCTCCATGGAAATGATCCGCATGGCTGAACAACATCCCGGGGTCGCGGCCAGGCAGGCAACGTTTGACGAAATTAAAGGTCAGGCGATCTATGATGGGATATGGGCGAGTTTTTCACTGCTCCACGCCTCGCGCGCTAAATTCCCCGTGCATCTTGCCGCCCTTCACCGCGCGGCCAAACCCGGTGCGCGTCTGCATCTGGGGATGAAACTTGGCAGCGGCGAGGCAACCGACGGGCTTGGCCGGTTCTATACCTATTACAGACGCGAAGAACTGGAACGATTGCTGCACGAGGCTGGTTTCACGGTTGCATCCCACCTCACCGGCAAGGACAAGGGGCTCGCCGGAACCCTTGATGAATGGATCGCCATAACCGCCCATGCCTGATCTCGTTGCCTATACCGACGGAGCCTGCTCTGGAAATCCCGGCCCCGGAGGATGGGGCACCCTGCTGCGCGCCATGGACGGCGACCGCGTGATCAAGGAACGCGAACTTTGCGGCGGCGAGGCGGACACCACCAACAACCGGATGGAACTTTTGGCGGCAATCAATGCGCTGGAGGCGCTGGATCGTGCCAGCCCCATCACCATCGTGACCGACAGCCAATATGTAAAAAACGGTGTCACCAGCTGGATTCACGGATGGAAAAAGAACGGCTGGAAGACGGCGGCGAAAAAGCCGGTCAAGAATGCCGATCTGTGGCAGCAGTTGGACGCAGCACAGGCGCGGCACAAGGTGACGTGGGAATGGGTCAAAGGCCATGCCGGACACCCCGAAAACGAACGCGCCGACGAGCTGGCCCGCGCCGGCATGGCGCCTTTCAAAGGCAAGGCGGCAGGCAGGTGAACTTTCTGGCCCTGCTGGATTTCAGCTCGGTTCTGGTCTTTGCCCTGACCGGCGCGTTGGTCGCGAGCCGGGCGCAGCTTGATCTCGTTGGCTTTGCCTTTATCGCCTGTCTGACGGCGGTTGGCGGCGGTACGGTGCGCGATGTGCTACTTGGGCGCGATCCTGTGTTCTGGATCGGCCAGCCTGTTTACGTGCTGATCTGCGTGGCCGCTGCGATCTTTGTTTTCTTTACGGCCCACCTTGTTGAAAGCCGGTATCGCTGGCTTTTGTGGCTCGATTGCTTCGCGCTCTCTATCGCGGTCGCGGCAGGGACTGGCGTTGCCGTGTCCTTTGGTCAGCCCGGCGTGATCGTTGTGCTGATGGGGGTCGCAACGGGCTGTCTGGGCGGGTTGATGCGCGATGTCGTGGTGGGTGAAATTCCGTTGGTCCTGAAACAGGGTGAACTTTACGCGACCGCAGCGCTTGCAGGATCAGGGGCTGCTTTGCTTGCCCTCAATTTGGGAGTATCGCTGCGCCCTGCATTGCTGATCGCGGCCGCGACATGCGGTGTGCTGCGCGCAGGATCCCTGATCTTTGGCTGGAGCCTGCCCGTCTACAAGAGTCGCCCGCCAAAGGTTTAGCGCCGATAACGCTGCCACAGCCAGATCAGCAACATTGCCCCTAACACCGCGCCGACGAACCCGGCCATGCCGCCCATGATGGTGGTCAAAGTCCGCAGGATCAGCCCGCCGATCAAGGCCCCCGCGACCCCGATGAACATGGTGGTGGGTATGTCCGCCTCAACGCGCATCAGGCGCGTTGCGATGAACCCGGCGGCTGCCCCGACAACCATAAGCACGATGATCCCCATGTCACCGCCCCCCGCGACGCCAGTGAGTCGGGACGATGATCAACGCTCCGATTGACGAGGCGACGGCGTTCAGACCGGGCGACCCGAAGCCAATTCCGAACATCAGCCGGATGAAATAAAACAGGAACGCCCCGCCGACGCAGATGATGATGGATTGCAAATATCCGTTGCGGGTAAATCCGGTCTTTTCCGAGACATAGCCAACGATCCCGGCAATCACCACGGTTCCTATCAGGGTCGGAAACACTGCGCCTCTCCTACAATTGCGTGCCTTTGGGCACCGGGCATCCCCGCAGGAATGTCTCTGCATCCTGCGCGCCTTTGCCTGCCCGCTGCAAGCGCAAGAGCGAAATCGCGCCGTCTCCGCAGGCAATTGTCAGAGTGTCGTCCAGAACCTCGCCGGGGTTCCCCGCCCCAGATGCAAGCAGCGACGCTAACAGCTTGACCCGTTGACCAGCAATCTCTGTCCACGCGCCGGGAAAGGTCGAAAGACCGCGAATCTGGCGATCAATATCGACTGCGGATCGTGCCCAATCAATCCGCGCCTCGGCCTTGTCGATCTTTTGGGCATAGGTGACGCCGATGTCCGGTTGCGGATCTGGCGTCAGGGCATCCAACTGTTCCAGCGCCTGCACGATCAACCCGGCGCCCATTTCAGAGAGCCGATCATGCAACTCAACCGTGGTTTCCTCAGCACCGACTTCGGTTTCGGCTCGCATCAAAACCGGCCCTGTATCTAATCCGGCCTCCATTTGCATGATGCAAACACCGGTGATCGGATCTCCGGCCATGATGGCACGATGGATCGGGGCCGCACCGCGCCAACGCGGCAGCAGGCTGGCATGGATATTGAGGCACCCGCGTGTTGGCGCATCAAGGATCGCCTGCGGCAGGATGAGACCATAGGCAACGACGACAGCAATATCCGCATTCAGCGCACGAAACTCAGCCAGCGCAGCGTCGTCGCGCAAGGAAACCGGATGGCGCACAGCAAGGCCCATCGCCTCGGCACGGGCCTGCACCGGGCTAGGGCGCTCTTTCTTGCCCCGACCGGCAGGGCGCGGTGGTTGGCAATAGACGGCCGCGATTTCATGACCGGCCGCAACCAGCGCCTCCAGCACTGGCACCGAAAAATCGGGCGTTCCCATAAAGATGATGCGCATGTCAGTCTCCGTCAGGCGGTGATTAACCCGCGAGTTTCTTGGCCTTGCGCAAGAGCATGTCGCGCTTCACTTTGGACAGACGGTCAAAATACAGACGCCCATTTAGGTGGTCGATCTGATGCTGCACACTGGTCGCCTCGATCCCCACAAAATCGCGCCGGGTGATCACCCCGGTTTCATCCAGATAGCGCACCGTGAGGGCGCGTGGGCGTTTGATCTTGGCGGACATGCCCGGCAGATTTGGGCTGGCTTCCTCATGCTCGCGCAATTCGACCGAGGCATGCAGGATCTCCGGGTTCGCAAGCCGCACTGCCTTGCCCCGCTCAGACGAGCCATCCACAACCGCCAGACGCAACATCAAACCGATCTGTGGTGCCGCGAGACCAACGCCGGGCATCGCCTCCATCGTGTCGATCATGTCGTCCCAGATTGCACGAATCTCGTCGGTGACCTCATCGACCTCGGACGCCACAGCGCGCAGTCGCTTGTCCGGCCAGGGAATACAGCGTCGCGCGGTCATGGCTGCACCGCATATTGGGCCTCAGCCGCGTGGCGTGCAGGTGCATCCAGACGGTCAAAGGTCACAATTCCGTTCAAATGATCCAGCTCATGCTGTGCACAGCGCGCACACGCTCCATCCAACCGCTGCCTCTGCGCCTCTCCCCGCGCATCCGTCCATTCCATGATGACCCAGTCGGGCCGGGTGATGATCGTGGTAACACCGGGGATGGACAGACAGGCCTCCTCTGCATCGGAACGACTTTCCGACGCTTCGACAATTTTGGGATTCACAAAAACCACCGGACTGGGCTGCGCCTCTTTCCAGGTGACGTCAATGACAAACAGGCGTTTCATCACGCCGAGCTGCGGGGCCGCCAACCCACGACCGGGCGCGTCATACATCGTTTCGAACATGTCGATGATCAGCCTGCCGATATCCTCGTCCGGTTCCACCGGGTCGCACACCGTTTCCAGCCGTGTATCGGGCCAGCGCAGGATCGGCAGAATGCCCATATCAGTCGCGCGCCCGTTCGCGTTTCAGCTTTTGCATCTTGCGTGTGATCATCTGCCGCTTGAGCGGTTTCAGATAATCGATGAACAGCTTGCCGTTCAGATGGTCGATCTCGTGCTGCACACAGGTCGCCCAGAGCTTGTCAAAACTCTGCTTCTGCGGATTCCCCTCTTGGTCAATCCACGCGACTTCGACCTCGGCGGGTCGGGTCACTTCGGCATATTGGTCCGGAATTGACAGACAGCCCTCTTCGTAAACGCCCGTCTCTTCAGATGACGCAACGATTTCAGGGTTGAACATCACAGTGGGGCATGGGGCCGCGCCCTCTTCCTTGACGCAATCCAGCACGATCAGTCGATGCAACACGCCGACCTGCGGCGCGGCAAGGCCGATGCCCGGCGCGTCATACATGGTTTCCAGCATGTCGTCTGCCAGCTTGCTCAGCTCGCCGGTGATGTCCTCAACCGGGGAACAGACCTTTTTCAGGCGCGGGTCGGGATGGATAAGTATGGGCCTTTTCATGCCGTTTCATTTAGGTGATTGCCCGGCACATCGCAACGCCCCTTGCACCCACTCTGAAACGCGGTAGCTTGCGCGAAAAAACAGGAGAGCCGCATGACTTTCAACGCCCCGATCGACCGCCGCGGGACCCATAGCAGCAAGTGGGACAAGATGGAGACGCTATTTGGCGTCTCGGCCGGTGATGGTCTGGCCATGTGGACCGCCGATTCCGACTATCCCACCGCGCCCTGTGTGATCGAGGCCGTTCGTCAGGCAGCTGACCTTGGTATCTTTGGCTATTGCTGGGAATATCCAGAGTATCTGGCCGCCGTCCAGTGGTGGATGAAGAACCGTCATGACTGGGCAATCGAAACCGATTGGATTTTCACGACTCAGGGTCTGGGCAATGCGATCGCCCTGTGCCTTGACGTCTGGAGCGAGCCGGGTGACGGCGCGGTTATCTTTCCGCCGGTGTATCACGAGTTCGCCGCCAAAATCAGAAAGACCGGTCGCGAGGTCGTCGAGTGCCCGCTGGCCCGCGACGGCGATACCTATGTGCTTGACCTCGACGACGCTCAGAGCCGGCTGAAAGGGAACGAAAAGCTGCTGATCTGGTGCTCTCCGCAAAATCCGTCGGGACGCATCTGGACCGGCGACGAATTGCGCGCGGTAGCAGATTTCGCCGAACGCAACGGTCTGATTGTGGTGTGTGACGAGATCCATCACGATCTGGTCTATGCAGGTAACACATTCATACCGATGGATGTCGCCAGCCCCGGCACCCGTGCCAACACGGTGTACCTGACGGCCGCATCCAAGACATTCAACATAGCGGGTCAGCGGACCGGCAACATGATCATCCCCGACACGGACCTGCGTGCCGCGATGCGCAAACGGCTCAACACGCTGGACTATAGCCCGAGCGCCTTGGGATTGAAGATGATTGAGGCAGCCTATTCCCCCGAAGGCGCCGATTGGGTCGATGCCCAAATGTGGCACCTGGATGAAAACCGGCGGCTGTTTGACGACACCATCGCATCGATTCCGGGGCTTTGGTCGATGCCGCTTCAGGCGACCTATCTTGCCTGGATCGATTTTTCCGGGACCGGAATGAATGACGCGGAAATTGAAAAACGCCTGCGTCAGGACGCCCGGATCGCCACCTCACCCGGAGCAGGTTTCGGCACCGGAGGATCGCAATTCCAGCGCTTCAATCTGGCGACACAGCGATCTCGTGTCGAGGACGCCTGCACTCGTCTGCGCGAGGCGTTCTCTGATCTGCAATAATCAGTCGCGGGGCAGCAAGCCGATCGGGGCGTCCGGTTCACGATAGTGATCCAGTGGCGCCTTGTCGGCGGCGGTCGTGTTGCGCTTGAATTCATATCGCCGTTCACCGGCTTCGGATTCAGATGCGATGATCAGGCACTGACACACGTGCCGACCGCCATCATATAGATCAACAAGCCCGCGCAGCAACGGCGCGGTTGCCTCTTCGACCGAGAACCCGTCGCGCCACTGCCTTAGAACAGGGTAATAGTGGTCGCCAACCTGCACCCGCATGCGGCTTACCTTTTTCAGCCCCGCAAGACGGGCCGCACTCAACTGCAAACGAACATCATCAGAAACAAAAGTCGACACGTTCTTGACCTCCCCAGGCTGCAAACCGACCCTGCCCTGTCACGGAATTAATTCAAGTCCTTTTTTGAACGACCTAAAGCTTCCCAACCGAGGGTGTTGCGAAATGGCTCCGCAGCATCCGTCCGATGTGCAGCCCTGCAGAGCCACTGCGCGTAACCGCCTGTTGGCCGCTGAGCGTCGCGGCACTAGGTCTGTCAGGTAACCAAGGAGGACAGATCATGGGACAGTTGGTAGACGGCATCTGGCAGGACGCACGGATCAACACCGTCAAATCAGACGGCAGCTTTGATCGCGCCAGTTCATTGATGCGCAATTGGGTCACACCGGATGGTCAGCCCGGGCCGTCAGGGCGTGGTGGGTTTGCCGCCGTTACCGGGCGCTATCATCTCTATGTCAGCTATGCCTGTCCCTGGGCGCATCGGGCGCTGATTTTTCGGCAGATCAAGCAATTGAGTGACCACATCTCGGTTTCGGTTGTGCATCCGGACATGCTCGGCACCGGCTGGACCTTTGAAAAGGATGAACATGGCGCAACCGGCGACGATCTCTTTGGCTCCGACTTCCTGCATCAGATCTACACCCGCTCTGATCCCACCTATACCGGCAGGGTGACGGTGCCGGTCCTTTGGGACCGAGAGAAGCAAACCATCGTATCCAACGAAAGCGCCGAGATCATCCGCATGTTCAATTCCGCCTTTGACGGTCTGACCGGGAACACCGACGATTACTGGCCCCAAGACCTGCGCAGTGAGATAGAGGATGTGAATGCGCGGATTTATGACACGGTCAACAACGGCGTCTACAAGGCCGGTTTTGCCACCAGTCAATCGGCCTACGACGCAGCAGTAGCGCCACTCTTTGAGAGTCTCGACTGGCTCGAAGATCGTCTTTCAACGCACCGCTATCTGATGGGCGATCGGATCACCGAGGCCGACTGGCGACTGCTTACTACCTTGCTGCGATTTGATTCCGTCTATCATCTGCATTTCAAATGCAATCGTGCGCGGCTGATCGATTATCCCAACCTATGGGCCTATACCCGCGAGCTTTATCAATGGCCCGGTGTCGCCGAGACGGTCAACATGGACCATATCGTCCGCCACTATCACTATAGCCACGAAACCATCAATCCGAACCGGATCATACCGATCAATCCGATCATCGACTGGTCAGAAACACATGGGCGCGATCAACGTGGCGCGGCGTAATGCTCGACCATCGCCGCCAGATCCTCTGGCGGCGTCTCGCTCTGGACATAGGCGCAGGCGTTGGGTGAATGCGCAAAGATCGATCCGTCCGAGAAAAAGCTTGTATTGGTGACAAAGATCACCTGCGTGTCCGGACGCCGATAGCTCGCAAAATCCGCCACCGCCAGAGCGCTGCCATTGTCGAGCACCAGATCAAGCACGATGATCTCGTAATCATTGGCAGACAGCGACATGATCGCTGCCTCCTGACTGTGAACGAGACTTACATCAGCACCTTGTCTTTCAAGATGGCGACGCCACAATAGACCTAATTCTGGCCTGCTTTCTACAATAAGCACTTTCATACAATCACCCTGGCACTGTTGTCAGTTCTACCTTCCACGCGTGCCTCTTACCCCTGCTTAAACTGATCTTCCCATTCTCTTAACAAAACCTTAACGGTGCACGGAGGTGGTTCACCCTTCGACAACATCCTTGCGATTCCGGCGAAAATCCGCTTGAACAACCGCAAATCATGCCGAAAACGTGAAGTTTCCCTAGATGCTCTGCACACCCACGCACACGAATACTGCCCACCGTGACCACGGCGGGCGAATCGACGCTGCCGTTCAACACTATGGTGGCAATCGAGACGCATGGATCGACCTGTCGACCGGTATCAACCCCGAACCCTATCCACTTCCGGATTTCGGCGCGCAGGTGTGGGCGGCTCTCCCGGACGAAGCGGCGCGACACGCACTTGTCGACGCAGCACGAACATTCTGGTCTGTCCCCGATGAGGCCGCCATTCTGGCTGCACCCGGTGCTTCGGCGCTGATTGCCCGAATACCTGCCTTGGCACCGGCCGCACGCGTTCAGATCACCACCCCCACCTACAACGAACACGCCGCCGCATTTGTTGCAAACGGCTGGACGGTTCAGGTAGATGGGCCGGCGGAGGCGCGGGTACTGGTCAATCCGAACAATCCCGATGGTCGCATGTGGCAGTCAAACGATGCGAACGCCGAACTGACCGTGATCGACGAGAGCTTTTGTGATGTGACGCCAGCATCGAGCCTTGTGGGTTTGACCACGCGCCCCGGCTGTATCTTGCTGAAGAGTTTTGGCAAATTCTGGGGTCTGGCCGGATTGAGGTTGGGCTTTGCCATTGCAGCACCCGAAACCATCAATCGACTATCCGACATGCTTGGTCCGTGGCCGGTTTCAGGTCCCGCTCTTTGTACCGGCGCAAAGGCCTTGCGCGATGTGGATTGGGCCGTTCAGACCAGAGCCCGCCTGCGAACGGACGCAAACCGGCTTGATCAGATCATGACCGCCCGCGGCGCGGAAATCGCCGGCGGCACGGATCTGTTCCGCCTCTACACAGTCGATGACGCGGCGGCTTGGCAGGACAAACTGGCTAAACGACATATCTGGTCACGGACTTTTCCCTATTCCAAGACGTTTCTGCGCCTTGGCCTACCTCTTGCCGATGGATGGCAACGTCTGCAGGACGCCGTGTGACCAACGCCCTGCTTCTCGCCTTGGCCCTCATTCTTGACGCCCTGCTAGGCGAGCCCCGCTGGCTGTGGTCACGCCTGCCGCACCCCGCTGTGCTTGCGGGTCGGGCCGTTGGCTGGCTGGACGAAGCCATGAACACCGGCACAGTCCGGCGGATCAAGGGTGCGCTTGCGGTACTGATCCTGGTTGCTGGGGCCGCTGCCGTGGGGCATCTGCTTGCCTTCGGCGGGCCAGTTGTCGAAACCCTTTGCGCCGCGATCTTGCTGGCCCAGAAATCGCTGGTTCAGCATGTCGCGGCGGTTGCCAAGGCGCTGCGCCGGTCTCTGCCCGATGCACGCGAGACCGTCGCCATGATCGTCAGTCGTGATTGCCGCGATATGACCGAGCCGCAAATCGCACGCTCGGCAATCGAGAGCGCCGCCGAAAATCTCAGCGATGGGGTCGTCGCGCCCGCCTTCTGGTTTCTGATCGGAGGGCTTCCGGGTATTCTTGTTTATAAGGCGGTGAACACTGCGGACAGCATGATCGGCTATCGCAACGATAAGTATCTTGCCTTTGGATGGGCTGCGGCACGGCTCGATGATGTATTGAACTTGATCCCTGCCCGCCTGACCGGTCTGATGATCGCGTTCCTCGCAGGTCAATTGCACCGATGGCCTGCAATCGCGCAGGACGCTCGCGCGCATCGTTCGCCCAATGCCGGTTGGCCAGAGGCCGCGATGGCCCGCGCCCTTGACCTCGCCCTCGCCGGTCCACGCAGCTATGATGGTCAACTTCGACAACTCGCATGGGTTAATGGTGACGCACGCAAAGACATCGGAGCGAGTGACATCGACAGTGCCGTAAAAATGCTCTGGCGGGTCTGGGCGCTGATGCTTGGCCTTGTCATTGCGATTGCAACGCTGATTGCACTGCCGATAGGTTGACGAGACCTTCAACTTTACCCGGGCTTGTTCATGCGCATTCCTACGTTTCTCCTGATCTTCCTGCTTTCTGCAGGTCCGCTTTATGCAAATTGTGGCGGGTCGTTCTCCACGTTTGTCGCTGCCCTCAAGGCCGAAGCAGTTGAGGCGGGGTATGCCCCCACAATTGTCGATGCCTTCTTTGCGTCCGCGCGTCAGGATCAAGCCGTGCTGCGCGCCGATCGCGCCCAGGGTGTTTTTCAAAAGCCATTCATCGACTTTTCACGCCGCCTTATTTCGCAGAACCGGATCGACCGAGGGCGCAGCAACGCCCGCAAATACAAGTCCGTCTTCGACAGGATCGAAACAGAATACGGCGTCTCGCGCGGCGTCCTGCTCGCATTCTGGGCCTTCGAAACCGACTACGGAGCCGTGCAAGGCGATTTCAACACGTTGAATGCATTGCTGACCCTGTCGCATGATTGCCGTCGCCCCGATCTGTTTCGTCCACAGGTTTTTGCGGCACTGGAACTCTACGAGCGGGATGATTTCAGCCCGACCTGCACCACCGGGGCCTGGGCGGGTGAAATCGGCATGGTCCAGATGCTGCCCAGCGACATTCTGGAAAACGGGATTGATGGCGATGGCGACGGACATGTGACACTCAAAACCTCGGCCCCCGATGCGCTGCTGTCGGGCGGGCGCATGTTGGCCTCACTGGGGTGGCGTGCTGACGAGCCGTGGTTGCAAGAGGTCGTAATTCCCAACTCGCTCGACCTGTCACAAACAGGCACCGACCACACCAAGACCGTTGCCGACTGGGCTGCGCTTGGCGTCAGCGCGCGACAGGGTGAACTGGCGGCGGGTGATCTTGAGGCGTCGATCATCCTGCCACAGGGCCACAAAGGACCGGCATTCATCGCCTACCCGAATTTCAACGTTTACTTTGAGTGGAACCAGAGTTTTGTCTATGTCCTGACAGCCGCCTATTTCGCGACGCGGCTTGAGGGGGCGACCATTTACGACGCCGGAAATCCCGATCCGGGTCTGACCGGTGCGCAGATGAAAGAGCTGCAAACAAAGCTGCAAGGCCGTGGCCATGACGTCGGAAAAATCGATGGCATACTGGGCGCCCGCACCCGACGCGCCGTTCAAGCAGAGCAGGCGCGACTAGGTCTGCCAGCCGACGCCTGGCCCACCGCCGCACTGCTCTCCAGCCTCTAGCAATTGCGGTGCACAGATCAGGCGCGGCGCCTCTGATCAGAATCTTTTTTGACAAATTGTGGAACCGAAGCGGCGGGGTGACCGTTGTCCTGACATATGAAGATGATGTCGGAACACAATGTCCGGCACATCCAAACCGAAGGAGAAATCGAGATGAAACAGTTGCTTGCAACCACAGCTCTTTCCTTGGCACTTGTCGGACCCGCCTATGCAGCGGACCCCGTGAAAAAGGATGAAACCGCACTTGAACAGACCGGTGATGCGATTGAGAACACGGCGAACGATGCCGCCGAAGCAATCGAAAACACCACCGAAGATGCGGTCAACGCAACCGAGAACGCTGCCGATACGGTCGCTGACAAAACAGAAAGCGCTATCGACTCCGCTGGCGATGCGACCCGCGAAACCAACGCGGAAGTCACCGCGACAGACACTCCGGGCATGGTCACACCGCCCGCGATGGCACCTCTGGATGGCTACACGATCGTTGACGCCAACAAAGTTACCGCCGAAGAACTGGACGGTGCCCGTGTTTATGACAGCAAGAACGAATGGATCGGCGAAGTCTCCGAAATCGTTCTGAACAATGATGGGCAGATCGAAACGCTCGTCGTGGACGTGGGCGGCTTTCTCGGCATCGGTGAAAAGCCTGTAGGGATGGGTTTTGACACCGTAAGCCTGCAGAAAGCAGAAGAAACCGGCGAGATCCGTACAACAGTGTCGGCAACCCGCGAGGAACTGGAGCAATTGCCGGAGTACGAAAGCTAAAGACGGCAAATCCACGCTGCACGAGGGGCCCGGCGGGGCCCCTTTTCGCGTTTGCGGATGACTCAGGCCACCATGGATTCCGCCTTTTTCAGATCAACGGATACCAGCTGCGACACGCCTTGCTCGGCCATTGTGACCCCAAACAAACGATCCATTCGGCTCATCGTCACAGCGTGGTGCGTGATGATCAGGAACCTTGTGTCGGTCTGGCGGCACATCTCGTCCAAAAGATCGCAGAATCGCGTCACGTTGGCATCGTCCAGCGGCGCGTCAACTTCGTCCAGAACACAGATCGGTGCCGGATTGGCAAGAAACACCGCAAAGATCAGCGCCATCGCCGTAAGCGTCTGCTCGCCACCAGAGAGCAGTGACAGGGTGCTGAGCTTTTTGCCCGGCGGCTGGCACATGATCTCAAGCCCCGCCTCTAGCGGATCGTCACTTTCGACCATCACCAGATTGGCCTCGCCACCACCGAACAGGTGCTTGAACAGCAGCGAGAAATTGCTGTTTACCTGCTCAAACGCCGTCAACAGCCGCTCGCGACCTTCGCGGTTGAGGCTGGCAATACCGCTGCGCAGCGTCCTGATGGCTTCTTCCAGATCCGCCTTTTCGCTCTGCAGGGTATCGTGCTCTTCCTGCACCTCCTTGGCGTCTTCTTCAGCCCGCAGGTTTACGGCCCCCAATGCATCGCGCTGCCGCTTGTGACGGCTGACTTCTGCCTCAAGCGTTTCGGCATCGGGCATCTCGTCCGGGTTCACATCCAATTGGTTGAGAAGCTGGCTCGGCGTCAGCTGTTGATCATCAGCAATCCGCTCGGCGGCATGGCTTACGCTCTCGCGGGCGGCTTCCATTCGCGCTTCGGCACGGGCCCGCGCCTCGCGCGCTTCAGAGGCTGCGCGCTCGGCTTCGCGTTCGGCCTGCACCGCATCCCGTTGTGCGCCTTCGCCTGTCGACAGGGCATCCGCCGCGTCAGCCCGCCGGACCTCGGCCTTGGTGATCTCGATGGAAAGCTCGTCGCGCCTGGCAGCGATTTCCTCAGGCACAGCGCTGGCTTCTTCCAGTTCCTGCTCTGACACGTCCTTGCGTGCGGCCAGTTCCGATATCCGCTTTTCTGCGGTCTCAAGGCGATGACGCCAGCCGCTCAACTCCTTTGTCACTTCCTGGCTGCGGCGCGTGCGCGCGTCACCTTCGCGGCGCAATTCATCATGGGCAGAGCGACGCGACATCATCGTGATCCGGCTGGCCTCGACGGTCATCTTGATATCGTCCGCCGCCATCCGCGCAGCATCCAGATCCCCCAGATCGTCCAAGGCCCGTTCCGCCTCGCGCAGCTGGGTGCGCGCGGCCATGGCCTCTTCTTCGTGCCGTGTCACCGCAAGACCCAGCGATTCAAGCCGCCCTTCAGCCAGATTGCGATCAGCTTCGGCCCGGCTCAGCGCGCGACCGGCATCGGTCACCGCCCGGTCGGCATCACGGCGCGCGACCCGGGCATTCTGATCTGCGGCGGCCAGATCGCTGAGAGTTCTGGTCAGTGCTTCATGCGCCTGCGCCGCACCTTCTGCTCGTGCCGTGGCCTGAACCAAACTCTGCTTCAGTTCTTCCAATCGGTTGAGTTGCTGCAACCGCAGCGCTGCGGCACTCGGCGCGTCCTCGGCCCAAGCCCTAAAACCATCCCAACGCCATAGGTCACCATCCAGCGACACCAGACGTTGTCCGGGTTTCAAATCTCCTTGCAGACGCGGACCGTCATCTGCTGCGACCAGACCAATCTGCCCCATCCGGCGCTGCAAGACATCGGGCACGGAAACGTGGTTGGAGAGTGGCGTTATCCCGCCAGGCAGCGCCTGTGTCTCGGAATACCCCGGCAAAACCGTCCAGCCCGACGGGCCATCACCTTCGACCTCCGGTGCTCGCAGTTCATCGGCAAGCGCAGCGCCAAGCGCCTTTTCAAACCCCTGCTCAACCTGCAGACGGTCGAGAACCTGACCGCCCTCGGCGGTGTCCCGCTCCAACAGCTTGCTCAGCGCGGTGACCTCGGCCTGCAAGGCGTTCAGTTCGCCGGTAGCTTCAGACCGCTCTGCCCGCGCATCAGCCTCGCGCTCATGCGCCTCGGCGCGGTCTGCTTCAGTCTGGTTCAGCACATCCTCGGCCATGGCGGCTGCCTCAACCGCCGCTTCTTCGGCAGCGGTCGCCGTCTCCAACTCCTGTCCGGCCGTGTTCAGCGCCGCACGCGATGCCGCCATCGCCTCGCGTGCCTTTTCGGCTTCGGCCTCGGATTTCGCTTGGGTCTTGCGGCTGTCCTCCAACAGACGTTGTGCCGACTGATAGCGTGCGGCAAGCCGTGCAACATCTTCGGTCTGTTGCGCCAGATCGGTTTCGCGCGCCTGCAAGACAGACGCGGCCTCCTGCGCCAATTCCGCAGCTTCGACAAGGCGATCTTCGTGCCCTTCACCGGCCTTGGTCAGTTCGCGCAACTCCCAGTCGAGCCGTTCGATCGTGTCATCCGCGTCCCGGTTCAACCCAGTCTCGCGCTCGATATCGCGCGTCAGTTGCTCGATCCGGCCCGTCAACGTGCTAATCGTCTGCTTGGCGCGGTTCTCTTGATCGGTGAGCGTATCGCGCTGGACCTGCAACCGTTGCAAGACCGCCGCCGCGATCGCCTCTTCCTCGCGCAGGGGCGGCAACGCCTCTTCCAGCTTTGCCCGCAGTCTACTGGCCTGACGCGCCCCGGCTTCAGCCTGTGCCGCCTCGGTGGTGCGTCCGCGCAAGACCTCTTCTGCGGCCCCACGCGCCTCATCTGCCTCTCTCCAGCGGCTATATAGCAACATACCCTCGGCCTGACGCAGCTGTTCACCGATCTGACGATACCGCGCTGCCTGCCGGGCCTGACGAGCCAATTGCGCCAGATGGGTCGCCAATTGCTCGATCACGTCATCCACGCGCAAGAGATTGCTTTCCGCCCCCTTAAGCTTCAGCTCTGCCTCGTGTCGCCGCTGATAGAGGCCCGAAATCCCCGCCGCCTCTTCGAGAATGCGCCGCCGCGCCTTGGGCTTGGCGTTGATGAGTTCCGCGATTTGCCCCTGCCGCACCAACGCCGGGGAATGCGCACCGGTAGAGGCATCCGCGAACAACATCTGAACGTCGCGGGCGCGCACATCCTTGGTGTTCGCTTTGTAGGCGCTGCCCACATCTCGTGTGATCCTGCGGATAATATCCACCGTATCGGCGTCATTGAACCCGGCCGGTGCCAGCCGATCCGAATTGTCGATATGCAGGCAGACCTCGGCAAAATTACGCGCGGGCCGGGTTGCAGCCCCGGCAAAGATCACGTCCTCCATGCCACCGCCCCGCATCGCAGTGGGCCGGTTTTCCCCCATCACCCAACGCAACGCCTCAAGCAGGTTTGACTTGCCACAACCATTTGGACCCACCACGCCCGTCAGACCATCTGCAATGATCAGATCGGTCGGATCAACAAAGCTCTTGAAGCCGGTCAGTCTGAGTTTGGTAAAGCGCACGGTCGGGCCTGTCCTGATTCCTGTCTGAGTCACAAATGTGACGCCTTGCCCCCCACGGAGTCAACGCGTTTGCGCTTTATCTGGTGAAATCGGCGGGTTTATCCACAATATATTGGAACGCGCCATAGGTGACCGTCGAGTTCAGTACGGATCGCAATCATAGTCGTAGTATGGCCCACCGGGTTCATCATCCAACCAAGACGAAAGCTGAACACAGCTGTATGAGGCCCGCTCCGGCAGCCCGAACCAGTCCGGCGCCCGCCCACCGCACGAAAGTTCACCTGTCATCTGCGCTTGATCGCCGAGCACCCGGACGACATCGCACCCGCTGATCTGCGCCATCGCGAAACGCGCGCGCATGGGCAACGGTCCAAGCCGCGGCGCATATTGTGGATTGATCCGAAGCGCCTCGGCGATATCCCCGCGAACACGCACGTCAAACACGCTGCCTGCAACGGTAACGCGCGTCGCGGGTATATCGCGAAAATACGGCCCCGGGGTGCTACAGGCACCAAGCCAGATCAGCGAGAGCAACATCAGCCAAACCATAGCCGTACAGTGCGTCGATGAAGGTAAATGAACCCTTACGATGTGCCAACGTGCAGGCAGGTCAGGTCGCGTCTTCTTCGCGCCTTCACCCTGATCGCCTCATAACCCGGTTGAAACCCAACGCCCGCTGGTCATATTATTTTACCAATCAACAGGGCGATCAGATGCCGTTTCAGAAAATCGAGACCGAAAAGCTGTCGACCTCGGTCGTTCGCCAGATCGAGCAATTGATTCTGCGTGGGATTTTGCGGCCCGGTGAGCGCTTGCCCTCGGAGCGGGAACTCTCTGATCGGCTGGGCGTTTCCCGCCCGAGTCTTCGCGACGCTGTGGCGGAACTGCAGACCAAGGGGTTGCTCTGTACTCGTGCCAGCGCGGGCGTCTTTGTGGCCGAAGTGCTGGGCTCGGCCTTTTCTCCGGCGCTGACAGACTTGTTTGCGCGACATGACGAGGCGGTGTTCGACTACCTGTCTTTTCGCCGTGATATCGAAGCGCTTGCCGCGGAACGGGCTGCACGCCTTGGAACAGACAGCGATCTTGCCGTTATCCAAAAAACCTTTGACCGAATGGCCACCTCGACGCGGCGCAACGCCGAGGACGACGCGGAGTTGGATGCGCAGTTCCACAAAGCCATAATCGACGCCAGCCACAACGTCGTCATGCTGCATATGATGCGTTCAATGTTCGACCTACTGCGCAGCGGCGTGTTCTACAATCGTCAGATCATCTTTGAACAACGCACCAGCCGTGATGCCCTGCTGGACCAGCACCGCGCCATCAACGTTGCAATCCAAGATCGCAACCCCGACGCCGCCCGTACTGCAGTCGTCGCCCACCTGAATTTTGTGGAACAGTCGCTTCGGGATCAGAACCGCAGCGAAGCCAATGAGGCGATTGCTCGGCAACGCCTCGATCATGAAAGCAATGCAAACTAACGCTTTAAGCGTCTTGCAGGATCTCGTGATAAAGAGCGCCATATTTCTTCGCCACAACCTGCTGCGCATAGGTCGCGACGGCGTGGTTGCGCGCGGCCTCCGACATCAAGGATCGCTGCGCCCCGGCATCCGATGATTGCCGGCCAAGAACCTTCGCGATCCCCCGCGCCAGATCGCCAGGATCAAAAGGTTTCGCCAGATAACCAATGTCAGGCGAAGGCACCAGATCGGGTAGACCGCCGGTCTTGAAACCTACAATCGGCGTGCCACACGACAGCGCCTCCACTCCGGTGTTGGGGAGGTTATCCTGGCGGGACGGCAGCGCGAACACATCCGCCGCCGCATACATCGCCCGCAGCATAGCCGGGTCAGAGACCGCCCCCATCGAATGCACCGGGAAAGGCAATTCGCCCTCGTTCGCATCGCCCCCAAAGATCAGCAAGCGAAGATCGTGCCCCTCAGCGTGAAGTTGTAACAGCGCTGCGCGCAGATGCTCAAAGCCTTTTCTGGGGTCACTGCTTCCGCCCATCGCGCCGAACAACACCAAGGGGACGTCTGGTGGCAGTTTCAACAATACGCGGGCCTCTGCCCGATCCATCGGCGCCCAAAGATCGGAGTCGATCGCGTTGGGTATGACATGAACCGGCCAATCGCCCATCAGGTCACTGTCTGACACGCAATTTCCCATCCATCGGCTGGGTACCACGATGTGGAATTTTCTTTTCCAGTGCTTTCGTTTCCGACGCCAGACCCATCGATTCAGGTCAAACCCGCCGTTCTGCTCGGCATATCCGGATTTCCAGGCATCGGCCTCGCTATAGTGCTCTGCCCCGCAAAACGGCCACATGTCATGCAGGGTCCAGACGACCGGATGAACAATTCTCCCGATTTCCCCGATCGAGATGAAATCTGAATTAATCCAATGCAGGTTGACGACGTGACGGGGCATATCGTTGAGATGATCCGCCAATCCCGAGTTTGCCAAAGCTAAAGATGTCCAGCCCTCAAGCGAGGCGCCCGTCTTGCGCTGCAAAAATCGGGCCCACTCACGTTGAATCTGCCGTGTCAGGTTTCTCTTGGGGACAAAGCGACTGATGTCGGCATCGGGGTCTGCGCCATCCGAAATTGTCATCCTCGACGACACCCCGATGCTGCGGCAGGCATCATGTATCCTTCGCGCAGCAATTGCTGCACCGCCGGCGCTGCTGCTTGTGCTGACTTGATTTGCAATGAACTTCAAAGTGTCACCCCGCCCAACACCGACACTCCCATATGGTTGACGACTCCTTTGTCAGCGCAGCCAAGGTGGTCGGGCTACTCCAACAGATACAAATAGTCGGTCGTCCCATTGCTATAAACACAACGATAACCCGCATTTGTCAGAGAGGCATGGGCTTGATCGACCCTCTTGAAAGCTGTTTCATTGGGGAGGCCCAGCTCGTCGTACTCGACGCAGATCTGTTTGGGTCGAATGCCGCCAGCCATAATGTTTTGCAAAACTTCGATCTCGGCCCCTTCAATATCAAGCTTCAAAAGCGGTAGAACGTCTGGGCCAATTTCGTATTTCTCTAGCAACTCAGCAAGGGTGCAGGCGTCAACTTCGACAAAGTCGCTGTCATCTCGATAGTCGTTCTGAAAATTGACGATGGAGTGCGAGACGTGATCTGGGTTCTCTGGCTTGAAGAACCGTAGCGAAGTCTTTTCCGTCCACAGCGCCAATGGCTCAAGCACCAATTGCTCGGCAGCCACATCGCCAAGATCATAGGCGTCAAACGGTTGGGTCCCACCGTCCACATACTGACGGGCACGCGCCTGTCCGATTTGGCCAGACATCCCCTCAAAGTGTTCGATTGCCCGCTGCGTTGGGTCCACCAGAATGACGCGCGCGTCATACTTTGCGGCAAACTCAACGTCGAAAGACGCGTCTTCGCCCAGACCAGCACTTATGATGGTCGTCCCGTTGAGGTTGCCATCATCATGAAAGGTCCATCCACCGTATGCCGAACCAAGCGTAACAAGGTCAAGCCCTAATGCGGCTGGCGTATCCTGCAGGGGATGCCTGCGGTACTTCTTGCGCGCGCGCCGCTCTTTCATTCTCTTGAGGATCGACATTATCATGAACCACCAACCCTCTTGATAAGTTTGCGCCATTTTCGGCCCAGTTTTTCCAGCTTTGTGGGTCGATAGCTGTAGTGGGCCTTTAACTGCGCAAGTGCGGCGCTGTCTTCGATCAGTTGATCAGGAAATGATGGCGCCATGTCCTGATTGAGCGAGGCCTGCAAGTAGGCACCATCGGGGCCACAATGCGTGCCCGAGCCGTCAAATCCGATATTTTCTGCGTAGGAATGGTAGGGTGCCAGACAAAGGCCACCGTTGCGGAAGATGGTGGCATACCAGAACACCGCCCAGGTTCGCATATCGCCCCGCGCATTGGCCAGCACCTGACTCCAAAAGTCATGCGCTCCGTCCAGATTGAACCGCTCGATATCTTCGGGCGAGAAACTCGCAAGCAATTCATCCGGATCGCGCTCGAAATGGGACCATCGATCCGCCCAGCTCGCCCAGCCCCAACAGCTCATGAAACGCCACAATGCCGTGCCCGGTCGATCGCGGTTGCCTGCAATCGGCTCGTTATAACCCGAAATGTGCCAAACCTCTGGCGAATCCGCATAACGGTCGAGCGCAAGATTCATGTAGTTCAGAAAAGACGGTGACGTGACGATATCATCTTCAACCACAATGGCACGCCCGTGGTCAGACATCATCTGGCTGACACCTTCCTGAATGGAGCGAGCCAACCCGGCATTTTCCTCACGCGCCCGAACATCAACCCCAGCGAAACCACCCTGCTGCTGCGCCAAGGACACAACTTGTGCGACTTCCTCGCCGTCGTCAGAATCTCGCGGACCGTCCACAAAGACCGTCAAATTGGTTTGTGGCGCCAGCGGCGATGATGCCAATGCATCGAGCGTACGTTTCGTATGCTCGGGCCGCCGATAGGCAAATACACAAACAGGGGCAAGTTTCATTGTGTTGTGGCTTTCGACGGAATGAGCGGAATCAAAGGTTCCCGCGTAACCTAGCGAGGCAGGTTAGCAATGACAAACCCGAGCCGGTCGTCGTCGTCTTCAATAAAGAAGAGCCCCAAACGGCGAAGCCGTTTGGGGCTCTTTGTCATAATCAGTGGCGAACACACTTAGTGCAGTTTCGCGTCCACCTCAGCGATGGCGCTGTCGATCAGCTTGTTGCCATCCGCTGCGGTCATCTGCTTGCCTATCACTTCACGCGACGCGGCAATGGCGATAAGAACCGCCTGGTCGCGCACTTCTTTCACGGCCGACGCTTCAGCCGACGCGATCTGGTCTTCGGCAGCAGCCAAACGACGCACGATCGAAAGTTTCAGGTCTTCTTTGGCTTTCTCAGCAGCTTGAGCGGCTTCTTCGCGGGCTGTCGAAACAATGCGATCTGCCTGCTCCTGAACTTCTTTGTGCTTGCGCTCGTAAGACGCCAAGATAGTCTGCGCTTCTTCACGCAGGGCACGGGCTTCGTCGAGCTCGGACTTGATGCCTTCGGCACGGCCATCCAGCATTCCACCCAACTTGCCGGGTACCTTCAGGTAGACCAGCACGCCGATGAACAGAAGGAACGCCAGCAGAACCACAAAGTTCGTGTTGTGGAGCGAAAAGAACGGGCCGCCAGCGGCCAGCGCGGGGCTGGCTGCGCCAAATGTCAGGACAAGGGCGATGATGTTACGCATATCTCTTATCCTTTCACACGGCTTGCGACTGCGGCCCGAACCGCATCGGCATCCGCCTTGCCACCCAGAGCCGAGACGATCTCAGCCGCGGTGTCCGTGGCAACGGCCTTGACGCTTTCCAACGCACCGGCACGAATTTCCGAGATGGCCTTTTCAGACTCGGCTGACTTGGCCGCAATCTCGGCATCCGCCTTTTCAATAGCGACATCCAGATCGGCCTGAATTTCGGCCCGGGCCTTGGTGACGATGGCCTGTGCCTCGGTGCGGGCATCCGCCAGCGCCTTGTTGTAAGCCTCTTCTGCCTCGACAGCCTTGGCTTTCAGGTCTTCGGCAGCCGCCAGATCATTGGTGATCGTGCCTTGACGCTCCGCAAGGATTGCGGCGATGCGTGGCAAGGCCACGCGCGACAGCACGAGAAAGATCACGACCAGCGTGACGACCAACCAGAACATCTGATTGGGGAACCAGTCAAAGCACAGCTGCGGCATGCCAATGGCACCGCCATGCGCATCCACGCATGTTCCGGCCTCTTCGAGGCTAACCGGGCTGACGTGTTCGACTGCTGTGGTTTCGGTTGCCATGTCGTTCTCCTTGGGAACTTAGCTTACACTAGGCGGCGCAACATGTGCACCGCCCAGCCGTAAGGAATCGGGTTCCGAAGGGTTTAGACGGCAAACATCAGCAGAAGCGCGACGAGGAACGAGAAGATCCCCAGAGCTTCCGAGAACGCGATACCGATGAACATGGTCGCTGTCTGACCGCCAGCGGCGGACGGGTTGCGCAGGGCACCGGAGAGGAAGTTCCCGACCACGTGGCCCACACCGACGGCGGCTCCGCCCATACCAGTACAAGCCAGACCTGCGCCGATATATGCGCCCATTTGTACGACGTCACCTTCCATGATATTTCTCCTTACGATGGAATTAGGTTGATTTCTCAGGTGGCGGGAACGTCCCGCCACATAGCGTTAGTGATGCGGGTGCAATGCGTCCTTGAGATACACACAAGTCAGGATTGCGAAAACGTAGGCCTGGATGAAAGACACCAGCACTTCGAGAGCGTAGATTGCGGTGATCGCCAGTACTGAAACCGGCGCGATGGCGGCGACCGCAGCAAAGCCCGCGAAAACCTTCATCACCGCGTGACCGGCCATCATGTTACCCATGAGACGAATAGAGTGGCTGACCGGGCGAACGAAGTACGAGATGACCTCGATCAGGGCAAGGATCGGGCGCAGCGGCAGCGGCGCGGCACTGATCCAGAACAGCTTGAGAAAGCTCACGCCGTGCAGGTAGAAGCCCAGAATGGTAACCGTCAGGAACACGGCCATCGCCATAACCACGGTCACCGCAAGGTGGCTGGTGGTGGTAAACGACATCGGGATCAGCCCGAGGAAGTTGGCGCAGACGATGAACATGAACAGAGTCATGATGTACGGGAAATACTTGATCCCATCCTTGCCGGTCACGTCCTCGACCATCTTGTAGATAAAGCCATAGGCCAGTTCGGCGATGGACTGGCTGCGCGACGGCACAATCGCGCGCTTGCTTGTGCTCAGCACCAGCAGGGCGATAATCGCCAGAACCGTGAGGCCCAGCCACAAAGTGACGTTGGTCGGGGTGTACCAGGACACATCGCCATTGCCGAACAACGGCTTGACGATGAACTGATCCATCGGGTGGAAGACCAGCCCGCTTTCCTCAGAGACGTGTTCTACACCCAACGATTCGCTTGCCAAGGTTCAGTCCCTCTCGTCCTTCGCGGCCTCTTCGGCCATTTTTGTATCCTGAATCTCGCGTGCGCTGCGCAGCATCGTCTTGATGCCAGCGGCGAGACCCAGCAATGTAAACAGGATCAGGAAGATCGGGAGCGTCCCGAACAGGCTGTCCAGCCCGTACCCCATCCCAAAGCCGATCCCAAGACCGACCACTAATTCTATCACCATCCGCCAGGCGAGATGTGCCTGTGAGTAGTGTTCATCGTTGTGGGATTTCCCCGGCTCGACCTTCTTGGCCGCTTCGATCTTGGCCTCAAGCTGCGCCAGACGCTGCCTTTGGTCCTCGTCGATCACCGGGATATCCCTCGCGTTTGTCTGCCTAGGTGCTAAGGCGCGGAAGGTGCAGAGTCAATTGCGAGATTGTCGCGCGGCAACACGAAATAACATGCTGATATTAAAAGAATAACCTTACCATCGGATCGAGAAAGCCAAACCGCCGCAGCCTGCAAGTACCGTCATTCCCGTCAATTTCCATATTCAACCCATTGGTTGACTTTTAGATGGCGATCCCAAATTTGGGTTTAGATCGCTCGCCCAACATCGGCAGTCGGGATCGCCAAGTAGGCACCCGCCGATCTGTGGTCCGGCTCAGTGACCGGAGAACACAAGCGTCGTCACTGGCAGCAACAGCATCCGCATCCGCAAGCCAGCGGCGTGGACCACCCCGATCGTGTCGATCACATGCAATCCGATTTTCTTGGCGGTGCCCATCTCTTCGTGTTCGATCCGCTCGTGGTTGCTCGTGTAGGCGTTGGCGATGCAATTGCTGCCGGGCGGCAATCGGTCGATCCCACCGGCATAAAGTGGCTCGAGGACAGCTGAAATGCTGCCGGGGCGTACGTTGTCCTGCGGGTCGCGCAGTTGGTCACTGGGGCGGAATTGCCCGGACGCGATCACGTCCTGCACTGAAACGATGACCATAGGCACCACCGTAAATGGCTTGGACAGGCATCCAATCTCGGCAATCATGCCTGGTTTCACCACTTGGGCCGCAAGCTGGTTGAACCCTGCCTGGAACATCAGATGCCCGGATTCCGTCGGCACCAATATCCCGGCGGGACGCAGGATCGGGTTCAGGTAGTCTCCGACCTGAAGCGCAAACTGTTCAACGCGCCCCGAGATACCCGCAACCACCAACGTCTTTTCCAATTCCGTCTGCGCCTGCTCAAGGCTGGCGATGGCGCTGGCCCGTTGGGCTGGCAACAGGACCTCGACATTCTGTTGCACCGACTCAAGGTTGGCTTCTGCCGCATGTACCTGCCCTTCGCGTTCCTTTAACCGGTTGAACTGGCGGTCAACCTCGGACGGGTTCGCGGCTGGTGATCCCTCATCAAGCAATTTCTTGTTGCGCAGGTAGTCGGACTCGACAAGATCATAGGCTGCCTGAGCTTGCTCAAGCGTCGCCTTGGCCGCTGCAATATCTGATCCAGAAACGTCCAGCGCCGCGTTGACCTCATCTACCCGGCTTTGCGCGGTCGCCACCGCCGCTTCCTGACTTGATGAATCGAGCTTGAACAGCGGGTCGCCCGCTTGAACCTCTTCGTGGCTGACAACATAAACTTCGGCAACCCGCCCACCGGTTTCCGGCAGAATAGTCACGGTGCGGAAATAGGATGTCACGGCATTGGTCGACGGGTGATAGTAAAACAGCAGGGTGATCAATGTGGTCGTCGCGATGAAACAGGTGGTGAGCCCCCACCGCAATTCATACCAAACCGAAAAGAATGTGATCTCATGCCCGATCCGCTTGCCTTGGCCATAGCGGCGGAAAAGGTAGTCGGGCAAGATTGTGAACATTGCACAAAACAGCGTTTCCAGCATTGTTCAGACCTCGCCATCACGCTTGGGAGCATCAGCCGAAGCCTCGTCGCCGGTCGGCTCGGGATTGGGTGCAAACTGCGCATCAACCCTTCCACCCCGTGTCGCCACCGCAAGCGATGAAGCGATGGAATTGAGCGGCGTCATGAAGTCGGGCATTCGAAACGCCGCGACCAAGATCGCCACCACCCAGAACAGGTTATTGTGTGTGAATAGTGCCAGAAGTGCGAGGATACCGACGACCTGAAGTTGCGAATGATTGCTCTCATGCGCCATTCGTTCCGGCATTGCATGCAGTGTCAGATACAGAACGCCGATCAGCAAGATCACCCCGAGAGTGAAAATTGCCATAAAGTTGAACAAGAAGTCGCTCCCGTCCGCAGCCGCAATGTATGGCGGCAGATAGGCGGGGGCCATGGGATTGATTTCAGGGACAGCCACTGGACATGCTCGCCTTTGCACTTGGGAAGGTTTCACTATGCGGCAAGAATATTTGCGCCACAACGGTTGAGCTATAAGAATCCGAAGTACGCTGATCCTTCGGTTCCGGTACATTCGTCTCGGGTCCCAAATTGACGCCAGCTCTGGTTACGTCTTTTCCCAATCGGCGTTGCACAACCTACGGCTCGCTGGTGGATGTCCAAATGGCCCATAACGTTATCAATTGCCCTCGCCCCTTGCCGCGCAAAGGGGTCTGATTGGAACGGTGACTCCTAACGACGTGCTTGATCGGAAAAGACCATTAACCGCTCTTTTCGATCCTGCGCTGACATGGCATGAAACAAACGGGCTGACCGGGTTCAGCCGCAAACCAATTGCCGGTTACAGGAGTTCTATATGAGCGATTTTATCGTCATCGGCGGAGGCATCGCCGGGCTGAGCGCAGGCGCTCGCCTCTCTGCGCAAGGCACCGTAACCGTGCTCGAAGCCGAGGATGGGATTGGCTATCACGCGTCGGGACGGTCTGCCGCGCTGTACGAAGCGAACTACGGCAAACCAGCCATTGTCGCGCTCAGCGTTGCAAGCGGTGACTATCATCACAACGCCAACGGAGGTTACCTGACACCAAGGGGACTGTTGCTGGTTGCAAGTGCGGCGCAAGAGGCCGCGTTTCGCGAGGATGTCGATGATCTCAGCCTTGCGCCCGTGTCTCTGGAACAGTCCCGGTCGATGGTGCCCATCGTCAATCCCGACACCGTCGCCTTTGCTGCGCATCACGACTCGGCACGTGACATTGATACAGATCGCATGCTGCAAGATTTTGCCCGTGTCATTCGCGGCAACGGCGGCACGGTTCTGACCCGTGCAAAGGTCACCTCTATCAACCGCGCAGATACCGGCTGGCAAGTCGGGACCACAGGCGGCACCCACACGGCGCACAACCTGGTCAACGCCGCTGGAGCCTGGGCTGACGAAATTGCCATTATGGCAGGCGTTACCCCCATCGGGATCACCCCCTACCGACGTTCGATGGCGCGGCTGCCTGCTCCGGGCGGGCATGACGTGACCGGCTGGCCAATGCTGATGGGCGTCAATGAAAGCTGGTATGCCAAGCCCGACGCGGGCAAACTGCTGGTCTCTCCTGCCGATCAGGATGCCACCCACCCGCATGATGCCTTTGCCGACGACATGGTACTTGCCGAGGGTCTGGCCCGCTATGAAGAAATGGTCACCGAACCGGTGACGCGGGTTGAAACCAATTGGGCCGGGCTGCGCAGTTTTGCTCCCGATCGGGTGCTGGTCCTTGGCCCTGACCCCGCGCAACGTGATTTCATATGGTGCGCCGGTCAGGGTGGCTATGGATTTCAGACCGCCCCCGCCGCCTCGCAACTGCTCGCCGATCTGGTGGCCGGAACACCCAGCGAGCTTGGCGCCGATATTGTCGCGCTACTGTCCCCGGAAAGGTTGCGTTGATGATCCGCCCTGTGCCCGAGACCGCAAGCATTGCCACCCCCACCAACGACGGGCGGCTGAACGCCCCGTCGGCCGAACGCAACCGCCAGCCCCTTTGCGATCTGCTGGCAAAGGTTGCCCCGGAGACCGGATCCGCGCTGGAAATTGCCAGCGGCACCGGACAGCATGTCATCGCCTTCGCGGCCTGCCTGCCCGACCTGACATGGCAACCGACCGAGCCTGACCCCACCCGACGCGCCAGCATTGATTCATACGTCACCGAAGCAGGGCTGCCCAATCTGTTGCCCGCGCGTGACCTTGATGCCGCCGCACCGGGATGGGGGGCCGCACATCAAGGGCAATCGCTGATCGTGCTGATCAACCTGCTGCATCTGATCAGCACAGCCGAAGCACAAATTCTGATCGACGAAGCCGCCTTGGCCCTCGCCCCGAACGGTCGATTTGTGGTTTACGGACCTTTCATGCGGGCCGGAGAGCTGACGAGCGAAGGCGACGAGCGCTTTAATGCCAGCCTGCGCACGACGGACCCGGACATCGGCTACAAGGATGACTTTGACGTGCTCGACTGGGCGCAGGCGGCGGGACTAACGCCGCTCGAAATCAGCGAGATGCCAGCCAACAACCTGGCGATTGTGCTGCAAAAGCCCGCGATTTAGGGGCGGTTCGCAAAGAAACGCACCGAGACAAAGAACGCCCCGACCAGCAGCGCGGGCAGCACGAAGATCTGAAAGATATAGATCGACAACAGCGTCAGGTAGCTGGCGATCAAGTCATCCGCGCGCTCCCAAATATTGGTGGCCAAATCCCGATATCGATCCACTTCGGACATGCCTTCGGTCAGGCGATCCCACCATCCCTGATCGCGCGCCAAAGCGGGATCAACCTCGACCGTGTCAGTGATCTCGGCGATGATCACTTGCTGCTGCGCCATCACATCGCCGGTCAACAAATCCGCCAGCAAATCGGTCAGCACAAAGGCACCGGGCAGCGCCAGCAAGAAAAAGCCACCATACCAGACCAGCCGCCGCGACAGCAGTGATATTACGTCGCGCGCGCCCACCAGCCGGTCAATGATCCACAAGGCCGAAGCACCCGCGATCATCGCCGCCCCAACCGCGCCGACTGGCCCCATCGCGACGGCCAGAACGCCGGTCACCAGCATCAGCACAAAGACCACATCCGCAATACGTTCGATCGTATCGTCAACCGGTTCCAGCATTTTGCCCGGTTGCATCGTGCCAGATACGCCCAGCGAAGCGCCCACTTCGATTTCCTGCGCAGTGGACAGGGCGGCGTTCAACGTGCGCAGGGTGACATAGGTGGCCGCGCTTGCCGCAGAGACGGCCGCAGCATAATCCTGCGCACGCTGCGACAGCGGGTTATGCCGATGCAACACCGTCGCGCCCAATGCAAGCACAGCGATCAGGACCAGCCAAACCAGCGATATCCGGCGCGGCTCAGCCGTCTTTGCGGATAGCCTCGTTCTTGGGGTCATATGGGCTGTCCTCCACGATTTCCGCATCCCAAAGCTGATCCAGCATCCTGACCTTCAGACGGGTACCCGGCGTCGCCACTTCGGGCGAGACATACCCCATGCCAATGCTCTTTTCAAAGGCAACCGAATAGCCCCCAGAGGTCAGCCGCCCGACGCGGGTGTCACCGTGATACAGCGCTTCACGGCCCCAGGGGTCAGCATCCTCGGGCCCATCAATCAAAAGGGTCACGCATTTGCTGCGAATGCCCTTGGCTTGCATGGCGGCCTTGCCATTAAAGTCCTTGTTCAGGTCCACAAATCGCGGCAGATCGGCCTCGAGCGGTGTCGCATCACGACCGAGTTCGGTGCCGAAGGCGCGATAGGATTTCTCTTGCCGCAGCCAGTTCTGCGCACGCGCGCCGACCAGCTTTAATCCGTGTTTCTCGCCAGCCGACATCAGCTGATCCCACAGATAGTTCTGCATTTCGATCGGGTGATGCAATTCCCATCCCAATTCGCCGGTATAGGCGACACGGACGGCCCGTACCGGGCACATGCCCAACTCGATGTTGCGCATGGTCAGCCACGGGAATCGCTTGTTTGACAGGACGGACGCCGGATCGGCATCCTTGACGATCTCGTTCAATACATCGCGCGATTTTGGGCCCGCTATCGCGAACACCCCCCACTGGGTTGTCACATCCTGAATCTCGATATAGCCAAAGTCGGCCGCCTTTTCAGCCGCCGCCTTGCGCAGGAAATCCGCGTCATAGGCCGTCCACGCGCCAGCAGAGACCAGATAATATTCGTCCTGCCCCAACCGCACGATGGTATATTCAGTGCGGGTGGTGCCGTGATCGGTCAGCGCATAGGTCAGGTTGATCCGCCCCACTGCGGGCAGTTTGTTACAGGTGAACCAGTCCAGAAACGCGGTAGCGCCCGGCCCTTTGACCACATGCTTGGTAAACGCAGTTGCATCGACCAGCCCGACACCCTCACGGATCGCCTTGGCCTCCTCCACCGCATACTGCCACCAGCCCCCGCGCCGGAAACTGCGGCTGTCATGGTCGTTGAACCCCTCGGGCGCGTAGTAATTGGGTCGCTCCCACCCGTTCACGAACCCAAACTGCGCACCCAGCGCTTTTTGCCGGTCATAGGCGGGCGCGGTGCGCAACGGACGACAGGCCGGGCGTTCTTCATCAGGGTGGTGCAAGATGTAAACGTGGTCGTAGCATTCTTCGTTCTTGCACGCGGCAAACTCGGTGGTCATCCAGTCGCCGTAACGCTTGGGATCAAGACTGGCCATGTCGATCTCAGCCTCGCCCTCAACCATCATCTGCGCAAGGTAATATCCGGTGCCGCCTGCAGCCGTGATGCCAAAACTAAAGCCTTCGGCCAGCCACATGTTCTGCATTCCCGGCGCAGGCCCCACCAACGGGTTGCCATCCGGCGTATAACAGATCGGCCCGTTGAAATCGTCCTTCAGTCCGCTGTCCTCGCAGGACGGGATCCGGTGGATCATCGCCAAATACTGCTCTTCGATCCGCTCCAGATCGAGTTGGAACAGATCGGCACGGAAACTGTCGGGCACGCCGTATTCAAACCGTGCAGGAGCGTTCTTTTCGTAGACGCCCAGGATCCAGCCACCCCGCTCTTCACGGACATAGCTTTGCGCATCCGCGTCCCGAATAACGGGATGTTCCGGATGGTCCTTGCGGAACTCCACCAACGCCGGGTCCTGCTCCATCACGATGAACTGATGCTCCACCGGGATCGCAGGCATCTTGATGCCCAGCATCTTTGCCGTGCGCTGCGCGTGGTTACCCGAAGCCGTCACGACATGTTCCGCAGTGATCACGACCTGCTCGTTACTCGGCACCAGATTACCGCCCTTTTCGACCATCTTGGTCGCTGTCACTTCCCACGCTTCACCGGTCCAGTGGAACGCATCGGCCTGCCACTTGCGTTCAATTAGCACGCCGCGCTGCCGCGCCCCCTTGGCCATCGCCATGGTCACGTCGGCGGGGTTAATGTAACCGTCCGTGTTGTGATACAGCGCGCCCTTCAGGTCCCCGGTGCGGATCAGAGGCCAACGCTCCTTGATCTGATCAGGTGTCAGAAACTCGTAAGGCACCCCACAGGTCTCTGCCGTGCTGGCATAGAGCATGTATTCGTCCATACGTTCTTGCGTCTGCGCCATTCGCAGGTTGCCGACCACGGCAAACCCGGCATTCAACCCGGTCTCGGCCTCAAGCGTCTTGTAGAATTCGACCGAGTACTGGTGAATATGCGTGGTCGCGAACGACATGTTGAACAGCGGCAACAACCCGGCGGCGTGCCAAGTCGATCCCGATGTCAGCTCATCCCGCTCCAGCAGCATGACATCGTCCCAACCAGCCTTTGCAAGATGATAGGCGATCGAAGTTCCGACGGCTCCGCCGCCCACGACCAAAGCTTTGACATGCGTCTTCATCGGACCTCTCCACGGATCAAGTCTTGTTCTGATCGGTTTATGCATGTCCACCGCGCGTCGCGCCAAGTCCATCCGACGCAAATCCGCGCAAAACCGACCTCACCCCAAAGAACCGCGTGGCAGCATGTCCGTGGCAACACGCGCGGGCGGGGCTCGATGCCCCGCTCGGGCGTTCCCCGGCTCAGGGTTTCGGGTGATCGTCCCATTCGTCGGAAAGGATTCGGCGGCTGTCTCCCTCGGGGTCGTCATACTGGTTCGAACGCACCGTATAGACAAAGGCGACAAGGCCAATGGCACCCAGCGTCAGGGAAATCGGGATCAGATAAGTCAGAATCGTCATCGGTTCACCTCAGCCGCAGCGCATTTAGCGATACGGTAATCGAACTGGTCGACATCGCCAACGCCGCGATCAGCGGTGTCGCCAATCCCGCCACCGCCAATGGCACCGCGATCAAATTATACACAGTCGCAATGCGGAAATTCTCGCGAATGCGCTTTGTCGCTTTCTCCGCGACATCACAGGCCTCAGCAATGGGTGCGAGATCCTGCCCTAGCAGCACGATGTCCGAGGCCACCCGCGCGGCATCTAATGCGCTGGCGGGCGAAATCGACACATCTGCGGCTGCCAGCGCTGCGGTGTCGTTCAGTCCGTCACCAACCATCAGAACCTTTCGCCCGGCCTTGCCAAGCGCCGATATCCGAGCAGCCTTGTCTTCGGGCAAGGCCTCGGCCTCCCACGTTTCGATATGCAACCGCTCGGCCAACCGCCTGACGGGTCCTGTTGCATCACCGGAAATCAGCAAGACATCCTTGCCCGCATCCCGAAGCGCCCGCACGGCTTCCTCCGCCCCGGGGCGCAATGCATCGGTGAACAGGAACGCCTGCGGTGCCGACGCGCCCACCGACAACCAAACCGCTGTCTGTTCCCCCTGGTCCGCGCCGACCCAGCCCGCACGCCCCAGCCGCACGGGTTGCCCGTGCCAGAGGCCTTCGATCCCGTATCCTGGCACCTCAGACACATCCTGAACGTCCGCAGGTTTGATTCCGGCCTCTTGACCAGCACGAGTCAGTGAAACTGAAAGCGGGTGCGCCGACGCGTTTGCCAACGCCAAAGCAATCTCGAGGTCGCGGCGAGAAAAATCGCCAAGATTCGTCAGTTCCGGCGTGCCCGCCGTCAATGTGCCGGTCTTGTCAAACACCACCGTGTCGACCTGCGCCAACCGTTCCAGCGCAGTCGCGTGCTTGATCAGCATTCCTTTCTTGAACAACCGCCCCGATGCCGCCGTCGTCACTGCCGGCACTGCCAAGCCCAAGGCGCAAGGGCAAGTGATGATCAGAACCGCGGCCGCGATATTCAATGCCACCCGCATATCGCCTGACCAGAGATACCAGCCGATGAAACTGAGACCTGCAAGAATATGCACCCCGGGTGCATAAAGCTTGGCTGCCGCATCCGCCAACGATGTATAACGGGACCGACCGGATTCCGCGATTGCCACCAGATCAGCCATGCGGTGCAGCGACGTATCTTCGCCAACGGCACTGGCGCGGATGGTCAACGGCCCGGTCAGGTTCACCTCACCCGCGCTGACCGCCAGCCCCGGCTCCGCGAAGACCGGCAATGTCTCTCCGGTCAGCAGCGACCGGTCCAGTTCGGAGCATCCGTCGACCACAGACCCGTCCACCGGCATCCGCCCGCCGGGGCGCACCAGCACCAGATCGCCAACAGCCAATTCCGATACAGCGACTTCCTGTTCCACCCCTTCAATCACTCGCATCGCGCGCGGCACTTCCAGTGCGGCGAGTTCTTGCGCCGCCGATCGCGCAATCGCACGGGTCCGGTAGTCCAGATATCGACCGGCCAGCAGAAAAAACGTCAGTGCCAGGGCCGCGTCAAAATAGGCATGTTCGCCGGACAACGTGGTTTCCCAAAGTGACGTTGCCAACGCCAGCACAATCGCCAGAACAATCGGCACATCCATGTTCAGCCGCCGAACCGACAGCGCCTCCCACGCGTTGCGAAAAAACGGCTGCGCCGCATAGGCGATCGCGGGCAAGGTGATAATCGCGGAAATCCAGTGAAACATGTCCCGCGTCGCGTCCGATGCACCGGACCAGACCGAAACCGATAACAGCATCACATTCATCGATGCAAAACCGGCGACCGCCAGACGGATCAACAGCTCACGCCCCGCCTTGTCCGATTTCGTCGCGCTTAATGCGCCGGGGTCCAGCTCATGCGCTTCATAACCAAGTTTCGCTAGAACCGGGATCAGATCGGCGGCACTCAGCCCGTCGTCCGCTTCGATCATCGCACGCTTCAAGGTCAGGTTGACGCGTGCGTCCTTTACGCCGGGATGGGCGTTCAGCCCGCGCTCGACCGCCGAAATACAGGCCTGACAGTGAATGGTCGGCAGCGACAACGCGATGCGGGCATCCTTTGGCACCTCGCGCACGTCCTCGGCCGGGGCCACTAGGCATCCGGGACAGGCTGCAGCAGAGGGAGGACGCATCTGGGCTGTCATCGCGGTTTACCCCTGAACGTGCAGGATCACACGTTGGGTGAACTCTGTTCCGTCTGCAGCCCGCGCCACCATCCGAATATTCCAGTTGCCATCCGCCAGTTCAATTGGCGCAACATAGGATGTTCCATCAAATTCGAAGGCTGGCGCGATGTCGTCCTTGATTTGTGTCGCGCGCCCGACAACGGCTGACAGCTTTGCAGCCTCGACCGGCGCGCCATTTTTGTCGGTGATGGACAGAAACACCTGCCCGTCACGTGCATCGGCATAAACCGACCAGCCCAACGCTTGCTGCGCCGCCAGTCGGGTGTTGAACTGCTGGCTGGCAACATAGGAATTGCTGACCTCAAGCCCCGGAAACGTCCGCACTGCATTCCAAGCCAGCGCAAGGTTCACGCCGATGATCACCCCAAACGCCCCGACGAACAGCGCGGCGACATGCTTTCCGGTAAACTCCCGCTGTGCCATTGGTCAGTTCCCCCTGCCATTGAACGTGCTGTCGCGATAGGCGCGATCCCCATTGCTCAGATCCTCGACCCAGAACCGGATATCCGTATGCTGGGCATTTGACGGGCCCGATGCCGATGGTGAGACCACGTATACACGTTGCAGGAACGCCGTGTCAGCCGGAACCAGAACCGAGTCATAAGGTGTGCCCTCGAGTTGAACGCGCAATGTCGGGTCACCGACCACGGACAGGCGGAACTGCCGGTCCTCACCGTTCTTGTTTCGCAAACGCACATCATAGGTGTTGCGGATCGATCCATCCGACATTGTAACATAGGTCGGGTTACGGATCGGCGCGACGGTCATTTCGATATCCTGCCGGATGAACAACGCAAACAGCAGCCCCAATCCAACCAGTGACCAGAGAGCCGTGTACATGATGGTGCGCGGCCGCAGGATATGTTTCCAGATGTTCTTGGGCGCGGCCCCACCGCGTTCCTGCGCTTCGTCAGACAACGCCATGTAATCGATCAAACCACGCGGCTTGCCGATCTTTGCCATGATGTCATCGCAGGCGTCGATACACAGTGCGCAGGTAATGCACTCCAGTTGCTGCCCATCGCGGATGTCGATGCCGACAGGGCAGACATTCACACAAGCCATGCAGTCGATACAATCACCCTGTGGCTCGCCGGCCTTGACCTCTTCGGAATGTTTGCGCGGCTCACCGCGCCAATCACGATAGCCAACCACCAGCGTGTCTTCGTCCATCATCGCCGCCTGAATTCGGGGCCAGGGACAGGCATAAATACAGATCTGTTCACGCGCGAAACCGCCGAAAACGAAGGTCGTCGCGGTCAGGATGGCCACGGTGGTATAGGCAGCCGGATGCGCGTTCAGCGTAACCAGATCGCGCAACAGCGTCGGCGCATCGGCAAAGTAAAACACCCACGCCCCGCCGGTCGCCAGCCCGATCAGCATCCAGACGATCCATTTGGTCATACGCAGCCGGAACTTGCGGAAATCCAGCTTTTTCTGACGATGCAGCCTGAGGCGGGCGTTGCGGTCGCCTTCGATCCAACGCTCTACCAGTATGAACAGATCAGTCCAGACCGTCTGCGGACAGGCATAGCCGCACCAGACCCGGCCCAGTGCCGAGGTGAATAGGAAAAGTCCCAGCCCGGCCATGATCAGCAATCCGGCGACAAAATAGAATTCATGTGGCCAGATTTCGATCCAGAAGAAATAGAACCGTCGATTCGCGAGGTCCAGAAGCACCGCCTGATCCGGCAGGCTTGGCCCCCGATCCCAGCGGATCCATGGCGTGACGTAATAAATCCCGAGGGTCACCGCCAGGATGATCCACTTTAGATTGCGGAACTGCCCGGACACACGCTTGGGAAATATCGGTTCCCGCGCGGCGTATAGGCTGGGTGCTGGTTCGGATTTGCTCACGGACTTGCTCCGATTCTGGGCCTCATTCTGTGGCCTTGTCACAGATGCCAGGCGTTCAAGCTTTGACATGGGTCAAAAGCGCATCAGACATTCATATTTTCTGTATACTCAGTTTTCGGCGGAGTTTACATCGCGGCAGTGTGTCACCCTGCCTTGCCTTTGAGGACGCGAATTGCGCCATATGACATGACGGGCTGCAACGGAAATTCAACTTTTTTGCCGTCTCAACCACTTCACAAACGCCTTGGCATGCGGTCGCAAAATTCCGGGGCGCGTCACGATGTGATAGGCGGATGGTGCCTCGGAGAACAGTTCCACCAATCGTCCCGCCTTAAGATCCGGTTCCACAAAATCGCGCACCACCACCGATACGCCCTGCCCGTCCCGCACGGCGTCCAGCAACAGGTTTCCCGGCATTTGCACGCGGCCACCGACGATGCCCCGGTTGACTCCCTTGGCGCGCAACCATTGGCTCGACTCGCTGGTGCCCAATTCTTCGAGCCAGGGAAAATCCGCTAGATCACGTGGGTCCGTGATCACCTTGCCTCGCAACAGTGACGGTGCGGCAACCACAACAAGGAGCGACTCCAACAGCGGCTCTGAAATCAGCCCGGGCCATTCGCCCTTTCCATGACGCAGTGCCACATCTATGCCACCCGGTGCCAACGCCACGACGGCCGAACTCGGATCAAGCATCAGATCAATTTCCGGATGCGCGGTGCGAAACCCGTGCAGCCGCGGCATCAACCATTGCGCAGCAAAAGTCGGCGTTGTCGAAATATGTAGCGGGCGCACGGCATCCTCTGCGGACAATTCCTGCACCGCCGTGCCGATGGCGCCGAACCCCAATGTAACTGCATCTGCCAACCGCTGTCCCTGTTCGGTCAACTGCAGCGCCCGCCCCGACCGGTCCAGGAGCGGCGTATCAAGATGCGCTTCCAATCCCCGCAAATGTTGGCTAATCGCTGCATGACTGACGTTAAGCGCCTCACCTGCTTTGGTCACGCTTCCGGTCTGCGCAAAGGCAGCAAAAGCGCGCAACGTCGCAAGCGGGGGCATATCGAGCCAGTTCATATGTAATCCCGACTTACATTATGGATTTATTACTGAGTCGCAAATTTCACACGCATCGTCAAGGATCAGGACATCGCAACCCTCCAACGCAGGAGACTGACATGCTCAACATCTACGCCCGCAGCTTTATGACCGCCACACGCACCGGAACCACGAAAGTCTATGATGTTCCCGCAACCCCTCGCGCCAAACGCCGGTGGCTTCCTGAAGGCCATTGGTGGTTGCGCCGCAGCCGCTGCGTCGATCTCGACAAACTTTGACAGGCGAAACGGGCGGGCGATATTTACGCCCGCCCAGACGCGCAGTCATGACCTGCGTGATCTGGGCGAAACGGGCGGTCACGACATTTGCCCTCCAATATGGTATGAGTTGGCATCCGAGGCATTCAGACAGGCAGGAACCCAAGCTCACAAGGAGTTGGGACAATGCTCATGCGAATATTTCAGGTCACAACCCGGCCCGGAAAAGAGGAGGAATTCGGTAAGTTCTTCCACGAAACCGCGATACCGCTGATGAAAAGAACAAAGGGAATTGTGCAGGTTTTGCCGGGTGCCCCCCGATCAGACAGCCCCAGAGAATTCAGCTTTGTCATGATCTGGCAGGATCTCGCGTCTCTCAAGGCCTTTGTGGGCGATGACTATCAAAGCGCCCATGTCGACCCGGCAGAAGCGGAATTGGTCGAATCCAGAACCATCAAACACTACGATCTCGTGGAATGAGTTGGGGAAGTGACCATCATGCTGACGTGACGCTGTAGTTGCGGTTGGGTTACATACAGGTTGTTGGTCAAGCCTATCGCGGTGCACTGCTGTTACCGCAGGCATTGCCAGAAGCAAGGCGAAGCTACCTATGCGCCCCAAGCGTCGGCGCGCGGTGTTCGGAAACAGAACTTAGCTAGCCGCGCTATGGCGTGTCATACCGATCTCTGGCTTGCCTGAACGACAACAGGCGGCGATCCTGTTCGTCCCAGAGATGCAACCGGCTGCAGGCAAAGCTTTCGGCCAGCGTCATGCGGTTCATGCTGGTCAGAATCGTGTGGTCGCGCAGCACCTCTGTCAAACGATAAAACGGAATGCGGCTATAGAGGTGATGCACATGATGCACGCCGATGTTTGCAGTGAACCAGCGCAGTACCGCAGGGAGATCATAAAACGAACTGCCATGCAGCGCCGAATGGTGCAACTGCCAGTCTTCTTCCTGATTCCAGTTGGTGTCTTCAAACTGGTGCTGGATATAGAACAACCAAACCCCGATCGACGCGGCGATCAAGGTGGTCGGAAAGAACACCAACAACACCGGCTCCAACCCGCCGAAATAGATAATCACGGCAATGATCGCGGCAATCGCCAGGTTGGTGCCCATCGCACTTGCCCAGTACCGCCATCCGGCCCCCATCAACCCGATTGGCAAACGGTTTTGCAGAAAAAAGATATAGCTCGGCCCCAAACCGAAAAGCGTGAACGGGTGCCGATACACCCGGTAATGGAACCGCCAAAGGGGCGACAACGCCCGGTATTCCGTAACGGTCAGAGTATGCACATCGCCGATACCGCGCCGCGACAGGTTTCCGGCCGCAGAATGGTGCATCGAGTGGGTTCGGCGCCAAACATAATAGGGTGTTAACGTCAGGACGCCCAGAACGCGGCCAACCCAATCGCTGGCCATGCGATTGCTAAAGAACGCCCCGTGACCGCAATCATGCTGAATCGCAAACAGACGCACCAAAAAGCCAGCGTTCAATATGGAAATCGCAAGTGTCAGCCAATAGCTGACCGACAGGGACCACCAGGCCAACGCCCAAAGCAGAACAAACGGCACAAAGGTCACGGCAAGTTCAAACAGGCTCCGCCACAGTTGCGGTTCGCGGTATTTCGACAGAGCTTGAACCCACTCGCGCGGACTCTTGTCGGATTGACCTTGCGGTTGACTGTACTCGGTACTGCTCATGCGCCTGCTTTTTATCTTTTATCCACGCACCCGGATAAAGGTTCGCAGCCACATGGCAAGAAGATTCGGCCCGGATCGTGGTCGTACCGGCGAAAACACCGGCCCAATGCCAGTGCAGTTTCGTAGAATCCCGATTGAGAGGAATCACTTCACCCGTCATAAGGGTACCGGCCTTTCAGGAAACGCGCGAACAGATCGAAAGGCCGGCACCACGCTCCCGGGCGGCCAAGGCCGCTCGGGAGTGTCTCTCTGGTTGCTATTCTCCGCCGCCCAACTGGTGGACATAGGTAGCAACGGCGCGAATTTGCGCCTCGCTCAAACGGTTGCTCCAGGGGGGCATCACGCCAAAGCGGCTGTATGTTACCGTTTGGGTCAGCGCCTCATAGTCGCCGCCGTACAGCCAGATGGCATCCGTAAGGTTCGGGGCGCCCTGTTCACGATCACCGGTTCCGTCTTCGCCGTGGCATGCGACACAATTGTCTGCAAAGACCTGCGCGCCCGCCGCAACCTTGGACGCATCCTGCGGGGTGCCCGACAATGACATCACATAGTTCACGACTTCGTCGACCTGCTCCGGCCCGAGAATTTCATCGCGACCAAAGGCTGGCATTTCCGAATACCGTGCGTCGTCATCGTCTTCATTGCGAATACCGTGCGCGATCGTTGTGTAGATCGCTTCGATATCACCTCCCCACAGCCAGTCATCATCCAGCAGATTGGGATAGCCCTTGGCCCCCGCCGCGCCAGACCCGTGGCACTGCGCACACCAGGTACGGAACACGGCGCCCCCGGCGGAAACCGCGTAGGTGTCGAGTTCGGCGTTGTCGGCAATCGAGGTAAGCGCCACCTCTACCAGTTGGGTGTTGATCGATGCGTTGCCCTCTTCGACCGCAGCGATCTGTTCGGTTACCTCGCCGCGCGAAGACCAACCGAGAACACCGGCCGTCGCGCTATGGATCATGGGCCAGGCCGGATAGGCAATCGAATAACCAATCGCCCAGATGATGCAGAGATAGAGAGTCCACAACCACCAGCGCGGCATCGGGTTATCAAACTCTTCGATCCCATCCCAGCTGTGGCCAGTGGTGTTCGGATCGTCGTCATATTTTACCGGTTTCTTGCTCATTTCCTCGCCTCCTTGGATGCGGCAGGTTTGGACTCGTTTCGAAACGGTATGTTGGCCGTATCCTCATAGGTTTTCTTGCTGCCCGGCCGGAACACCCACAGGACGATCCCGATGAAAAAGACGAACATCAACAAGAGCATCCAGCTGTCTGCGAATTGACGCAGGAACGAATAGACTTCCATCGTATCCCCCTAGCGGCTTGCGTCTGGCGTGAATGTCGAGAAATCGACAAGCGTACCAAGCATTTGCAAATAGGCGATCAGCGCATCGACCTCTGAAATCCCCGGCTGACCGTCAAAGTTGCGGACCTGCGCCCCGGGATACCGTTCCAGCATGGCGTCATAGTCCCTGTCCGGATCGGCCTGCGCCCTGAAATCAGACGCTGCGTTGTCGATCATGTCCTCGGTATAAGGCACGCCGACGGCAACCTGCGCTTTTAGCAGATCTTCGATATATTTCGGCTCGATCAGCTTATTTTCGAGGAACCCGTATTTCGGCATCACCGATTCTGGCACCACCGCCTGCGGATCGCGCAGGTGATCAACGTGCCATTCATCCGAATAGCGCCCACCAACCCGGGCCAAATCCGGCCCGGTCCGCTTGGACCCCCACTGGAACGGGTGGTCATACATCGACTCGGCCGCAAGGCTGTAGTGGCCGTACCGCTCTACCTCGTCGCGCATCGCGCGGATCATCTGGCTGTGGCAGACGTAACACCCTTCACGGATATAGATCTCGCGACCGGTCAGTTCGAGCGGCGAGTATGGCCGCATGCCTTCCACTTCCTCGATCGTGTTTTCCAGATAGAACAGCGGAACGATTTGAACGAGACCGCCAATGGTCACCACCAGAAAGCTGAAGATCAGCAACAGGGATGCGTTGGTTTCAAGGACCTTATGCTTGTCGAGAATACCCATGATCCGGTCTCCTTATTCGGCCGGAATGGCTGTTGCGCCGACGGCATCTTTTGCCGGGGCTGCGCGTACAGTCATCCACAGGTTATAACACATGATGACCGCACCGGCGAGGAACATGACCCCACCCAGACCGCGCACCACATACATCGGGAACTTGGCTGCAACCGTGTCGGCGAACGAGTTCACGAGGAAACCGTTTGCATCCACTTCGCGCCACATCAGACCTTCCATAATGCCGGTCACCCACATGGATGCCGCATACAGAACGATACCGATGGTCGCGAGCCAGAAATGCCAGGACACGAGGCTGAGCGAATAGAGGCGTTCACGCTTCCACAGCACCGGAACCAGATAGTACAGGGCACCAAAGGTAATCATCCCGTTCCAGCCCAATGCACCGGAATGCACGTGTCCAATGGTCCAGTCGGTGTAGTGCGACAGCGAGTTGACCGCGCGGATCGACATCATCGGCCCCTCGAACGTCGACATGCCATAGAACCCGACCGAGATCACCATCATCCGGATTACCGGATCGGTGCGTAGCTTGTCCCAGGCGCCAGACAGGGTCATCAGCCCGTTGATCATGCCGCCCCAGCTGGGCATCCACAGCACGATCGAGAACACCATGCCCAGGGTCCCCGCCCAATCCGGCAGCGCGGTATAATGCAGGTGGTGCGGACCGGCCCAGATATAGAGGAAGATCAACGACCAGAAGTGGATGATCGACAGTTTGTAGGAATAGACCGGACGCTCTGCCTGTTTCGGGATGAAATAGTACATCATCCCGAGGAAGCCGGCCGTCAGGAAGAACCCCACAGCGTTGTGGCCGTACCACCACTGCGTCATGGCATCCTGAACCCCGGAAAAGAGCGAGATCGAGCGGCTGCCCCAGATCGAGACCGGAACCGCCATGTTGTTGATGATGTGCAACATGGCCACGGTCACGATGAACGCCAGATAGAACCAGTTGGCCACGTAGATATGCGGCTCTTTGCGTTTGACCAGCGTGCCGAGGAAAATCGCCAGATAAGCCACCCAGACGATGGTCAGCCACAGGTCGACATGCCATTCCGGCTCCGCATACTCTCTGGATTGGGTTGCGCCAAACAGATAGCCGGTTGCGGCCAGAACGATGAACAGCTGATAGCCCCAGAACACGAACCATGCGAGATTACCGCCCCAGAGCCGCGCTGCGCTGGTGCGTTGAACCACAAAAAAAGACGTTGCGATCAAGGCGTTGCCGCCGAAGGCAAAGATAACTGCCGAAGTGTGCAACGGACGCAACCGACCAAAGTTGGCATATCCCTGCGCCCAGTCAAAGTTGAGCTGCGGAAAGGCCAGCTGAAAGGCGATGAATGTCCCGACAAGGAAACCAACCACCCCCCAAAAGGCCGTGGCGATCACGCCGGCGCGGATGACCGAGTCGAAATACTCTGTCTGTGGCGCAGGAGCGGGTTCAGGTTCGTCCGTGCGACGCACAGTATAAAGAAAAAGCCCACCGGCCACGAGCATCACGATGATGGCGTGGACCATGTAAGCCGTATCTCGCGCGTAGTTGATCCCGATCATCGCCACCAGCGTGATCAGACCAAGCACGACAAGCTTGACATAATTCGACATGTTTCGTCCCTTTGGTCTTGCCCGCACGATTCGCTTGCCACGCGGACATATGTTAGTCTGGGTGTTTGATGCAAAACGGCGCAAGGGACCGCATTGATCTACATCAATACAACCCGTGGGGTTCTATGACAGCTTCCACGCTACACTATCCCGGCACCAAATCCAGCCGGTGACATCAAAATCTACGAGGTCCAAATGGCTTTCAAATCTCTGCTCACCGTCCTGACTGGCCTGGAAGACGCCGATCCGGCGCTTCGCCAGATCATCGCACTCGCAGGGGCGCAGGACGCCCACGCCGAGGCGCTGTGTCTGGGCGTGGACTGCACTCAGACCGGTTACTATTATGCCGGTGCCAACGCCATGTTATTGCAGGAAACTCTGACCCGGGCCAATGCCGAGGCCGCTGAAATCCTGGCCCATGCCAATGCCGTTCTTGGAAAATCCGGGGTCATGTGGTCTGCCGATGACGGGGTTGCGCAAATCGCAGATCTCGGGCGTCATGTGGCACATCGGGCACGCTTTTCCGACCTCGTTGTGCTGTCGCGCCCTTACGGCAAAAACCGCGGGGCAGCAGCAGAGCCGATTGTCGAGGCGGCGTTGTTCGAAGGCCACGCCCCGGTGTTGGTTGTACCGGACGAGGGTGAACCCCTCACCACGCCCAAGAACATCTTGGTTGCCTGGAACCAAAGTGTAGAGGCGATGCGTGCGATCCGACGCGCGCTGCCATTCCTTCGCGCTGCTGACCTTGTCCGCATCGTGGTGATTGACCCGCCGACACATGGTCCGGAACGCTCGGATCCCGGTGGGTTGTTGGCACAGATGCTGGCACGTCATGGTGTGACCTGTGAAATCGACGTTCTAAGCAAATCAACGAACCGGGTGTCCGATGCCCTGAACCGTCACGCAGTTGATACCTCGGCCGATCTGATGGTGATGGGTGCCTACGGCCATTCCCGGTTTCGTGAAGCGATTCTGGGCGGTGCCACCCGCAACATGTTGGAACAGGCAAAAATCCCGGTCTTCATGGCGCATTGAACCGCAACCGGGTCGACCGGTTTCATGAAGCCCAATAGTTTGCAGCGCCCCACAATGCAGCTGGGGCGCTGTTACTGTTCAAGCCTTGCGCATCAGGCCGATGATGAACAGCAGGATAACCGCACCGATTGTGGCGTGAAAGATCGAGGCAAAGACGCCACCCCCGACTGAAAATCCGAGAGCCGGAAAAATCAGACCCGCCACAAATGCACCGACAACACCGACGATGATGTTCCCGAACACGCCAAAACCCCGGCCCTTCATCACCTTTCCAGCGAGCCACCCCGCAATGGCCCCGATCAAAAGCATTGCCAGAACGCTGCCAAATTCCATGTCCGTATCCTCACGTTATTGATAGCAGGCAGGTTCGCACCAAGCGTCGCTGCCCGCAACCCGTACAGCCATCAGGAATGAATGTAGTGCATCCCCTGAAACTCTGCGCGCATTTCGCGGGTGCGGGTCGCCACAGATTGAGGATCGTTTCCAAGCAACCCTTCCGCGATCAAGGCAGCAAGACGCGGTGCATCCGCTGGCGTAACACCCCGCCGGACCAGTTCCGGTGTGCCGATGCGCAATCCGTTCATGTCACCTGCAACTTCCGCAATTGGCAACCCGATGCCGCAGGCCAGGAACCCGGCCTTGCGCAGGGTCTTTGATGCGGCTTGGCCACCGCCAAATCGCGCAGCCTCAAGCGCAAACTGGTGTGAACCTGTTGCGCCCTTGGCCGTTTCGAAAACCGGCAAGCCAAGCGCTGCCAACTCTGCCGCCAGCGCCTGCGCCAATTCGATCATGGCCTGCGCATAATCGGCCCCGAATTCGATCCAGTCCAACATGGTCAGGGCAAGCGCCGCAGACTTCGCCGCATCAAAGTTGGCTGTCATGCCCGGAAAGGCGATTTCATCGAGCCGCTGTGCGATGTCTGCGTCATCGGTCACAATCAACCCGCCAGCCGGACCACCAAGGCTTTTGTAAGTGCTCATCGTCATCAGATGTGCGCCGTCCTTCAACGGGTTGGACCAGACGCCGCCCGCAATGATGCCGCATTGATGTGCGGCGTCGAACAGAACCTTGGCCCCGACCTCATCCGCAATCGCACGGATTTCGCGAACAGGATGGGGCAATAGATTGAGGCTGCCACCGATGGTGATCAACTTGGGCCGCACACGCAACGCCATTTCGCGCAAGGCATCCAGATCAACCGTGTACCCATCCGCATCAACAGGCGCAGGGTGGGTGGCGAGCCCGTATAGGCCAGCACATCCGCCCGCATGGTGGGTGACATGTCCGCCCACCGACGCGGGTGGCGCGATGATTGCATCGCCCGGCGAAGTCAGCGCCATAAAGGCATAAAGGTTGGATTGCGCACCTGACGCCACCCGGATTTCGGCATAGGCCGCGTCAAACACCTGCGCGGCCATCTCTGCCGCGATCACTTCGATCTCTTCGATCGCCTCCAGCCCCATCTCGTACTTGTCACCCGGATATCCCAACGAAGGTCGGCTGCCGAGACCGGCGGCAAGGATTGCTTCGGCGCGCGGGTTCATCACGTTAGTGGCAGGGTTCAGGTTAAAGCACTCGACCTCATGGATGTGCCGGTTCTGCGCGGCCAACGCCTCGATCCGCGCCGCGATATCGGTGGCGGATGTGCCGGTCAGGCTGCGCGCAATGTCCTGCACGCGGGTTTCACAATGGGCCGGAACCCAGGGGCGGTGCGCAAGGTTGGTCATGCGGTGTTCCTTTGTTTGCTGAACACAGTCAAAACATCACGGCGAGTTGCGCGCAAACCACTATTCTGAAAAAATAGGGTTAGAAAAATTGAGTCTTATCCATGTCCGTTGCCCCACCGCGTCCAAAATCCTTGCCACTGACCGCGCTGCGTGCGTTCGAGGCCTCCGCCCGTCTCGGAGGTTTTGCGGCCGCCGCCGAAGAACTGCATGTCAGCCCCGGCGCGATTTCGGCCCACATCAAAACCATCGAGGCCGAACTGGGCGCGACCTTATTTGCGCGCACGACGCGCGGCGTAACACTCACACCGCTTGGCCAACGGGCGTTACCTAATTTTGCCGATGCCTTTGACCGGCTTGGCGATGCGGTTCAGAACCTGCGCGCCGATGCCGCCCCCGGCGTTGTCCATATTGCCGCACTGCCCGCAATCGCACAGTTCTGGCTGTCTCCGCGCCTACCAGCCCTGCGCGCTGCGGCACCTGAAATCCAGATCTCGATAAGCGCATTGGAACACCCTCCGAACCTGAAGCGCGTCCCCTATGATCTGTGCCTGTTCTACGACGCCGCCAAAGGAGAGTCGGTTACAGACGATGCGTTGCTCCCGGTATGTGCACCCGCCATTGCCAAACGATTGAAGCACCCAAGGGACATGGCGGACCTGCCCTGCCTGACAGACACCGGCTGGCCCGACGACTGGCAGACATGGATCGCCGAAGCGCTGCCCGATGCGAGTTTCACCCCCAAAGGACCGGTATTCTCACTCTATTCCCTCGCCGTGGAGGAAACCATCAACGGTGCCGGCATCCTGATGGGACACCGGGCGTTGATCGGACCATATCTGGCCAGCGGAAAACTGGTTGCGCCCTTTGACATGCCAGTGCGCCTGAACGCATCCTTGCGCATGTGGAGCTTGCGACCAGCGCACAAGTCCAGCCCGGTCAGCCGTGTCGGGGATTGGCTTCGTTCCGGCGGAACAGATCAGCCGTAGAAGCCGCCGTCGCTGTCATCGCCAGCGACTTCCATCAGTTGGCCAAGATCCGGCACGATGACATGGCGCTTGCCTTCCAGCTGGATCACTCCGTCCTTCCGCAGCGCCGACATCTGGCGGCTCACTGTTTCCAGTGTCAGACCCAGATAATCCGCCATCGCCTCTCGCGTGAGGGGCAGGTCGAAGACCATCGTACCGTTCGGTCCATCCGGCGTCAGCGATGCATCTCTGCGGCCGATAATGCAAAGCAAGCTGGCGATCTTTTCCCGCGCGGTCTTGCGCCCCAGAACCAACATCCATTCCCGCGCCGCATCCAGTTCATCAAGGGTCATTTCCAGCAACCGATGCGCGATATGCGGCGTCTCGTTCATCATCTTTTCGAACGGAGATTTGCGAAAACAGCACATGACAATATCGGTCGTCGCCACCACGTCATAAGGCGCCCCATCACGTCCCGGTCGGCCAACAAAATCCGAGGGCAGCAATAGCCCCACCATCTGCGTGCGACCGTCTTCCATTGTCTGGGTCAGAGTCGCGACGCCGGATACGACCGAACCGACGAAATCCATCTTGTCCCCCGACCAGATGATCGTCTGCCCCGCTTCAAAGCTTCGATAATACTTAATTTCTTCCAGCCGTGCGAGTTCGTCCGTCTCGCATCTCGCACAGACAGCCTTGTGACGTATCGGGCATTCAGCGCAATGCGGCGCGATCTTGTGTCTTGGCACGTTCATGTCATGTCTCTTGATGTGTGCTTTGCGGTCCAGTTGATCTGGGTCAAGGATCAAGACCATAAACCCGATTTAGCGTATACTCATGATACCCAAATCACAATTGGCCAAGCTGGGACTCTTTGACGCCAAGGTCCCCCGCTATACGAGCTACCCGACAGCGCCTCAATTCAGCAATGATGTAGGCCCAGACACATATGCCACGTGGATCTCGCAGATTCCCGAGGATGGTTCGATCTCGCTTTACGTGCATGTGCCATTCTGCCGACGCCTGTGCTGGTTCTGCGCCTGCCGCACGCAGGGTACGCAAAGCGAGGCACCCGTGCGTGCCTATCTTGAAACGCTGAAATCCGAACTCTTGCTGCTAAAGCGGCACCTTCCTCAGGGCGTGACACTGTCACGGCTGCATTGGGGCGGCGGTACGCCAACGTTGCTCAGCCCAGCGATGATTGCGGAACTGGCCGGGGCGATTGCTGATGTCGCGCCCTTTGGACCAGACGCTGAATTTTCGGTCGAGATCGATCCCAATGAGCTTGACGCGCCACGTCTGGACGCGCTCGCGGCCGCAGGAATGAACCGGGCCTCGATCGGCGTGCAGGATTTCGACGACGCAATCCAGAAGACGATCGGGCGCATTCAGGGATATGACATCACCCGCGAGGCGGTCGACATCATCCGGGACCGGGGTGTCGCTAGCCTGAATGCCGATATCCTGTTCGGCCTGCCGCATCAGACGCAGGCCCGGATGACCGAAAGCGTGCAAAAGCTGCTGTCTCTCAATCCCGACCGGGTCGCGCTTTATGGGTATGCGCATGTGCCATGGATGGCCAAACGCCAACAATTGATCCCGTCGGAAGCCCTACCCACCCCGCAAGAACGGTTGGCGCTGTTTGAGACCGCTCGAAAGCTGTTTCTATGGGATCACTACGCCGAAATTGGTATCGATCACTTTGCCACCAAACAGGACGGGCTGACCAGCGCGCAACAAATGGGCCGACTCCGGCGGAATTTCCAAGGCTATACCGATGATACATCTGACGTTCTGATCGGGATCGGTGCCTCTTCAATCTCGCGCTTTCCACAGGGGTTTGCCCAGAATGCGCCTGCGACCTCGGCCCATACGGGCAAGATTCGCGCCGGATCGTTCTCGACCTCGCGCGGCCACCAGTTTGGCGGTCAGGACGCCATGCGCGCCCGGATGATCGAGAGCCTGATGTGTGATTTCCGTGTTGATGGCTCCGAAATCATCCACCGCTTTGGCATTGGTCAAAACGACCTCAACCAGATGTTTGACAAGGCACAGCAGGAATTTCCGGGTATCCTGACCATCGAGGACAATGCCCTTTTCATACCGCAAGACGCCCGCGCACTGACCCGTATGGTGGCGCGCAGCTTTGACGCCTACGACCTCAGCAAGGCGGGCCACAGTTCCGCGATCTGAGGTTACTGCACAGGCGCGGTCGCCAACGCCTCGATCAGGTTGCTGACATGCGCCGCCAGCACGCCCAGATTCGACCCTCCGAACTCGGGGATAATAGCCGTGTTAACCGCAACCACCTCGCCGTTCGCGTTCAGCACCGGGCCACCGCTGCCTCCATGTGTGGTTTCCGCATCATAAACGACGGTCACGTCGGTTGCCTGGCCGACGATCCCGCGGCTGGCAAGCGGCGCGATCAGATTGGCGGCGGCCAACTGCCCCGCGACCGCCCAGAACCCGGTTTCTCCCGCCTCTTTCAGTTCTTGCACAAAGGTTGACCCGGTTTGGGCCAACATCGACTTCAATCCGGTAGGGTATCCCATCACGATCACCTCGTCGCCCGGTGCCGGCGCCTCCTGGGAGATTTCAAGACCGGGCACTTCTGCGCCCCTATCCATCGCCAAGGCGGCAAGGTCCATGCTGTCACTCACCGCCAGTACCGTCAGCGTCACCGGAGTTGGCTGCCCCGGAAAATACGCGATGAACCGGGTCAACACGGGCTCGATCTCTTCGCCGCCTGCACGCACGACTACTCCCCACGGCTCGGCCACATGTCGATTGGAAATCAACAGATCGCGTCCGGCCAGTACGAAGCCGGTTCCGTTGAACGGCACCTCGGCAATGTCGCCGGTGCCTGACAAAGACAGGAACGGCTGGCCATTGGGCAAATGCACAGGCAATCCATTCTGGCCAACCACATGGCGCAGCGACTCGCCGGTCTTCTTGTGACGTAGACTGTAACCGCCCTGCAGAAACGCCACCGAAGGCGACGCCGTTGAAATCACCCGCCGACTTGCCCCACTCCGAGCTTCTAGCGTGCGCAATCGTTCGGCATTCGTTGTCAGCCGCTCGCCCAACTCGCTCTGCAATGCGGCGAGATCTGCGGGGCGAATACTCTCGCGCCGCTCATCCGCCAAAGCTGTGGCCACGGCGTCGATCTGAACCGTCCCGGTTTCCAGCCGGGCTTGTATGAGCTGATCTGCGCGATGTTGTTGATAGAGTGTATAGGCCAGCAACCCCAAGCTCAGGACAACAAGCGCTCTAAAGAAAATAGACGTGTCTCGCGCCAGCCGTCGCACCAAATCTGCTGCGGCAAAACCCAATCTGCTAAGCAGCGGGCGTCGGCTGGTTCGAACATAGCACAGTACATCATCAAGTATTTCGCTAACCGTCAGACCCGGCCCGTGGCTGTCGTCATACAGCCGAAATCGTGACAGAGGCCCGGTTTCGCCAAACTCGATCACATCACCGTACCCCAACGCAGCCGATTGCACCGGCTTGCCGTTCAACCAAACCGGCTGTGTTCCGACGACCTCGATCTCATAGGTGCTGCCAACGCGCCTGAATCTTGCTATCGCATCCGGGTTGCCCTGGTCCGGATGGGTTTCGGTAAAAACCAATCGCTTGTCAGGCCGCAAACAGACATCCACCGCCCGCGCGGTGATCCACGAGAGTTTGCCACGCATCGGACCGGTCAGGTGTTCCAGCGCGGCGGCATTCCAGTGTTCCGGATCGGGCGACATGGCAGCAGTCTAACACGCAGCACACCGAATTTCACCGCAACGATTGTCACGAAACCTAGGGCGTCCGTTACAACGCAGGCAATTGGATGCCTATCCAGCCGCCTTGATCAGCGCGCGCGTATACTCGGTCTGGGGTCGCTCAAACAGATCCTCTGCCGTGCCATATTCCACAACATCGCCCTGTTTCATCACGATCACCTTGTGGCTCATCGCACGCACGACCTTGAGGTCATGAGAGATGAACAGATAGGCCAGCCCGTATTTGCGCTGAAGGTCACGCAGCAGATCCACGATCTGGACCTGCACCGTCATGTCCAGCGCGCTTGTGGGTTCATCCAGAACCAGCAACCTTGGCCGCAGCACCATCGCCCGCGCAATCGCGATCCTTTGGCGCTGTCCGCCCGAAAATTCGTGCGGATATCGATCCATGGTGGCCGGGTCCAACCCGGTTTCGACCATCGCCTCGGCGACCAGTTCGCGCTTGTCGCGCGTCGGGTCCACCTTGTGGATGTTCAGCCCTTCGGAAATGATCTGCTGACAGGTCATCCGGGGCGACAGGGACCCGAACGGGTCTTGAAACACGATCTGCATCTCGGCCCGCAGGCGGCGCAACTCCCGTGTCGACCATTTTCGCACATCCTGCCCGCGAAAGGTGATTGCACCCTGAGACATGATCAGCCGCATCATGGCCAGCGCCAGCGTCGTCTTGCCCGAACCGGATTCGCCCACGATGCCCACGGTTTCGCCTGCACGCACCGAAAGCGAAGCATCATTCACCGCCTTTACGTAACCTACGGTCTTTTTCATGAATCCCTTCTGGATCGGGAACCAGACCTTGAGATGGTCGGTGCTGGCCACCGGCTCGGCATCCGGGGCAACCGGGTCGGGTTGGCCTGATGGTTCCGCCGCCAACAACTTTTGTGTGTAAGGGTGCCGTGGATTGGCGAATATCTCGGCCGTTGGGCCGGTCTCGACGATCTCGCCACCTTTCATTACGCAGACCCGGTCTGCCACCCGCCGCACGATGGCCAGATCATGCGTGATGAACAGCAGCCCCATGTTCTCCTGCGCCTTGAGATCGGCGAGGAGTTCGAGAATCTGTGCTTGTATGGTGACATCCAACGCGGTGGTCGGCTCGTCCGCGATCAGGACATCCGGCTTGTTGGCCAAGGCCATGGCGATCATGACACGCTGACGCTGTCCGCCGGACAGCTGATGCGGATAGGCGCCCAGCCGGGTCTCGGGATCGCGGATACCAACCTTGACCAGCAGGTCGAGGATCCGATCACGCGCCTCCTGCCCTACCAAACTCTGGTGCAGCGCGAGCGATTCCGACAGTTGCCGTTCGATCGTGTGCAGCGGATTGAGCGAAGTCATCGGTTCCTGAAAGATGAAACTGATGTCGTTGCCACGCACCTTGCGCAACAGCTTTTCCGGCGCACCGATCATCTGCTGACCGTCATAGGTCACACTGCCTTCAACGCGCGCGCTGTCGCCCAGCAACGACACGGTCGACAGCGCCGTAACCGACTTGCCCGACCCGGATTCACCGACTAGGGCAACCGTTTCACCGCGATCCACGCTAAACGAAACGCCGCGCACTGCTGCGGTGCTCTGACCATCCTGCGAAAAGGACACGCTTAGATTTTCGACCGTCAAAAGGCTCATGAGAACGTCTTTCTCGGGTCAAACGCGTCTCGGACGCCTTCGAAAATGAAGACCAGCAGCGACAGCATGATGGCAAAGGTGAAGAATGCGGTGAACGCCAGCCAAGGCGCTTGCAGGTTCTGCTTGGCCTGTAGGGTCAGCTCCCCCAGTGACGGGGCAGACGACGGCAAACCGAACCCGAGGAAATCGAGCGAGGCCAGCGCCGCGATGGTTCCGGTCACGATAAACGGCAGCATGGTCAGCGTCGCCACCATTGCATTGGGCAGCATGTGGCGGAACATAATGGTCAGGTTCCCGACTCCGAGTGCCTTGGCCGCGCGAACATATTCAAGGTTCCGCGCGCGCAGGAACTCGGCCCGCACCACGCCGACGAGCGACATCCAGCCAAAGGCAATCATAAGGAACACCAGCAGCCAGAAACTGCGGCCCAAAATCGCGAACATGATGATGATGACGTAGAGCTGCGGGGTGCCTGACCAGATCTCGATCACCCGCTGAAAGATCAGATCAAGCCATCCCCCGACATACCCCTGCACCGCACCTGCGGCGATGCCGATCAGGCTGGACACCGTGGTCACGATCAGGGTGAACAGGATTGACAGTCGAAAGCCATAAATCACCCGGGCCAGCACATCACGCTTGGTATCGTCGGTGCCCAGCAGGTTCTGACCATTGGGCGGCAAGGGGGCTGCGCCGGGCCGATCCACCGTGGTGTTGAACGAATAGCGGATTGGTGGCCACAGCGCCCAGCCCTGCTCGATCGGCTCGCCTTCGATCATGCCGGTGCGGGCCTCTTCCATCGTGGCCTCGGGGTCTTCGAAACATAGCGCTGAGCCGCCGGAGCGGATCAGGCATTCCACCTCGGGATCACGATAAATCGCCTCGGTCTGGAAATCCCCCCCGAACGCGGTCTCGGGATAGAAGTTGAAGATCGGGGTGAAATAGTCGCCTCGATAGTTCACGAGGATCGGTTTGTCGTTGGCGATGAACTCGGCAAACAGCGACAGGCCGAACAGGATGCTGAAGATGATCAGAGACCAGTACGCACGGCCATTACGGCGGAAATTTCGCCAGCGGCGCTGGTTGAGCGGAGACAGAGCCATTTATCCCTCCCGCCGTTCGAAATCGATACGTGGATCGACCAGCACATACATCAAATCCGACAGGATCCCCGTCAGCAACCCGATCAGGCCAAACATGTAGAGCGTGCCAAAGACCACCGGATAGTCCCGCGCTACGGCGGCCTCGTACCCAAGCCGACCCAACCCATCCAGCGAAAAGATCGTTTCGATGATGACCGAGCCGCCAAAGAACACCCCGATGAACACCGCCGGAAAGCCCGCGATCACGATCAGCATGGCGTTGCGGAACACATGACCATAAAGCACCTTGCGCTCGCTCAAACCCTTGGCCCGCGCAGTCATGACATAGTGTTTCTTGATCTCGTCAAGAAAGCTGTTCTTGGTCAACAGCGTCAGCGTCGCAAAGGCCGAAATCGTCGAGGCCAGCACCGGCAACGTGATATGCCAGAAATAGTCGCCGATCTTGCCAAGCAGACTGAGTTGATCCCAGTTGTCGGACGTCAGCCCACGCAGTGGGAACACTTGCCAGTACGAGCCGCCTGCAAACAGCACCAAGAGCAGGATCGCGAACAGAAATCCGGGAATCGCATAGGCCATGATGATGATGCCACTGGTCCAGGTATCAAACGACGACCCGTCCTTGACGGCTTTGCGGATGCCCAACGGGATCGAAATCGCATAGGCGATCAGCGTCGACCAAAGGCCTAGCGTAATTGAGACCGGCATCTTTTCGAGGATCAGGTCGATCACGCTTGTGGAGCGGAAATAGCTCTCGCCGAAATCGAAGCGGGCGTAATCCCAGAGCATCTTGAAGAACCGCTCCAGCGGCGGCTTGTCCAAGCCGTATTGCCGCTCCAGTTCCTCGATGAACTCCGGTGGTAGCCCTCGCCCACCGACATAGCGATCATTGGCGCCGGTGGTCTGAATCTCGACATCAGAACCACCGCCGGCGATGTTTTCAAACACATCTCCACCGCCCTCCATCTGAGCGATAATCTGTTCCACCGGCCCGCCGGGCACGAATTGTACCAGCACGAAATTGATGATCAGGATGCCCAGAAGCGTCGGAATGATCAGCAACAGGCGTCGGGCGATATAGGCTCCCATAGGGTCGGATTACCTCAGCGCGCCAGAGGATTTCAGTTCGGCAGCCTTGTCGGCATTGATCCACCACAGGTCCTCGATACCGAGCGCATAGGGTGGCAGGTTCTCAGGGTATTCATATTTGTCCCAATAGGCGACCCAGTGTTTGCCCAGATACCATGTGGGCACCATGAAGCGTTTGGAGCGCAACACCCGGTCCAGCGCCCGCACATTGGCGGTCAATTCATCGGCCTCGGTTGCGGAAACGATGTTGTCGATCAGAACCTCGATGTCCGGGCCGTGGATGCCCGACGGATTGAACACGGAAAACTCTGCAGCCTCGGTTCCGTATTGCTGATACAGCCCCGTAGATGGCTGCAGCGACGTCCGATAGCCGCCGGATATCATGTCAAAATCCCTCTCGCGCCGACGCAGGGTGAACTGTGCGTTGTCGATCCGATTGTAACCCGCGGCAATACCCATCGCCTTCAGGTTCTCGACAAACGGCATGATGATGCGGTCGAGCACCGGATCGTCCGATAGGAATTCGATCTGCAGGGTTTGTCCCTCAGCATTCCGACGCACCCCGTCATCCCCGACCATCCAGCCGGCCTCGTCGAGCAATTTCATCGCGGTGCGCAGGTTGCGACGATCATTGGGGCGTTCTGGTTTGCTGCTATGGGCGCTGACCGGTTCCGAGGTCAGCACCTCCGGGTCCAGATCGTCGCCAAGCGATTCCAGAATCTCCAATTCGCGGCCCTCGGGTATGCCCTTGGCCTCAAGATGGGTGCCTTCCCAGAACGAATTGCGTTGCTGAAACAGCCCGTATTGCAGGCTTTCGTTGGTCCATTCAAAGTTGAAGGCAAGTTGGACTGCGGCGCGTACGCGCGGGTCCTGAAACTGCGGCCGATCCATATTCATCACGAAACCAGTCGCCGATGGCACCTCGCCATCCGCCAATTCTTCTTTCACGACATAGCCCTTGTCGATGGCGGGGAAGTCATAGGAGGTTGCCCAGCTCTTGGAGTTGTTCTCTTGGCGGAAGGTAAACTCGCCCGCCTTGAAGGCCTCCATCGCGGCAATCGAGTCACTGAAATACTCGATCCGGATCGTGTCATAGTTGTTGCGTCCGACGTTCACGTTGATGTCGTCACCCCAATAATCGGGGTTACGTTTGTAGACGATGCGCCGATTGATGTCATAGCTTTCAAGGACGTATGGGGCCGAGCCGATCCCCGGCTCCATCCGAGGCTTATCCAGCCGACGGTTTTCGGGATCTGCTTCGAACCATGCCTTGGAAAAGATCGGCGTTCCGCCAACCTGTGTGATCATCGCACGGCGCGGAAAACCCTCGGCAAAGTAGAATTTGACACGGTGCGGCCCCAGCACTTCGGCCTTGGGGATGCGTTCGCGCACCGCCTCGGCATAGGATTGCAGCCCCTGATCCAGCAACAGGTTGTGGGAAAACACCACATCCTCGGCCGTCACCGGCGTACCATCGGAAAACCGCGCCTCGGGACGCATGTTGAAAATCACCCAGTCCTGGCTTTCCGGGTATTCAAGGCTTTCAGCAACAAGCCCGTAATAAGACGCTGGCTCGTCATACGACGGAATCAGCAGCGACTCGTACTGATCTGCCGAACGCGCGCCTGCGCGGCCTTGCCGATTAAAGGGGTTAAAGCTGTCAAACGTACCTTGCGAGGCATAAGACAACTCGCCGCCCTTGGACGCGTCGGGATTGACATAGTCAAAATGCGCGAACCCCTCGGGGTATTTCAGGTCACCAAATTCAGAGAACCCGTGCTGCTTGATGATCTTTTCATCGGCAAGTGCAAGCGTCGTGAACCCCAGCAGCATCAAAAGCGCCAAACCGACAATCCCGACCTGTCTTTGCAACGATATGGCACGGGTCGTGGTCACGGCGGAGTCGTGGTTCATCTTGCTCTTCCTCTGTGAAACGGCACGTCTGAGCGCCCTGTCTCTTGCCGATGTAAGCTAATGGACCCGAGTGCCAAGATACAAGTTGCGAAAATGTGAGAAACTGACAATTGGCCTGCAATCTCCGCAAAAACCGGGCTCCATCTGAGGTGTCCGAAACTCAGACACGGGTGTCCCAAATGTAAGGGCCGCTGCGCATGGCAGCGGCCCTCTCAAATTCCGTCAACTATGAGGTAGCCTCGATCATCCCGACATTGCCGACCTGTGGCCGACATCCGTGCGATTTAGTCGGAGGTCTCAGCTTCGTCAGTCGCGGCCTCGGCATCAGCATTCGCTTCTTCTGCCGCTGCGCCATCTTCCGCTGCTTCGGCTTCGTTGCCGTCCTCTTCACCAGCCGCTTCTTCCGCGGCTGTTTCCTCAGTGGCAACCTCTTCCGATGCTTCAGCGGCGGCCTCGATCACATAGGGCGAATCCGAGTTGCTATTCAGATAAGCGATCAGATTCACACGATCCTGCGCCTTCTTCAGCCCGGCAAAGCTCATCGTGGTACCTGGAACTTCAGCGCTCGGCTTGGTCAGGAAGTCGTTCAAATGCTCAGGCGTCCAGTCGCCGGCAACACCAGCCATTGCGTCGGAATAGCCAAAACCGGAAGCCGAGGCGACAGCTCGTCCCACGACACCATAGAGATAGGGGCCTGTGCTGTTCGCGCCGGCCTCAAGCTTGTGGCAGGCGGAGCATTTCTTAAACACCTTGGAGCCTTTATCGGGGTCCGCAGATGCCATCAGGTCATTAAAGCTGACTTCGTCCGCTTCGTCAGGCGCGGCTCCGTCTTCCACTTCGATCACATACGCAGCTTCTGCTTCACCATGCCCGCCTACGTGATACAAACCTGCCGCAGCCCATTTGCCGAGCAAGAGAACCAGAAAAGCACAGAGGAACCCGCCCGCTGCTTTGGTGTAGGTCATCGTATCCATTTGGTCGCGTGTCCATTTGATCCGTTTTGCCGTTGTCTAAGGCTTTCCCTTGGCTGGGGCAAGGTATAGACACCGCGACGAAACGCCCGATTTGAACATGTTGCACGGAAAACCACCGATGACCAACCGAATTGCATTCCAGGGAGAGCCCGGCGCCTACAGCCACGAGGCTTGCCGCAACGCACGCCCGGACATGGAAGCCCTGCCCTGCCGCACATTCGAAGACACCATCGAAGCCGTCAAGGCGGGCAAAGCGGACCTTGCGATGCTCCCGGTCGAAAACTCGACCTATGGTCGGGTGGCGGATATTCACTCGCTGTTGCCGAAATCCGGGTTGCATATCATCGAAGAGGCATTTGTTCGGGTTCACATCAATCTGCTGGGGCTGCCGGGTAGCCAGATCAGCGATATTGAGCATGCGATGAGCCACACGGTCTTGCTTGGCCAGTGCAAGACCTTTTTGCAAAAGCACGGCATTCACCGTGTCACCGGTGCGGACACTGCCGGCTCTGCCCGCCATGTTTCGCAAGCCGGGGATCAGTCACTGGCGGCGCTTGCAAGCCCACTGGCCGGCGAAATCTACGGTCTCGATCTTTTGGCCGAGCATATCGAAGACAATTCCAACAACACCACGCGTTTCCTGATTATGTCGCCAGAGTCCGATACCTCGCGGCGCGGGGCCGACGGTATGATCACGACGTTTGTTTTTCAGGTGCGCAATATCCCTGCGGCGCTTTACAAGGCGATGGGCGGGTTTGCGACCAACGGCGTCAACATGACCAAGCTGGAAAGCTATATGGTTGATGGTTCGTTCACCGCCACGCAGTTCTATGCGGATATCGAGGGGCATCCTGACGATGCCAACGTCGCACTCGCGCTGGATGAACTCGACTATTTCACTGCCAACGTCGAAATCTTGGGCGTTTATCCAGCCGATCCTGGGCGAAATTAGGTTTCTGCGCCGGTCTGGATGACCGGCGCAGACCCAATTCAGGACAGAACCCGGCGCAATGCCGGAATCCGCGACAGAATCAGCACGTCCAGCGCCAGAACCGCAAGCAGCGTCAGCCCCGCCATTGGGAAGGCCAGCGATATTGCCAGCCCGACCAGAACAGCCCCCTGCCAGAGCGGCACGTCGCGCGGCATCGGAGGCGCAGCAAGGCGCCCGGCGCCGGATGGTCGGCGCATCCACCACATCACCGCTCCGCTGACGGCCACAAAGATCACCGACAGACAGAAGATCGTGTTCAGGGCGACATTCCACAAGCCAAGATCACCTTCGTGCAGTGCAATGCCGACAGCCATGCCTTTGCCGTAAACCGAATAATCCGCAAATCGTACATCGGCGAGAATCTTGCCCGTGTACTGATCGATATGAACGGTGCGGTCATCGGTTGGACGCGTGCTGTCATTGCTCATCGAATCGCGCGAGACGGTCCAGACACCTTCTTCTCCGGCGGGCAGGTTCAGCTGAAACCGATTTTCGAACCCGATCTGGTGTGCGAATGCCGTTACACTATCCAGCGTGACTGGGGTGTTGGCGGCAAGCCCGTCTGCCCCGGCCTCGGAACCAGACGCGGGCATCGCGGTCTGCTCAAGCGCCCAGGGTACTTCTTTGACGGCACCGTGGTTCATGCTGGCATGGGTGACATCCGACAGCGGCGCGCCCCATTTTTCAGCAGGAAAGGTATTCCACGCCTGAACGAACTTTTCGCCCCAGATCCCCGCCCAGGAAAGGCCCGAAATCAGGAAGAACACCAGAATGACTGAAACCCACGCGCCAATGGTCGAGTGCAAGCTTTTCCACAGCAGACGACCACGCGCCGCCAAGTTCGGCACAAACACCCGCAGCCCTTGCGTGCCGCGTGGCCACCAGAGGTAAAGCCCGGTGGCAACGAGGACCATGGCGAGCGATGCCGCGATCTCGATCATTCGATCCCCCGTCACACCCAAAAGCAAGGTTCCGTGAATTTCATTTGCCAGATCATAAAGCCCAGCACGGCGGGGCATCTCTGCGAGCACCTCGGCGGTATAGGGATTGATCGCAACCATGATGGCATCATCACCGGCATCGACGCGAAAGATCGCGGCAAGATCTGGCGCGCGCGGCGCGATGTATTGCACCAGCGTTCCGCCGGTGACCGATTCGGTCGCGCTCTGCGCGAGCGTAGACGCGGCGAGCGCCTCTCCTGTGGGCACGACGGAAATCCATTCGCCGTCCCGCCCGGACAGGGTACTGACCCACAACATGATCAGACCTGTCAGGGCCAACGTAACGAGAAAGGGAATGACGTAGAGGCCGGCATAGAAATGCCAGCGCCAGGCTGCGAGATAGAGTTTATTGGGCGACGGTGCGGCATCTTCGGCCTGCAGCGTCTGGGTGGGATCGATAGAAACCATTTGGAGTCTCCGGTAATGGCACGCTCGCTCTGCGAGATGCCGATGTTGGATCTGAAAATTGGTGCAAGTTTTGCGCGGGGGCAGTGTCATCAGAAATGAAAACCCGGCCTTTTCATCAGCATCCCGCTGATTTTAAAGGAAGCTTTCCATACACTGTATCAATGGACGAGACGCCACTGCATCAACTGACCGGGGGACCCCGAACCGGGCGCGACAGGTCGAGCCGCGCGATCTCTGGATAACTCTGATGCTGCGGAACATCCAGTGTGGTGCGCTTGCCAAAAACAGCGATAGCCACGGCGTCATGCTCGGCGAGTACCGCCGAATTGGTCAGCCGACACGCCTCGCAGTTGTTGATGACGTCATGCGATTGGCCGCCAACGTCCCCGCAAAGATCGGCGATCGATCCACCTGCCTGCACGTACGTTGCAAGGGAGGGGTCAGTTAGCGGCGCGGCGAAGCGATGTGCAAAGCCCGAACCCGCCAATGCGCAGATTAGCGCAAGGACGACAAAGAGTTTTGATCTGTTCAATCCGGTGCGCTGCATCGTGCCGCTCTTTTAGCCGCAGCGACGACGACCCGCTAGGGCAAGAATCGCTAAAGTTGATCCCGCTTGTTCCTAGGCAAGCCTGCGATGCCGGTCTTCAAGGCCTTTGGCGTAGCCTGCGACCTTCAGTTTGAACCGCTTTGTCAGGTTGGCTTTGGCCAACTTCAACGACTGGATCAGAAGACGCCCGGACAACGTGCGCGGTTTGAGATTCAGCACAACCGCCATTCGGGTACGGCGCGGTGACAAAGGGACGAGTTCCAACTTCAGAAACCCATCCAGCCCTTGCGATGCCGTCGCAAAGCGCAGCGCGTGAGGCGGATCATACGTTTCTAGCGTAATCTGCGCATCGCGCGACTTGCCGCGCAAAGTGAAGAGCGCGCGCCACGCCATACCGACGACCGGAGCATTGCTGTCCTGCAGCCGCTCCACCTCGATGCCACGTCGAATGGCCGATCGCTCAAAGCTCTCGAATTCGCTCAACATGGCAAATACTTCGTCGGCGGGGGCGTCAATGTCTTCTTTACTCGAAAACTGCATATATCGTCCGTAAGTTCCTGTGCCGACAAAGTGTCGGTCTAATCCAGTGTGTCTGCAAGCCAGTTCTGCAGAAGGAAATGGGCGATCGCCCCTCGGCGCGCTGGTTTGAGCACCGGATGCTCACCCGCAAAGGCGGTCATCATGTCGTCGCGCGTGACCCAGATGGCATCCTCGATCTCGACCGGATCAATCGTGATATCGCGGCCCAAGGCCACCCCGGCACAGCCAAACATCAGGGATGCCGGAAACGGCCATGGTTGGCTGGCCAGGTAACTCACCTCGCCCACCTCGATCCCTGCCTCCTCGAAAACCTCGCGACGTACCGCTGCCTCAAGCGTCTCTCCCGGCTCAACAAACCCGGCCAGCAAGGAATACATGCCTTCGGGCCAACCCGGAGACCGCCCCATCAGCACCGAATTACCGTGCGTGATCAGCATGATTACCACCGGGTCCGTCCTTGGGAAATGATGCGCCTTGCACGTCGGGCAAACCCGCTGCCATCCGGCATCGGTCACCTCGCTTGGCGCGCCGCATTTTGCACAGAACCGGTGACTGTCATGCCAGCCGATGATCGCCTTGGAAGTCGCCGCCAACTCTGCATCACGGCGTTCAAGGCGCGTCATCAGACGGCGCAACTCTGCAAACACGTGATCCTTGGGAAGGTCAGGGTGAACCTGTTCAGTCGGATCAAGGAACAGTCCAAGCGCCGCAAGATCCTGATCCTTGGGTTCCCACGCTGATACATCGCAGGCAAAATGCGGCGCACCCGTTTCGTCGCATCCCAGAAAAACCGGCATCGGGATAGCATCCGCATAACCAGCCTGAAGCACCGGATGGTCCAGAGGAATCCTTGCCAATTGATCGAGTTCAGCGCCCCGCACCAGTGGTTTGCCACGCCACATCACGATCGCCACCGCGTTGCGATGATTCAGTGCCGAGTTAAGCGCCGCTTCGTCGCTCCGGATATGCGCGGCCCGGTCAAGGCCGGAGCCACCGAATGTCACCTGTTCCGCCAGTTTCATCTTGTCGCTCCAAACCCGCCGCGTCGTTCGTTGTTACTGCATCGCAGAAATTGCCACCGGAATTCAATTGCAAAGCCCAGCCTCGATTGACGCCAGATGGCGTCCGTGATGCCACAAAGTCAACCACAAGAACTGGTTTCTCGACGCGAGGGATACATGCTTTCATAGACTTACCGGGAATTGAGCCCGGCAATTCGGGCCCAGACGCACCCATGAAGACCGTTTCCCCTGCCCAGATGGGTACAAGATTGTGACAGATCAGCGCCGCGTGCCCACCGGCACCAAGGCGCGTTTGCGTCTCTTGGCGACCACCGATCTTCATATGAACCTGATGAGCCATGACTACTACGCCGATCGGCCAGATCCGTTTGTCGGTTTGACGCGCACTGCGACACTCATTCAGACCGCGCGCGCCGAAGCGGCAGCCGACGACAGGCTGGCCCTGTTGTTTGACAACGGGGATGCGTTTCAGGGCGCCCCGATGAGCGATATCGCAGCGCATGACGCCGATCAGTCACACCCCCTTATGCGGGCATTCGGCTACCTTCGCTATGATGCGATCGGGCTTGGCAATCATGATTTCAACTTTGGCCTGAAACCGTTGAACCAAGCTTTGCAGCAGTCTTCCTGCCCGGTGCTCTGCTCAAATATGCAGCGGATACGACGAAAACAGTTTATTGGGTTTGAACCCTTTGCCATCCTGGACCGGCTATTGCGCTGTGGCGAAGATGAATGGCCGATCCGAATCGGGGTTCTGTCCTTTCTGCCTCCACAGACGGTACAATGGGATGCGCACCACCTCAGCGGACAGATGCAAACCAGCGGAATTGTCGATACCGCCCGACGCTGGTTGCCCGACCTGCAGGCCGCGGGTTGCGATCTGGTCATCGCATTGGCCCATACCGGGCTCAGCAACGCGCCGGATCACGCCGAACTTGAAAATGCCGCCCGCCCGCTTGCCGAACTCGACGGAATCGATGCAGTGATATCGGGACACACGCATCTGCGTCTGCCGGGTCCGGATCACTGCGGCATCCAAGATGTCGACGCCAAGAACGGGTCCGTTCACGGCAAACCTGTGGTCATGGCCGGAAATTCCGGCTCGCATCTCGGTGTGATCGACATGGACTTGACCGCAGATGCAAATCACAAATGGCAGCGTACCGGTTTTCAATGTGATCTGCGCCCGATTGCCATGCGTACGGACAAAGGCGTGACGACATCGGTCGTTCCTGAAGACCCCGCGTTGGTGGAACTCTTGGCTGACGACCATGCGCAGACCCGTGTGTTGATGATGCAACCCGTGGGCACCAGCCCGGTTCCCCTGCACAGCTATTTTACGTTTTTTGCACCAGATCGTGCGCTCGCATTGGTCGCGGCGGCGCAGGCGGCTGCGGTGCGCCCACAACTTGCAGGAACCGAGGCCGAGGGCTTGCCTTTGATCTCTGCAACCGCACCGGGAAAATTCGGAGGCCGGGCCGGGCCCAACTATTTCACCGACATTCCCGCTGGCCCGCTGTCTTATCGCCACATCGCGGATTTGCACGTTTTTCCCAATGAGCTTCGCGCCGCAATCGTCACCGGCGCGCAGCTGCTGGAGTGGCTGGAAATCTCTGCGCGCATGTTCAATCAGATCGCGCCGGGGGAATTCGGGCAGATGTTGGTCGATGATTCTGTGCCGGGCCACGATTTCGACGTGCTGCACGGCCTGAGCTATCAGATTGATCTGTCAGCCCCGGCCAGCATCCACGCCAGCGGTGATACCCACGGTCGAAACAGCCGGCGCGTTGTCGGTGTCACCTATGCCGGTACGCCGGTTAAGCCAGATGCACGCTTTGTTGTGGTCATGAACAGTTATCGCGCCAGCGCCGGCAGCCCGTTTTTGCTCCTTTCAGACCTGCCGATGATCAAGATTGCGACGACGACGCTGCGCGATGTAATTGCAAAGTATTTGAGCGGCCAACTCCCCACTGACCCGCTGCAGGAGGCGCCCGCGCCGTGGCGGTTTACCCCCATGTCCGACACTCGTGTTACGGCGCTGACAGGGCCCGGCGCGCGGCAGCATTTGACAGAACTGGATGACCGGGTCGTAGATATTCGTCCGATCACACCCGAGGGTTTCCTTCAGCTGGACATTGCTATCTGACGCGACTCAAGCCCGGTTGCGAATCTGTTGCCACGTGCCTATATGCAACGTCGAGAGGTTGGCGCGGGCGAGCGCCTCGCCAACCTGGTCAGATCCGGAAGGAAGCAGCCACAACGAGTCCCGCTTGGGTCGATGTCCAGCCTCTCACCTCGTGAAACCTTCAGATTGCCCCGTGCGCCACGGTGCCGGTGTGTGCCGTGCAAGACGGATACAGGTGACTGCAATCGTCCAAAATTAACAATTCTTAAACCACGTATCCGATAGCGGTTAACACACCGTTGCAAGGATCGAGGGTTTGATGGTTTCGCGCGCCTATACTGTTGCTTTTCAGGGGGTTGATGCCCGACTGGTCGAGGTTCAATGCGCGGTGAGTCCCGGCTTGCCTGCATTTTCGATTGTCGGCCTCCCGGACAAGGCCGTTTCCGAAGCACGGGATCGCGTTCGCACGGCGCTCGGCTCAATGGCCATCGCCTTGCCCTCCAAACGCATCACCATCAATCTTTCGCCTGCAGATTTGCCAAAGGAGGGCAGCCACTTTGATCTGCCCATCGCCCTCTCTCTCTTGGCGGCGCTAGAGATTGTGCCGTCAGACGCCATCGAAGGAATAGTTGCGCTTGGAGAATTGTCGCTGGATGGCTCGCTTGTTCCTGTCCTCGGGGCGTTGCCAGCTGCGATGGCCGCCGCACAGGACGACCGCGGACTGCTGTGTCCACAAGCTTCGGGCGCAGAGGCTGCCTGGGTCGGCGCCACCCAGGTGATCGGCGCTGCCAGCCTGGGCGATGTCGTTCGCCATTTCACCGGGCAGTCACCGATCTCACCAGCTGAACCGGGCGAGATTTCTACGCCCCCAACCGACCGTGACCTGCGCGATGTGAAAGGTCAGGAACGTGCGAAACGTGCGCTGGAGATTGCCGCTGCGGGGCGGCATCATGTCATGCTTGTCGGCTCTCCCGGATCCGGAAAATCAATGCTGGCCGCACGCATACCGGGAATCTTGCCTCCGCTTTCGGCTGCCGAAGCGCTCGATACATCAATGATCCAGTCACTGTGCGGGCTGCTGGACGAAGGTGGAATCAACCGCGCCCGACCGTTTCGCGAACCGCATCACACCGCTTCGATGGCCGCCATCGTAGGTGGCGGACGCAACGCAAAGCCGGGAGAAATCAGCCTCGCTCACAACGGCGTTCTGTTCATGGATGAGTTTCCAGAATTCACACGAGCAGTCCTGGAAACCTTGCGACAACCCCTTGAAACCGGAGAGGTGATGATCGCGCGGGCCAATGCGCACGTGAAATATCCTTGCAAATTCATGCTGGTGGCTGCGGCAAACCCTTGCAAATGCGGATATCTCACCGACCCGTCACGCGCCTGCGCCCGCGTTCCGGCCTGTGGCGAGGATTACATGGGGCGCATTTCTGGACCACTGATGGACCGGTTCGATCTTCGGCTGGAAGTACCGCCGGTAGCGTTCACCGATCTTGATCTGCCCGCGTCAGGCGACAGCTCTGCGGAGGTAGCCAGCCGGGTCGCAGTGGCACGTCAGGTTCAAGCCGAGCGATTTGGCGATGCGTCGGGAACCCGCCAGAATGCAGACGCCGAAGGGACGCAACTGGAAGAGATAGCGACGCCCGATGCAGAAGGTCGCGCTCTTTTGAGCCGCGTTGCAGAACGGTTCGGCCTGTCGGCGCGGGGGTATCACCGTGTCCTGCGCGTCGCCCGAACGATTGCCGATCTTGATCACAGCGACAAGGTCTGTCGACCTCACATTGCCGAGGCGCTCAGCTTTCGGGTGACAACGGCTGCGGCCTGATTGTCAGGCGAGCTTAGCTTCGATCGCCTGCCAGATCTTTTCGGCAATATTAACCCCGTCAAAACGCTCCAGTTCCTGGATGCCGGTTGGGGACGTCACGTTGATTTCAGTGAGGTAATCGCCAATCACGTCGATTCCGACAAAAATCTGTCCCTTTTCGCGCAGCAAGGGTCCGATGGCGTCGCAAATCTCTTTGTCTCGCGCGGTCAGGCCAATCTGTTCCGGTCGTCCCCCCACATGCATGTTCGAGCGTGTTTCGCCTTCGGCGGGGACACGGTTGATCGCCCCGACAGGAACACCATCCACTAGAATGATCCGCTTGTCGCCATTGCGCACGTCGGGCAGGAATTTCTGAACGATCAACGGTTCGCGTGAAAACCCCGTAAAGAGCTCATAGAGCGAGGTCAGGTTGCGGTCCTGTTCGTCAAGCCGGAACACCCCTGCCCCTCCGTTTCCGTAGAGAGGTTTCAGAATGATGTCCTGGTGTTCCGCCTTGAACGCCTTGATCGTGTCAAGATCGCGGGCGATCGTCGTTGGCGGTGTTAGGTCGGGAAAATCCAGAACCAAAAGTTTCTCTGGGTAGTTCCGCACCCAGAACGGATCATTCACCACAACCGCCTGTCCCTTGAGCCGGTCGAGCAGATGCGTCGACGTAATGTAATGCATGTCAAACGGCGGGTCCTGGCGCAGCCAGACCACATCGAAATCGGCCAGATCAACCTCGCGAAGCTCGCCCAGAATGGCGGGCTGATCTGCAACGCGCTGCACCGTCATGTCCTGTCCACGCGCGGTGATGCGACCCTTTTGATAGGCCAGATGATCAGGGCTGTAATAGAAGAGCTCATGCCCGCGCACCTGTGCCTCTTCGGCCAGACGGAAACTGCTGTCGGCATTGATGTCGACGTTCCCGATCGGGTCCATCTGAAAGGCAATTTTCATGGCGCGTTCCTCTGTCGTGCGCCTGATACATGGCGCAGGCCGCCCAGAGGTTCAATGCCGATCAGTCACAGCCAAAGGCGTTTTCCAGAATCTTGAACGCGCCGAATTCGTCAAGCAGCGCGGCATCAAACCTCATATCGGTGAGCAAACCGCAAGGTTCACCGGCCAGAAATTCCTCCGCCGAGTCGGAAATCCGTCTGATCTGACGCGGGCTGATCCGTTCGGCAGCAATGGCGAAATTCCGCGCCTTCTTGACCTCAACGAAGACCACCGTTTCAGCATTGCGCACGATTAGATCGATCTCGCCACCGGCCCCGCGCCATCGCCGCGACAGTACTTCATAGCCAAGCCGCTCATAGTACTGCGCGATCTGCCGTTCGGCGGCTTCCCCCGCATGATGCGCGACCTGACCTCTGATTTCTGCCTGCATCACACCTCGTCTCAGGATTTGGTCAGTTTCAGCGCCATCTGATACACTCGCCTTCGCGGGATGTCGTGAGTTCGCGAGACAAGATCGGCTGCATCCTTGACCGAGTGCTCCTTCAACGCCGTTCTCAAATCCTCTTCTACGTCAGACTCGTTAACGGCTTCTGAACGGGCTCTGTCGACAACCAGCACGATCTCGCCTTTGACCTTCTCCAGCCGAAGCGCTTCTGCGAGTTCTCCGAGATTTCCCCTGCGCACCTCTTCGAATTTCTTGGTCAACTCGCGGCACAGCGCGGCCGAGCGATCTGCGCCCAGAATCGCAGCCATATCCGCAAGGCTCGCCGCAACGCGTTTCGGCGATTCGTAAAAGACCAGCGTACCGGGAACCGAGCGCAATTCCTCAAGGCGTGCACGGCGCGCACCGCTCGCATTTGGAAGAAAACCGGCAAAAAAGAACGCATCGGTCGGCAATCCTGCAAGCGTCAACGCTGTGAGCACCGCCGATGCACCTGGCGCCGCGGTAACGAGATACCCGGCCTCGCCTGCACCTCGGCTGAGATCATAACCGGGATCCGAGATCAGTGGCATTCCCGCCTCTGACGCATAGGCAACTGAACGCCCCTCCTCCAACGCGCCGAGCAGGCGTTTGCGGGCCTCGTCGCCACTGTGATCGTGGTACGAAAAAATCCGGCGACCCTCGAGCGGCACCCCATGAATCTCCATCAATCGGCGCAGGCTGCGGGTGTCTTCGGCGGCGATGACATCGGCCGAGGCCAGCACATCCAGCGCCCGCAACGTGATGTCGCGCGCCGTCCCGATAGGTGTTGCGACAAAATACAGCCCAGGGGCCAATCGGACCTTTTGATGATTCAACGCTGGACCCTCTCCCGCTGACGTCTATTATCCGGTACCTACAGAGCGGCTGTACCAAGCCGCCGCATGAGGGAGTTGCCGAACCATGTTTGCCGTTTTCGCCGTGCCCCGCAAGGTGGTGTTGTTTTGTCTGGCCCTGCTGTCTTTGGCGGTACTGACCGCCTGTGACTCAGTACCCGGAGGTGGGCCGACCATCAATACCGACAAACCCGTTCCTGTTGCTCTCTTGCTGCCACGCAGTTCGGCGCAATCGGGCGATGCGGTCCTGTCGCGCAGTCTGGAAAATTCGGCAAGGCTGGCGATGGCCGACCTGAACGGTGTTCAGATCGACCTGCGCGTCTATGACACCGGAGGCAATGCGGCCACCGCCGCCGCACAGGCCACACAAGCGGTGAACGACGGTGCACGCATCATCCTTGGCCCGGTCTATGCAGAATCGACCAACGCGGTCGGGCTGGCTGTACGCGGACAGAACATCAACGTCCTGTCGTTCTCCAACAACCCGACCATCGCGGGCGGTAACGTCTTTATTCTCGGGCCGACATTCTTCAATACCGCCAACCGCCTTGCCCGTTATTCCGCAAGTCGGGGCAAGGGCAATTTTGTCGTCGTTCACGGCACTGATCTGGCCGGACAGCTTGGTCGCGACGCCATTCAGCAGGCCATCAGAGGCAGCGGCGCACGTCTTGCCGGTACTGTCCCTTATGAACTGTCACAGCAGTCCGTTATCGCCACCGTGCCGCAGGTCAAGGCGATAGTCGACAGTACAGGGGCCGATTCGATCTTTCTCGCCGCCACGACCGCTGGTGCGCTGCCCCTGTTCACGCAACTGCTGCCTGAAGCCGGAGTTGGCCCAGCAACCACCCAATATGTTGGCCTGACACGTTGGGATATCCCGTCGCAAACGCTGGCCCTGCCCGGTGTGCAGGGTGGGTGGTTTGCGTTGCCAGATCCGGGCAAGGTCCAGCAATTCAACTCTCGCTATGCCGCCGCCTATGGTGGAAGCCCTCATCCGATCGGTGGGTTGGCCTATGACGGCATCGCAGCCATCGGTGCATTGGTCGGCGCTGGCAAGTCAAACGCCCTTACCGGCGGCGCGCTGACCCAAGGCGCTGGTTTTCAGGGCGTCGGCGGTATCTTTCGCCTGCGACCAGACGGAACCAACGAACGTGGGCTCGCGGTGGCGACAATTCAGAACAAACAGGTGGTTGTGATTGACCCTGCACCAACAAGCTTCTCCGGCGCCGGATTCTGATCCGACGTCGCAGGACAGATATCATCCGGTCGCATCCGGCCCTCTGATTTGCGATGAAATCGCTGTTTTCGATGCCGTTTCGGTGCATGAACAGATTGTGTCTGCCGCGCAGGACGCGGCGGACAATTCTGCCTTGCGCTCGGAAACCGTGCGCATTCTTCGCGAAGCGCAGGAACGTGGACGCGCCGCGATTGCCGAGGCCTTTGCCGAAAATCCGTTTGCGGCACGCCCGCTGACGCGATCCTATACCTACCTCACGGATGGTCTGGTCATGAGCGCCCTGATGGTCGCCCGGACCTTTCTGCATCCACGCCCCAATCCGACCGCTGGCGAACGCATCGCAGTGATTGCGGTAGGCGGGTATGGACGCGGTGAAATGGCACCGTTCTCGGATGTCGATCTGCTATTCCTGACGCCTTACAAAATTACCCCTTGGGCTGAGAGCGTGATTGAATCCATGCTCTATATCCTGTGGGATATTCGGCTCAAGGTTGGTCACGCCAGCCGGACGATCAAGGATTGCATCCGTCTGGGTCTGGAAGACTTCACCATCCGTACCGCACTGCTGGAGCATCGCTTTATCGCAGGACATGCACCGCTCGCCGAAAAGATGAACGACCGGCTCGCAAGTGACCTGTTTGCAGGCAATGGGCAGGATTTCATCGAGGCCAAATTGTCCGAACGTGATGCGCGGCACCTGAAACAGGGCGAGCGATACGTTGTCGAACCCAACGTCAAGGAAGGCAAGGGCGGCCTGCGCGATCTACAATCCCTATTCTGGATCGCAAAATACATTCACGGGGTTCAGCACGCTGCCGAACTCGTACCGCTTGGTGTATTTCAGGAAGAAGAATTTGCCACCTTTGTAAAGGCCGAAGACTTTCTCTGGGCCGTCCGGTCGCACTTGCATCTGTTGTCGGGCCGCGCCACAGAAAAGCTGACCTTTGACATGCAGGTCGCCGTTGCCGAGGCAATGGGCTACAAGGATCTGGCCGGGCGACGCGGCGTCGAAATCTTTATGCAGCAATATTTTCGTCACGCCACCGCAGTCGGCGACCTGACGCGAATATTCCTGACCAAACTCGAAGCGATTCATGCCAAGCCCGAACCCCTGCTCGAGCGCATCTTTCGCCGCCGTCCCAAGATCAAACCGGGTTACGAGGTCATCAACAACCGCCTCGCTGTTGTCGATCCCGAGGAATTTCTGGCCGACAAACTGAATTTGTTGCGCCTGTTCGAAGAGGGCCTGCGCACCGGAATGCTGATACATCCGGACGCCATGCGCCTTGTTGCGTCGAACCTCAAGATGATCGACGACGACATGCGCAACAGCCGCGAGGCGCGGCGCATCTTTCTTGACCTGATGCTGAAACATGGCAACCCGGAACGGGCCCTGCGACGCATGAACGAGCTGGGGGTTCTGTCGGCCTTCGTTCCCGAATTTGAACCCATCGTCGCGATGATGCAGTTCAACATGTATCACAGCTATACTGTTGACGAACACATCATACAGTGCATCGCCAATCTGACACAGATCGAGCGCGGCGAACTGATCGAGTCCCTGCCGGTTGCCTCGAGCATTCTCAAGGAGGGCGTGAACCGCAAGGTTCTCTATGTCGCGCTGCTGCTGCATGACATCGGCAAGGGCAGACCCGAAGACCATTCCATTCTCGGCGCCCAGATCGCCCGCAAGGTTGCGCCCCGACTAGGGTTGAGCAAGGCTGACAGCGAGACGGTTGAATGGCTTGTGCGCTATCATCTGCTGATGTCAGACATGGCACAAAAACGCGACATCGCCGATCCGCGAACCGTGCGCGATTTTGCCAAGGCGGTACAGACCGTCAAACGGCTCGACCTGCTGACGGTGCTGACGGTCTGTGATATTCGCGGCGTTGGCCCCGATGTCTGGAACAACTGGAAAGCCGCGCTGATCCGGGCGCTCTATCGCCAGACCCGACGTGCCCTCGAAACCGGCATGGAAGACCTGAATCGCGAAAACCGCGGGGCCAGCGCCAAGAAGGCGCTGCGAGAAGCCCTGCCCGAGTGGACCAAATCCGCACTCGCGGCTGAAACCAAACGCCACTATCCGCCTTATTGGCAAGGTCTGCATGTCACTGCACATGTGGATTTTGCACGCATGCTGCGCGCGCTTGAGGAATCCGGTGATCCCAGCGAGATCATGATCCACGTGTACCCCGACCCCGATCGCGACGCGACACGCGCCTGTTTTGTAATGGCGGATCATCCAGGCATTTTCGCCCGCCTCGCCGGGGCGCTCGCGCTGGTGGGTGCCAACGTCGTGGATGCGCGCAGCTATACGACCAAGGATGGATATGTAACCGACGCGTTCTGGATACAGGACAGCGACGGGCACCCCTATGAAACCGCGCGCTTGCCTCGGCTGACCAAGATGATCCACAGGACACTCAGGGGCGAATTCGTCACCAGCGAGGCGTTCAAAAGCCGCGACAAGATCAAAAAGCGTCTCAAGGCGTTCAATGTCCCGACCCATATCAGCTTTGATAATGAAGGCTCTGAGATCTACACGATCATCGAAGTCGACACCCGTGATCGCCCCGGCCTGCTTTATGATCTGACGCGGACACTGGCCAACGCAAATATTTACATCGCCAACGCAGTCATTGCCACCTATGGCGAACAGGCCGTCGACTCGTTCTACATCAAGGACATGTTCGGGCTAAAGTATTACTCCGAATCCAAGCAACGCTCGCTTGAGGCCAAGTTGCGCAAGGCGATTACGGATGGCTCAGACAGGGCAGATACCTGAGATGTGGCATTGCCCCGTCGGCTTGGGTATCACCGGCATGCCCACACCCGCGACGCGCGGTCGACCCCGCGCCTGCCTTCTGCCTGTCTGAAAGGACCCGTCCGTGAAACCCATTCGCCTGATGTCAGGCTTTCTGACAGTCGGAGTCTGGACCCTGCTCAGCCGGGTTCTGGGGTTTGTGCGCGATATCCTTATCGCGGGCTGGTTGGGCACGGGACCCGTTGCCGAAGCGTTTCTTGTCGCTTTCAGCTTGCCCAACATGTTTCGCCGCTTTTTTGCCGAAGGCGCATTCAATACTGCGTTCATCCCTCTCTTCTCGAAAAAACTGGAAGCCGGAAAGGATGCCGAGACATTCGCCAATGATGCCTTTGCGGCGCTTGGTTCGCTCCTGATCGTATTCACCGTTCTGGCGCAGGTCTTCATGCCCTGGCTGGTCCTCGCGATGGCGAGCGGTTTTGCAGGGGATGAACGGTTCGACCTGGCCGTCCTGTTCGGGCGCATCGCCTTTCCCTATATCCTGTTCATCTCGCTCGCGGCGCTGCTGTCCGGCGTACTGAATGCCACCGGGCGCTTTGCCGCCGCTGCGGCGGCTCCAGTCCTTCTAAACATCATCCTGATATCCGCGCTCTTACTGGCGGAGTCCGGCATTCTAGACGCTCATTCCTCCGCAGAGGCCAGCATGCGCCCCGGAATGCACCACGGAATGTTTCTGGTCTGGGGTGTCGTGGTCGCAGGTGTCGCGCAACTGGCCCTGCTCTGGGTCGCGGCGGGTCGCGCGGGGTTTCGCATTCGGTTGCAACGCCCACGCCTGACACCGGATCTCAAACGGCTTGCGATCATTGCCTTGCCAGCGATGCTGGCTGGTGGCGTGGTTCAGATCAATCTGCTGGTCGGCCGTCAGGTGGCCAGCTTTTACGATGGCGCAATTGCCTGGCTCAGCTATGCAGACCGACTCTATCAACTGCCACTTGGGGTTGTCGGCATCGCGGTGGGGGTTGTCTTGTTGCCCGACCTCTCGCGCCGCCTCGCCGCAAAAGATGACGATGGCGCTCGCGCCGCTCTCAGCCGCGCCGGAGAGGTTTCGCTGGCGCTGACAATTCCCTCGGCGGTCGCCCTGGTAGTGATCCCCTACCCGCTGATCTCTGTCCTGTTCCAGCGCGGTGCCTTTGATACGGCGGATGCGACGGCCACCGCGTTGGCTGTCGCAGTGTATGGGCTGGGCCTGCCGGCGTTCGTTCTGCAAAAGGTGCTGCAACCGCTTTACTTTGCCCGCGAGGATACGCGAACACCCTTTCGCTATGCGGTGGTGTCGATGATCGTGAACGTTCTGGTCGCCGTCTCGATGGCCTATCTGTTGGGCTATATCGGTGCCGCGATCGGCACCACGGTTGCGGCATGGGCGATGGTGCTGCAACTGGCGCTCGGCACTCGCTCGATGGGTGACGTCGCCCGCTTTGATGATCGGTTTCGCCGCCGCATCTGGCGCATCTGTGCCGCCTCCGTGGTGATGGGGCTGATGCTTGCGCTGTGCAGCATGATCCTGTCATCTGCCCTGCACATGGCGGGCTGGCGGTATCTTGCACTGGCAGGAGTGATCGGCGTCGGCATCCTCACCTATTTCGGTGTTGGCCACCTTATCGGAGCTTTCCGCCTCGCGGAATTCCGAAGTTCGCTCCGGCGTGGCTGACCCCTGCGAAGGCTCTGAACGCTATTTGCGTTGAACAAGACGGCGCAGGCGCGCCATTCCGCCCGGCGCGAGAACGATCGACAGGCCAAACCCGGTCGCAAACCCGGCGAGATCAGCAACCCAGTCCGGACTGCCACCGAACAGCAAACCGAACACCAACTGAATCCCCATCAGAAAGCTAATCAGCGTAAAAGCCCGCGTCTGGTTGGCCCCCACACGCGACAAGGACATCCACAGCATATAGGTAAAGGCCCCGATCAGCCCATAAACCGGTGGAAACCCACCGATCAGCGGCGCGGGGTCGTTCAGGACCAAGGCATATGCCAACGCTCCACCGATCCCGGACAGCACGAAAATCAACAGGAACGCGACGCTGCCAAAGACCTCGGCAACCATCTTGCCCATTGCCAGCAGGAATACCCCGACAAACAGCGCATGGGTAAAGGATGCATGAACGAACGGATAGCTCACAAACCGGATCATGTGTTCCAGCGGCCAGCGATGGTTGACCACCATCCAGTCAAAAACCGCGCTTGAAAACGCATAGCTTTGCATCGCGTCCAGCCGCCAGCCAACCGCTGTGGGGCCGCCGATGATCCCACGCGCCCCAAGCTGGAACACCAACTCGATCCCCATGATAAAAAAGAACATCGCCACCACCACGGGCGGCATTGGATTCACTGCGGGAACGTTGCCCTGCTCATTCATCTACCCGAACTCCTTGCCGCCTGTTTTCAGTGCCTGTTGACGATACCCCGCCTCATGGGTAAGCGAGGCCGATAGAATTTGCCAGACGGGAGTTACGTGTGATGTCCGAAACCAGCTTTCAACCCCGCGTTTTCTCGGGCATCCAGCCATCAGGCGATCTGCACCTTGGAAATTACCTCGGCGCGTTGAAACGCTTTTCCGGGATGCAGGACGATGGGATGGAGACAATCTATTGCATGGTCGACATGCACGCGATCACCGTCTGGCAGAACCCCGAGGATCTGCGGCGCAGTACCCGCGAGCTTTGTGCCGGGTTCATCGCATCGGGGATTGATCCGGAGAAATCCATTCTGATCAACCAGAGTCAGGTACCCGAACACGCGCAACTGGCATGGGTCTTCAACTGTGTTGCACGGATCGGCTGGATGAACCGCATGACGCAGTTCAAGGACAAGGCCGGCAAGAACGCGGAAAAGGCGAGCCTCGGGCTCTATGCCTATCCGTCGCTGATGGCCGCCGACATTCTGGTTTATCACGCCACCCATGTGCCGGTCGGCGAGGATCAGAAACAGCATCTGGAACTGACCCGCGATATCGCTGCCAAGTTCAATCATGATTACGGCGTCGATTTCTTTCCGATCACCGAACCCGTGATCGAAGGCACTGCGACCCGCGTGATGAGCCTTCGGGACGGCACCAAGAAGATGAGCAAATCCGATCCATCTGACATGAGCCGGATTACCCTCACCGACGATGCCGACGCCATTGCAAAGAAATTCCGCAAAGCCAAGACCGACCCAGAGCCCCTGCCTGACACAGTCGAGGGTCTTGCCGACCGGCCCGAGGCTCGTAACCTTGTGAATATCTACGCCGCACTCGCTGACATGACGGCAGAGCAGGTGATCGCGGAATATGCCGGACAGCAATTTGGCCGGTTCAAACCTGCCCTCGCTGATCTTGCCGTCGACCGGATGGCGCCGATCTCGACCGAAATGGCGCGCCTGATGGCCGATCCGGCAGAAATCGACCGTATCCTGACACGTGGCGCAACCCGCGCCCGCGAGATCACCGCGCCGATCCTACGCAAGACCTATGACATCGTCGGCATGGTCGGCCCGACCGACTGACGCGGTCGACATCCGTCCCGATCAGAAGGGCCATTTGAGAACCGAAGTTGGTCCGCTTGGCGGACAATGCGGATTTTGCCGCAACATCGAGAATGAGCTACGGCAAGGAAACCGGATCGTCGGCCAAGGTTCTGAGAAAAGCGATCACGTTAATGCGTTCAGTTCTGTCCCGGACTAAGCCCGCGTACATACCCTGACCGGGAATAGTGCCGTATGGATCAGCGAGAAATGCATTCAACCTTTCATAGGTCCAGGTTCCTGTCTGTGCCTTCATTGGTTCTGAGTAGGGGAATTTTTCGCGTGCACTGGCAATCGCTACCTCTCGTCCGACAATGCCCCAGAGCCGCGGCCCGTAGGAGCCGATTGCATCCTCACCTTTCTCCAGCTTATGGCAATTGGTGCATTCCACCGCGCGAACCCGCCCCTTTTCGATGTCTGCGGTGGCCAACGCGTTGGATATGGGATCGACTGCAGCCGCAGCAGCACCAGAAGCCCGCATGAGATCTGCAAATGCAGTCCTCTTATCTGACACTGCAAGATGGATTGGCGGCTCGAACCGCTTGTTTTGGATATTAACATCGGCCCCATAGCTTATGAGCAACTTTCCCATTTCGACATCACCTTTTTCAGCAGCTTCGTGCAGAGGCGTGTACTCGAATTCACCACCTACTACATTGGGATCAGCACCATTTTGCAAAAGGGACGTTGCCACCTCGCTGTGCCCGCGACGGGCTGCAATTTGCAACGGAGTGCCCCAATTGGACAGGGCATTTGGGTCCGCACCACTCTCGAGAAGCAGTTCCGCGATTTCGAGGTGCCCTCCCTGAGCCGCAAAATATAACGGTGTGGCAATGCCATTCGGGTCTGGTTCCGCGCCAGTTTCCAGTAACCTGCTTACTTCTTCAGTATCGCCGTTGCGGGCCGCCAGCATTAACTCGGCTGGTTGTGCATGGGCGTGTTCTGGCCTCAACGCCACGAGAAACAAAAGAAATATCGGCGACAGCTTCAGCATACTGGTCTCCAAACGAATTTTGGGACCATACAACATAAGCTGAAATTTTCATAATCACGCACAACCAGATGACTGATTGATGAGCATTTTAGGTGTCCACTTTGGGCTCTTAACAACCCTGTCCACAGATTGACGGATGGGCAAGAGAAAACGCCCCGGATCACTCCGAGGCGTTCTCTCAATCAAGTTCGAAATGCGCTCAGTCGCGCTCTTCGATGATCTCGACCATGTGCGGGATGCTGTTGACCATGCCACGAATGGAAGGGGTGTCTTCCAGTTCGCGGGTCTTGTGCATCTTGTTCAATCCCAGACCAACCAGCGTTGCACGCTGTTTGGCAGGGCGGCGGATCGGGCTTCCGATCTGCTTGACGACGATGGTTTTTGCCATGTTCCCGTCTCCTTACGCTTCAGCTGCTTCGGCCACAGGCGCTTCGTCACGCTTGGGCAGGATGTCAGACACTTTCTTGCCACGACGCTGCGCAACCGCACGAGGGCTGGATTCTTTGCGCAGTCCGTCGATGGTGGCACGGATCATGTTGTATGGGTTCTGGCTGCCGATCGACTTGGACACAACGTCCTTGACGCCCAGCATTTCGAACACGGCACGCATCGGACCACCGGCAATGATACCGGTACCTTCAGGTGCTGTCCGCATGACGACCTTACCAGCGCCATGACGGCCTTCCATGTCGTGGTGCAGGGTGCGGCCTTCGCGCAGTTGAACGCGGATCATCTGACGCTTGGCTTGCTCGGTGGCTTTGCGAATGGCCTCGGGGACCTCTTTCGCCTTACCTTTGCCAAAGCCGACACGGCCTTTTTGGTCGCCAACAACGACGAGCGCGGCAAAGCCGAAACGCTTACCACCCTTGACGGTCTTGGACACGCGGTTGATCGCAACCAAGCGATCTGCGAATTCCGGAGTCTCGTCGCGCTGATTGCGGCGACCGCCCCGTTGATTTGGTTCTCTGGCCATGCAGGCCTCCTGTTCTGCGGTGCTTGGCACCAATGTCTCAATCCTGGTGAGCGTTACAACACCCCCGGATCATCGAGGCGGCCCCCTGGGAGCCGCCTGCAAGTCTTAGATTTTCAAGCCACCTTCGCGGGCAGCGTCGGCCAATGCCTTGACCTTGCCGTGGAACAGAAAACCGCCACGGTCGAAATAGGCTTCTTCAACACCGGCCTTCTTGGCGCGCTCGGCAATCGCCGAACCCACTTTGGAGGCTGCTTCGATGTTGTTCTTGCCGACAACGCCCAGATCTTTTTCGAGCGAAGACGCCGCCGCCAGGGTGACGCCATTCACATCGTCGATCAGCTGGACGCTGATGTTCTTGTTGCTGCGGTGCACCGACAGACGCGGACGTCCGGCGTTGACCTTGCGCAGTTTGTTCCGAACGCGCAGGCGGCGCTTCAGAAACAGGGTTCTTTTGCTGTTTGCCATATCCTGGGTCCTTACTTCTTCTTGCCTTCTTTGCGGAAGATGAACTCGCCCTTATAGCGGATACCTTTGCCCTTATAGGGCTCGGGCTCGCGCCAGGAACGGATGTTCGCGGCAACTTGACCAACCAGTTGTTCGTCAATGCCTTCCACAATGATTTCGGTCTGCTTGGGCGCGGTGACGGTGACACCTTCGGGTGCAACGTAATCCACGTCATGGGACAGACCGAGGTTCAGTCTCAGCGTGTTACCCTGCATGGATGCACGATAACCAACACCTTGGATCTCCAGCTCTTTCTTGAAGCCGGTGGTGACACCAGCGACAAGGTTGGCGACCATGGTGCGGGACATGCCCCACTGCTGGCGCGCCCGCTTGGAGCTGCCGCGCGGCGTGATCTTGACCACGTTGTCCTCGACCGCGAGGGTAACATCGTCGGTTGCGTTGAAGCTGCGGGTACCCTTGGGGCCTTTGACTTCGATGGTCTGACCCGACACAGAGGCAGTAACGCCGCTGGGCAGCTCGACCGGTTTCTTACCAATACGAGACATCAGACTCTCCTTAGAATACGGTGCAGAGCACTTCGCCGCCAACATTGGCGTTGCGTGCGGATGCATCCGACATCACACCCTTGGGGGTGGAGACAATCGACACACCCAGGCCCTGACGAACCTGCGGGATGTCCTTGACGCCCATATAGACGCGGCGACCGGGTTTGCTGACCCGTTTCAGTTCACGAATGACGGGTTCGCCTTCGTAATACTTCAGGCTGATTTCGATGGCCGGGTGGCCGTCGGCACCAGTGGTTTTCTCGTAACCGCGGATGTAACCTTCGTCCGCCAGCACGTCCAGAACCCATGCCCGCAGCTTGGACGCCGGGGTGGATACAGTGGACTTGCCGCGCAGCGACGAGTTGCGGATCCGGGTGAGCATGTCTGCGATAGGATCGTTCATATCAGTCTCTCCCTTACCAGCTCGATTTCACCATGCCGGGGATCTGACCGGCAGAGCCGAGATCCCGCAGCGCGATCCGCGAAATTTTCAGTTTACGATAATACGCATGCGGACGACCGGTCAGTTGGCACCGGTTGTGCAGGCGTGTTGCCGAGCTGTTGCGCGGCAGTTTCGCAAGCTTGAGGCGCGCCTTGAAGCGCTCTTCCATCGGCTTGCTTTCGTCATTCGCGATCTCTTTCAGCGCGGCACGCTTGGCAGCGTATTTCTTCACCAGCGCTTCCCGCTTCTTTTCGCGTTCGATCATTGCTTTTTTAGCCATGTCTAATCCTTCCCGCGCTTATGAATTGAAGGGCATGTTGAAATGCTTCAACAGCGCCTTGGCTTCAGCGTCGGTGTTCGCTGTGGTGGCGATGATGATGTCCATCCCCCAGTTTTCGTCGACCTTGTCGAAATCGATCTCGGGGAACACGATGTGTTCCTTCAGGCCCATGGCATAGTTGCCACGGCCATCGAACGATTTGCCCGACACACCGCGAAAGTCGCGCACGCGCGGCATTGCGATGGTGATCAGACGATCCAGGAATTCGTACATCCGGTCGCCGCGCAGGGTCACCTTGGCACCGAGGGGCATGTCTTCGCGCACCCGGAAACCAGCGATGGATTTCTTGGCCTTGGTCGTCAGGGCCTTCTGGCCTGCGATCGCGGTCAAATCTTGCTGCGCCGACTTGGCTTTCTTGCTGTCACGAACAGCTTCGGCACCACATCCGATGTTCAGGACGATCTTGTCCAGACGCGGGATCTGCATGTCGTTCTTATAGCCGAACTCTTCTTTCATGGTCGCTTTGATGCGCTCACGGAAATCAGACTTCAGACGCGGGGTATAGTTAGCTGTATCAAGCATCGATCGCGTCCCCCGTGGTTTTGGCAAAGCGCACTTTCTTGTCGCCTTCGACCTTGAAACCCACGCGGGTGGGTTTGCCGTTTGCGTCGATCAGAGCAATGTTGCTCAGTTGGATCGGCATCGCCTGTGGGATGCGACCGCCCTGGCTTGTCTGGCTCTGACGCGTGGCGCGGATGGCGATGTTGACACCTTCCACGACAGCTTTGCCGGCTTTGGGGTCAACGGAAGCAATGGTGCCTTCCTTGCCCTTGTCCTTGCCAGCAAGCACGACGACCTTGTCGCCTTTGCGGAGTTTAGCAGCCATGGTTACAGCACCTCCGGAGCGAGCGAGATGATTTTCATGAAGTTCTTACCGCGCAGCTCGCGAACAACCGGCCCAAAGATACGGGTACCGACGGGTTCGTTGCTGTTGTTGAGGATGACAGCAGCATTCCGATCAAACCGGATGGCTGTGCCGTCTTCGCGGCGGACTTCTTTAGCGGTGCGCACGACAACGGCTTTGCGCACGTCGCCTTTCTTTACGCGGCCGCGTGGGATGGCTTCCTTGACCGAGACGACAATGATGTCGCCGACGGATGCGTATTTACGCTTGGAACCACCCAGGACCTTGATGCACTGAACACGGCGAGCGCCGCTGTTGTCAGCTACATCCAGATTGGTCTGCATCTGGATCATGTGGTTTCTCCCGACCTTTGGGGACTGATGGTCTGCCCCAGGGTTTCGTTAAACTGTCAGGTCTGTCGGCTTACGCCTCCAGAACCTCCCAGCGTTTCGTCTTCGATTTTGGTGCACATTCGATGATGCGGACACTGTCGCCCACCTTGAATGTGTTCTTCTCATCGTGAGCCCGGTATTTCTTGGACTTACGGATGGTCTTTTTCAGAACCGGGTGCGTGAAACGACGTTCCACGGAAACGGTTACTGTCTGTGCGTTGGCGTCGCTGGTCACGGTGCCTGTGAGAATTCGCTTGGGCATCTGTCAGGCTCCCTTATTCAGCGTCTGTGGCCGCAGCAGCGGCCTTTTGGTTCAACACGGTTTTCACACGTGCAGCATTGCGGCGTGCCGCGCGGATTTTGGCAGCATTTTCCAGCTGACCGGTGGCCTGTTGAAAGCGCAGGTTAAAGCTTTCTTTCTTCAAGCTGGCCAGCTCATCACGGAGCTGATCCGGTGTCTTGTCGTGCAGTTCCTTGGCGTTCATCGCCTACTTCCTTTTCTCAAAACACCAGAAGGCCCCGCGAAGGGTCACCCTTGACCTGGTGGATGAATGACAAAAATGCGAATCCCCCGCCGATGGCAGGAGACTGCAAGATGCCGCTCTATAGGGGGTCAGTTGTTAGGGGGCAAGCGAAAGTTATCATTCAAATGCAATCAACCGCGATTCCGCTCGGGATAGCCACTGAAACGAACCCGTTGACACAGCTTGCCGGGTTACAGCTACTGGGTTTACTCCACTCTTACAAGGATTGCAGCATGACCAAGACCACCAAGCGCCTGTTGGCAGCTTCCGCAGTACTCGCTCTGGCAACACAACTGCATGCCGAACCCGAATTCCTGAACTCCGGTTCAGTCCTGCCGACCAACCTGCCCTTTTCCGAAGCTGTTGTCGTCGGCGAAACCGTCTATCTGTCCGGGCAGATCGGCAACATGCCGGGCACCCTGACCTTGGCCGAAGGCGGCATCGCCGGAGAAACCAAACAGGTCATGGAGAACATAAAGACCTCACTCAACGCGCATGGCCTAGGTCTTGAGAACCTTGTCAAATGTACTGTCATGCTGGCCGATATCGGAGAATGGGGCGCATTCAACGACGTCTACAAAACCTATTTCGCCGAGGGCCGCTTCCCGGCTCGCGCAGCATTCGGTGCCAATGGCCTCGCGGTCGGTGCCCGCGTCGAGGTGGATTGCGTCGGCGCCAAATGAACGGAATGGCCGCTCTGGTTGCGACGTTGGGCGGCCGTTTCCCACATCGCGGCAAAGGTTGACTACGTTTCGGCCCGCGCGGTCGCGTTGTGTTTCATCACCCGTTTCACGATGGTCTCAAACTGCCAGGCATCCTGCAGCCGTGAAAGCCACAGGCAACCGGAGCCGCTCCGGATCATCAACGCCTTTCGGGTGCCGCGAAAGCCAACGATGTCGAGCAGACGCATTTCGCCTGCCACGCGCTCCGGCTCAATCGCCAGAACCCGCCGGGTGGTTATCACGTAGACGGACCTGCGGAATGCATAATGGACAGCCAGCGCCGGCAACACCGCTAGCGCTGGCGAAAACAGCACGAAGACGATGATCTCCCAAAGCGTTGGAAATGACCGCGCGGCGGCGGCGAAAACGATCTGCTCGTCATTCTCCAGAGTTAGAGCTGCGAATTCAGTCGGGACCATGTCGTTATTTCGTCGAACTCACACAATTGATACTGCCCACGTCTATGCTCTGACGAAACACTTTAAGGCAACGATTGACGGCCTCAAAACAATGATCTCACGTCACGCCGCAGATGATAGCACCTAGTCCCAACCGTAATTGAAGCTCACGCTGACGCGCTCGTCCTCTGCCATGTTCATCGGAACCTCGTGGCGCAACCAGCTTTCCCAGAGCAGCACATCGCCGACTGCGGGCTTCACATAGATGAAAGGCTGTAGCTCGCGCCGCGCGCCCTTGATACGGGTGGGCGCCGCCATCATCCGGGCCGAGCGCGGATCTTCCAGCTTCAGGGCGCTCGCACCCTCAGGCATGGCAACATAAGTGGTGCCGCTGATCACCGAATGCGGATGGATGTGGCTGGCGTGCATTCCGCCTTCGGGCAAAATGTTGATCCAGATATCTTCGAGCTTCAGCGTTCGATCATCCAGATCAAACTCCAGATCCTCGGCAAAGGCCGCGACGTGTTTATCAAGTGCTGCAACCAGATCGGCAAAGATCGGGAACCGCCAAGGCAAATCGGACAGCGAGGCATAGGATGTATAACCGGGATATCCGTTCTCCTCACACCAGTCCTGTCCCGCCTCGTCATCCCCGGCAATCGACAGGCAGGAAGTTTCAAGTTCGTCCGGTGAAATCTCGCCGAACTCGTTCAACGCAGCGCGGTAAAGACGGGTGACAAAGAGCGATTCAATCTGTGACATAGGCTCTGTCTAGACGAACCGTCAGGCCATGGCGAGCGGTCAAAGGCTGTTGGTGCCAAACGTGTCACAGGCGGCGATGCGGCGCTGATCAAAGCCGCGCCGGAACCAGTTTTCGCGCTGCGCAGAAGTACCGTGGGTGAAGGTGTGCGGTCGCGGGACCCGCCCGGCCTGACGTTGCAGGTGGTCGTCGCCAATCATGTTGGCGGCGTTCAGCGCCTCTTGCAGATCGCCACGCTCCATCAACCCGCCAACCGCAGCAGCCCAGACCCCGGACAGACAATCCGCCTGTAGTTCAAGCCGCACAGTCAGGGCGTTGGCCTCGGTCTGCGAGGCCTGCCGCCGCGCCTGATCGACCTTGCCCAGTATCCCGACCTGATTCTGCACATGATGGGCGACCTCATGTGCGATCACATAGGCGGCGGCGAAATCACCGCTCGCGCCCAGTTGTTGTGACAGCGTGGTAAAGAACGAAAGGTCCAGATAGGCCTTCTGATCTGCCGGACAGTAGAACGGCCCGGTGGCACCCGATGCGCCGCCACAAGGGCTTTGCGTGACACCCGAGAACAACACCATCACGGGCGGCGTATACGTCGCGTCGAATTCATCCCGGAAAACCTGTGTCCAGACTTCTTCGGTGGTGGCAAGCACACGAGCGGCAAACTCGGCCTCCTGTTCTTCCTGCGGGCTGGCGGCATAGGGTTGGCTGCTGGCGGCGGGTTGCTGGGTCAAGAGCGGCGTCACGTCAATTCCGGCGAAATAGCCCACCGCCAGAACGATCAACAGACCAACGCCGCCGATGCCCCCGACCGCCTTGCCACGCCCACGTCCGCGACGATCCTCGACATTTCTGCTGCTTCTGACACCGCGCAAACGCATCGCAATTCCCCAACTCAACCCATCACTGATTGTACCCTATCATCCGGTCAGGAGCAGTACAAAACTTGCCCTTGCCGACCCACTGCCTTTCGGCAACTGTAGGGTATGAGCGATGCGGATGATCAAGCCAAGAGGCGCACCAGATGGGCCGAAGACCGAACTGTGCTCGCCAATGAACGCACGTTTGCCAGCTGGATGGGAACGGGTCTGGGCGCAATCGGCGTCGCCATCGGTCTGAAAGCCGTTTTTGGTGCGTTTGAACCCACTTGGGTTGCCAAGGCCGTCGCCTCCTTGTTTCTGCTCGCCTCGATACTGATCTTCTGGTCAGCGCGTCGACAGGCACACAAAACGCTGAAACGGCTGAGCGAGAACGATGCCGAGGCGCAACCGGTCCGAAACTTCACCATTCTGGCAATAGTTCTGACAATTTCGGCGCTGGCGACCGGCGCAGTTTTATGGAGCCTGTGACCCATCCGGCCTGTCAGCCATGGACGTCACCGACGCCGCCGACTACCTTTCGCTGAAATCCGAATCCTTTAGGACTGTTCATGACCGAAACCGACGCCCCCGCCTATCAGGTGCTGGCCCGCAAGTACCGGCCCGAAACCTTTACCGATCTGGTCGGGCAGAAAGCGATGGTGCGGACACTGAAGAACGCCTTTGCCACCGACCGGATCGCGCAGGCGTTCATCATGACCGGCATTCGCGGCACCGGCAAAACCACAACCGCCCGGATCATCGCCAAGGGTATGAATTGCATCGGACCGGACCGAAATGGCGGGCCGACGACAGAACCTTGCGGCAAGTGCGAGCATTGCGTGGCGATCATGGAAGGCCGCCATGTGGACGTGATGGAAATGGACGCCGCCAGCCGCACCGGCGTGAACGACATCCGTGAAATCATCGACAGCGTGCGTTATCGCGCGGCCTCGGCCCGCTACAAGATCTATATCATCGACGAAGTTCACATGCTGTCGACCAGCGCATTCAACGCGCTGCTCAAGACGCTTGAGGAACCGCCCGCGCATGTAAAGTTCATCTTTGCCACAACCGAGATCCGCAAGGTTCCGGTGACGGTTCTGTCCCGTTGTCAACGGTTCGACCTGCGCCGGATCGAACCCGAGGACATGATCGCCCTGCTGAAACGGATTGCCGCGAGCGAAGCCGCAGCGATCAACGACGATGCGCTGGCCTTGATCACCCGCGCGGCAGAAGGGTCAGCGCGGGATGCCACGTCGCTGCTGGATCAGGCCATCAGCCACGGGGCCGGCGAGACCACCGCCGAACAGGTGCGCGCCATGCTCGGATTGGCAGATCGGGGCCGGGTTCTGGACCTGATCGATATGATCCTGAGGGGCGATGCCGCAGGTGCGCTCACGGAACTCGGCACGCAGTATGCCGAAGGGGCCGACCCGTTGGCGGTGCTGCGCGATCTGGCCGAGATCACCCACTGGGTATCGGTGGTCAAGATTACCCCGGATGCGGCAGAAGACCCGACCGTATCGCCGGACGAACGTGCGCGCGGCAGCGAAATGGCCGCAAATCTGTCTCTGAGGGTGCTCTCACGGATGTGGCAGATGCTCTTGAAGGCTCTGGAAGAGGTTGCCGCAGCGCCCAACGCGATGATGGCGGCGGAAATGGCGATCATACGATTGACCCATGTGGCGGACCTGCCCAGCCCCGAGGAATTGATCCGCAAGCTGCAGAACAGTTCGCCGCCTGCACCCGGCGGCAATGGTGGCCTTACCCAAGGCACAAGTTCGCCTGCGGCGGGCGGCGGTGCCTCTGCTATTTCCTCGGCCCGCGTGGGCAGCAACGGCACCCCCCAAGTAGCTCCGGCAGTGGCGCCAGACAGTGCGCTGGCACATTATCCAACGTTTGAACACGTGATCGAACTGATCCGCGCCCACCGGGATGTGAAACTGCTGGTCGAAATCGAAACCGGCCTGAAGTTGATCAGCTATCAACCGGGGCGGATCGAATTTTCACCCGCAGAAAACGCCGCACCAGACCTTGCACAGCGTTTGGGGACGCGCTTGCAAGGCTGGACAGGAAATCGCTGGGCGATAAGCGTCAGTGCAACGGGTGGCGCGCCGACGATCGCCGATGTGCGAGACGCAGCGGAGAACGCCTTGCGGGAAAAGGCCGAGGCCCACCCGCTGGTTCAGGCCGTCATTGCCCGTTTCCCCAAGGCGCGGATTACCGAGATCCGCACGCCCGAACAGATCGCGGCAGCAGCCAGCGCCGAAGCGCTGCCCGAGGTCGAGGACGAGTGGGACCCGTTTGACGACGGTTGAACCCTTAGCGTCGCGCGCTGGAAACTTCCATCATGACAGCAGGCTGTCCGTAGTCACTACCTTTGCATAGGACATGGCCAGCGGCACCATAAAGGCGGCATGGACCTGGTCCGCGGTGAGCGTCACGCCGTTGAATTCCGCCTCTTTCGCGCCGCAAGCGTCTTCGGCGACGGTCACGTCAAAACCGTGATCTGCAGCGGCACGTGCAGTGGCGTCGATGCACATCTGGCTCATCGCACCACAAATGGTCAGAGCCTCAATCTTCGCCTCTTGTAAAATGCGCAAAAGGTCTGTGCCGTGAAAACTGTTGGCGCGAGATTTGGTCAGGACGGCTTCGGTCGCGACAGGTGCGACAAGCGCATGAATGTCTGCCCCCGCGCTGCCCGGACGAAAGAACGGGGCCGCGTCGCTGGCAAATTCGTGACGGATATGGATCACAAGCGTCCCGTCTTTGCGCGCCGCGCCGAGAAGACGGGCAGCGTTTTCGGCAACCGTTTCCATCCGATGGACCGGCCAGTCGCCACCCGGAAAATAGTCGTTCTGAATATCCACGAGAATAAGAGCGTTGTTCGGCATCGGTCCGTTCCTCTTGTTGTTTACCACTCCAATATCGGTGACCTTGACCTTTCTAACACTTGGCACGTATGACAAAAAATATGCTAAACGTGCCAAATATCGCAATTGCGGATTATCCCGGCGTTCAGAAGGCCTCATTCTATGGGCTCGTCGATCTGTTTGCTTTGATCCCTCGACTGGATCCGACCATCACGGCGCCGCACGTGCAGATCGCTACGCCAGAGGCGCTGCCGACAACACTGGCAACCGCAGTGATTTTTCCCGCATCTCTTGACGGCAGCCGAGGCGACCCCGCGCATCCAATGACCGATTGGCTGCGCCAACAACACGCACAGGGGGCCATAGCCTGCTCGGTCTGTGCCGGAGCGTTTTGGCTGGGCCATGCCGGATTGTTGGCGGGGCGCCCCGTCACCACGCATTGGGCGCTGGAACAGGACTTTCGCGCTCGGTTTCCGGATACCGACGTGCAGGCGGAGCACATTCTGATTGACGATCACGATGTGATCACGGCAGGCGGGTTGATGGCCTGGGTCGATCTCGGACTGCATCTGACCGGACTTTGGTATGGCGGAGAAATGGTGTCGCAACTGGCACGGCATCTGCTGGTCGACCCGGCGGGGCGAGAACAGCGCAATTATTCCAGTTTCCGCCCGCGCCGCGACCATGGTGATGCTGCGATCCTGATCGCGCAACGGTATATAGACCAACAGTTTCAGGACATTCTGACTGTTTCGGATCTCGCCGCACAGGCTGGGGTGCCCTTGCGCAGCTTCAATCGTCGGTTCCAAAAGGCGACCAGACATTCACCGGCGGCTTACCTGCAGGCCTTGCGGGTGGAAAAGGCCCGGGGCGCGCTGGAGAGAGGCAATAAGAGCGTGGCTCAGATTGCCTGGGCGGTCGGATATCGTGACATTCCGGCCTTTGGTCGGGCGTTCCGGTCAGTCACGGGCTTGACGCCGGGTGCTTATCGCGCCCGCTTCCGCACGGGTTCCCCCTTGTAGGGGGCCGTCTCGGACCGTATCTAACCCTAAACCGAAATACATGGAGACTACATATGCTCAAAGGACTCGGCGGGCTTGGCGACATGGCCAAGATGATGAAAGCCGCACAGGAAATGCAGACCAAGATGACCCAGCTGCAGGAAGACATGCACAGTCAGATGGTCACTGGCGAATCCGGTGCCGGGCTGGTCAAGGCAGTCTGTTCCTGCAAGGGCGAGCTGAAGTCTCTGGATATCGACCCGTCGATCTTTAACAGCGATGACAAAGAAGTTGTCGAGGATCTGATCCTGGCCGCAATCAAGGACGCGCAGCAAAAGGCGAGTGACAAGGCCCAGGAAGAGATGGGCAAGCTGACCGAAGGCATGGGCCTGCCCAAGGACATGAAGCTTCCGTTCTAAGTCGGACCTACCGGCGGGTTTGCACGCCCCGGATAATCCGCCTTCCGCCTCGGAGCCTGCCCTATGTCCAGCACCAAAGACATCGACAACCTGATCGAGCTGATGGCAAAGCTGCCCGGTCTCGGGCCGCGCTCGGCCAGGCGGGCAGTTCTGCACCTGATCCGCAAGCGGGCCTTGCTGCTGACGCCTTTGGCAGACAGCTTGCAGATCGTGGCCGAGACAGCACGGGAGTGTCTGAATTGTGGCAATGTGGGCACTACCGACATCTGCGATATCTGTACTGCCGAGAAACGCGCGACGGGTGAATTGTGCGTCGTCGAGGATGTCGCCGACCTCTGGGCAATGGAGCGTTCGGGCGTGTTTAAGGGTCGGTACCATGTGCTGGGGGGAACTTTGTCAGCGCTGGATGCAATCGGACCCGAACAGCTGCGCATTCCGCGCCTGATTGATCGGGTCGCTAGCGAAGGCATCACCGAAGTCATCCTTGCGCTGAACGCAACCATCGACGGGCAGACCACGGCACACTACATTGCCGATCAATTGGATGGACAGGTGCGCCTGACCTCGCTGGCGCAGGGCGTTCCGATCGGTGGCGAGCTGGATTATCTGGATGACGGCACGATCATGGCGGCGATGACGGCACGCAAGGACCTCTAGGCTCGCTATATTCCGCCAATCGGTAGTCTCAGCAACTTGTGGCGCGGTGCCCGACCTGAACACTTTCTCGCCTCGATCAGCCTCCGGCAGCAATCCGCGGTTCCAAGGCAGCAATGATCCCGCGCAATTCCGCGAGCCCTTTTAGGCGCCCGATCGAGGGATATCCCGGCTGCGCCCGGCGGCCCAAATCATCCAGAATGTCCTGACCATGATCCGGACGGAAGGGGATAGAGCAGTCCGCACGACCCGCAGCTTTGCGTCGCGCTTCTTCCTTCAGCGCCGCCTCGACAACGGCGACCATATCCGTATCGCCTCCAAGATGTTCGGCCTCATAGAACGAGCCACGCAGGTTTCCGGATTCTCGCTTTACGTTTCGCAAATGCAAAAAATGTACCCGGTCCCCCAGTCGTTCCATCATGCCTGGCAGATCATTGTCGGGTCGGGCTCCAAGTGACCCCGTGCAGAGCGTGATGCCGCTGGCTGGGCTGTCGATGGCGTCCATCACCATCTTGTATTGCGCTTCGGTCGACATGACCCGGGGCAAACCCAATAGCGGAAATGGCGGATCGTCGGGATGGCAGCAAAGCCGCAGCCCCAGTTCTTCGGCGAGCGGTGCGACCTCGGACAGAAAATCGATTAGGTGCTGTCGCAGCGTCACTTCGCTCATTTCCGAATATTCGGAGAGATGTTCGCGCACGTCCTCAAGGCTGAACTTTTCTGCAGCACCGGGAAGGCCGAAAACGACATTTGCGGTCAACTGTTCGACTTCTTCCTCGGACAGTTCCGCGTGGCGGCGGGCGGCGGCATCTTGCAGCGCATCGTCATAGTCTTCCAGCGCCCCGGGACGTTTCAGAACGTGCAGATCGAACGCGGCGAAATCGATCAGATCAAACCTCATGCAGGTCGCGCCATTGGGCAAACGCCACCCGAGGTCGGTTCGGGTCCAGTCCAGAACCGGCATGAAATTATAGCAGATCACTTTGATCCCCGCTGCCGCAAGGTTCCTCATGCTCTGCTTGTAGGCCGCAATATGTGCACGCCAATCGCCCTGCTGCTTCTTAATATCTTCACTGACCGGAAGGCTTTCGACAACGGACCAGACAAGCCAGGAAGGACGCCCATCTTGCATGATGCCAATCTCGGCCTGCCGCTTAGCTATTTCTTCGGCTGACCAGATATCACCTGTCGGCAGGTGGTGAAGCGCCGTCACGATACCGGTCGCACCTGCTTGGGCGACATCGGCAATGCTCACGCGGTCCTGCGGTCCGAACCATCGCCAAGTCTGTTCCATGAAGTCCTCCGCCACTCAGTATACCTGAACACTATCACCGACCGCCATTGCTGACTAGTATGGAAGTATGGTAACTTGTCGCAGGGAGGACATCGAATCGTGAGACAAGAGCAAAATTCGGACTGGACGCTTGACCTCGCAACGTCGATCACTCCGCAGATTACGCGCATCCTGCGCGAACGCATCATCCAGAACGACCTGAAGCCGGGCGATCAGATTTCGGAATCCGAACTGGCAAGGGACTATGGTGTCAGCCGCCAGCCGGTCCGCGAAGCGTTTATCAAGCTCGCCGATCAGGAACTCGTGGAAATTCGACCGCAGCGCGGCACCATCGTCACACGGATCGGCTACTTCGCCGTTCTGGACGCGCGGTTTCTGCGCGAAGCGATAGAAGCCGATATCGTCAAAATTTTGGCAACCGCCCCTGACGCCGGCCTTGTCGCCGACCTTCGCGAACAGATCGACAGTCAGGCCGCCGTTGGCAACGATGATCCTACGGCCTTCATGCAACTGGACGAAAAATTCCACCGCACACTTGCACATGCCGCCGGCAAAGCAGGCGCGTGGAAGCAGATCGAGGGATTAAAGTCGCAGATGGACAGGGTTCGCTATCTGTCGCTGGGCGAGATTCGTGTGGACAACCTGATCACGCAGCATCGCGCGGTGGTCGAGCAGGTCGCCGCTGGCGACGTGATCGCAGCAAACGCCGCTATCCGCCTGCACCTGCGCGAGGTCCTGAACGACCTGCCCCGGATCATCCAAGGCAACCAACAGTTTTTCGAACTGCCGGACGGGGACATGCCCCCGCCGGTCAATGCACCGATTCAAGGAGGAAACAACGCATGATTTCACACTTTAAACTCTCCGCACTTGCGGCGGCGGTTGCGGCGGTTGTCGCGGGGCCATTGTCTGCACAGGACATGACGCTCAAGCTGGGGCACCTGGCGAACGAAGACAACTCATGGCACATGGCCTCGGTCAAGTTCGGCGAGGAACTGGCCGCGCTAACCGATGGTCGGATCGTCGTCGAAGTATTTCCGAACGAGTCTCTCGGCAAGGAAATCGACCTGATCAACGGCATGCAGCTTGGCACCGTTGACATGACCATCACCGGCGAAAGCCTGCAAAACTGGGCGCCCAAGGCGGCGTTGCTGGCGGTTCCCTACGCGTTCAAGACCATTGACGATATGGACGCCTTCGCCTCTGGCCCGGTCGGAGACGAAATCACCCAGCAGATCATCGAAAAGGTCCAGATCCGCCCCATCGCCTATTTCGCACGCGGTGCGCGCGATCTGACCAGCAACCGCCCGATCACCAGCCCGGCGGATCTGGACGGGTTGAAGATGCGGGTTCCAAACGTGCCGCTTTTTGTGGATGTCTGGAAGGCGCTTGGTGCCAACCCCGGTCCGATGGCGTTCTCCGAAGTCTTTACCTCGCTGCAGAACGGCACGATCGAAGCTCAGGAAAACCCGTTAGCGCTGATCCGGTCGGCGAGCTTTTACGAGGTTCAGAGCTATGTGAACCTGACCGACCACGTGCGGTCGTGGATCTATCTGACGATTGCTGAATCCACCTGGGCCAAGCTGTCTGACGAAGACAAGGCCGCCGTCATGGAAGCCGCTGCACGGGCGCAAGCCTATGAGCGCGAATTGTTCGAGAAAAGCCTCGCTGATGACCGCGCCTTTCTTGAAGAAAAAGGCATGACATTCGTCGAAGTTGACGCCGCCGCCTTTCAGAGCGCTGCCAAGGACGCGGTTCTGGCCAACGTCAATGACGAGATCAAGCCAGTCGTCGAAAACCTGTTCTCGCAATAATCAATGACATGACCGGCACCGGGTTCGTCCGGTGTCGGCAAACGACTAGGGGGCACAGTTGAGATACGCTGAAAAACTGATCCATGTGGTGATCTTGCTGGCGCGCATTGGCGCCGGCTTGGCCTTTGCGATCCTCATGGGAGCGGTACTGATACAGGTGGTTGGACGGCTCACCGGGTATTCACCGGTCTGGACCGAGGAGCTGACCCGTTATGCCTTGCTCTTCATGGTGGCACTGGGCGCGGGGCTCGCCTTTCGCACCGGTGATCTGGTCAATGTCGACGTGATCAGCGAGACTCTTCCCGGCCAGCTACCTCGCTTCCTTCGCCTATTCGCGGCGTTCTGTACGGCAGGGCTGGCCCTGTATCTGCTGCCCCACGCCTGGAAATACGTATCAATCGGCAAGATGCAGACGGCCCCTGCCCTCGGCATCCGCATGGATTTTGTTCACTTCACTGTCTGGTTGATGCTGGCCGGACTGGCGTTGTTCGGCGCCGTGCGGGTCTTTGGGATGCTGTTTGGCATCGACGACGGCAAACCCGAAGCGCTGAAAGAGGACTAGGCCGATGGATATGGCAATTCTGTTTTCGGTCTTTGTTGCCGGGCTTGTGCTTGGCATTCCTGTCGCAATCACGCTGGGGCTGTCGTCGCTTGGCTACATTTTGGTTGCGGGGCTGCCGCCGGTGGTGATGCCACAGAAAATGTATGCCGGGATGGACGTCTTTGTCCTGCTGTCGATCCCGGGCTTCATCCTTGCCGGAAACCTGATGAATCAGGGCGGCATTACCAACCGGATTATCCGGTTCGCAAATGCCATCGTAGGCTGGATCCGGGGCGGTCTGGGGCTGACCAACATTGCTGCGTCAATGCTGTTTGGCGGCATCACCGGCACCGCAGTCGCAGATGCGGCGTCGCTGGGCGGTGTGCTGATCCCTGGCATGAAAAAGGCGGGGTATCCTGCCGACTTTTCCGCCGCCGTCACAGCCGCCTCATCAACCGTTGGCCCGATCATTCCGCCTTCGGTGCCGATGATCATCGTTGGCGCTTTGTCGGGCATCTCTGTAGGCCGCATGTTCCTAGCCGGTGCGATTCCGGGCATCCTGATGGGCGTCGCGATGATGGTGACCGCCTATGTCATTTCAGTTCGCAAGGGATACCCTCATCAGCCATGGCAGGGGCTTGGCGAAGTCGGTCGTTCGTTCGGGGGCGCGATCTGGGCGATTGCGATGACCTTCCTGATCATTTACGGGCTGCTTTCCGGACTGGCCACGCCGACCGAAACCGCAGTTGTCGCGTCAGTCTATGCCTTTTTCGTCGGCGCCTTTATTTATCGTGAATTGCCGCTGCGGGCGGTGCCCCGCATCGTGATCGACAGCGCAGTGTCCGCTGCTGGGATCCTCGCACTCGTCGGTTTCGCGAACGTCTTTGGCTGGATCCTCGTGTCCGAAAGAATCCCTCAGGCGATTGCCAGCGGTGTCCTTAACATCACCGACAACAAGTTCTTTGTGATCCTGCTGATCAATCTGCTCTTGCTGTTCGTTGGCATGTTCATGGAGACGATTGCAGCGCTCATCATCCTGTTCGTCCCGCTCTTGTCCTTGGCCGAGGCGGTGGGCATCGATCCGCTCCACTTTGCGACCTTTGCGGTGCTGAACCTGATGATCGGCCTGACCACGCCACCCGTTGGCGTCTGCCTGTTTGTCTGCGCCAACATCGCGCGGCTGCCGCTGGCCCCGGTCGTCAAGGCGATCCTGCCGTTCCTGCTGACCAACATCCTCGTGCTGCTCGCGGTGTCGTATTTTGCGCCACTCGCCACTTGGCTGCCTTCCGTTCTGATCCCCTGAGAGACGCCCATGAAAACCCGAGTATGCCGCCTTTATGGCCAAGATGATCTGCGCATTGAAACCGAGGAGGTCGCCGCGCCCGATGCTGGCGAAGTTCTGGTCGGGATTGCTGCCGGAGGCATCTGCGGCTCTGACATGCACTACCTGTCGGACGGTGGCATCGGAACAATCCGCGTGCGCGAACCGTTCATTCTTGGGCACGAGGCGTCGGGCCGGGTAGTTGCTACAGGTGCGGGCGTGACACATCTGGCGGCAGGAGACCCGGTTGCGATCAATCCCAGTCGTCCTTGCGGGCATTGCACCTATTGTGCCAAGGGCCTGCGAATGCACTGCCTCCACATGCGTTTCAGTGGATCGGCCATGTTCATGCCCCACCAACAGGGCCTGTTCCGCGACCGGATCGTCATTGATGCCAACCAGTGCATCAAGCTCCCGCAAACCGCCGATCTGGGGGCCGTTGCCTGTGCCGAACCCTTGGCTGTCTGCCTGCACGCGGGCACGATGGCGGGCGATATGGCAGACAAACGTGTGCTGGTCACAGGTGCCGGACCTATCGGCATTCTGTGCGTCGCCGTCGCCAAGCAGGCGGGCGCATCCGAGATTGTCGTGACCGATCTTCATGATGCAACGCTCACCGTTGCAACCGAAATGGGCGCGACGCAGGTGATCAACGTCGTCAGCGCGCCTGCCGAGATCGAGCGGTTCTATGAAGACAAAGGCCACTTTGACATCGCCTTTGAATGTTCCGCCGCCGCCCCTGCGATCAAGACCGCCATCGCCGCGCTGCGTCCGCGTGGCACATTGGTGCAGGTGGGTGTTGCCGGCGACACACCGATGCCGCTGAACGCGATGGTTGCCAAGGAAATCCGCTTTCAGGGAACGCATCGCTTTGACGAAGAGTTCGCGCAGGCGGTCGATGCGATCGTCACCGGGCGCATCGACGTCAGGCCAATTGTTACGACGCGCTATCCGCTGGAACAGGCAGAAGACGCCTTTCGTATGGCAGCCGACCGAAGTCGCGCGGTCAAGGTTCACCTCGTCTTTGATGAGAATACCGCCGCCTCAGTCGGATAACGCCTGAGGCGCGAATACCAATCACGAAAGCCCAAAGAAGTTGCGCGCATTGGTCCCGATTGCGCCGCGCAACCGGGCTTCGGGCAGGTCCAACGCCAGAGTTTCGGCGACGATGTCATCGCCGTGGTCGAGATGTGGAAAATCGCTACCAAAGACCAGATGCTCTTCACCAAGATAGGCGATGGTTTCGTTCAACAGCGGCTCGTCCGGCTCAAACCCGATGATGCATTGTGCCTTAAAATACTCCGACGGTTTTTTCTTGATCGTCCGTGCAACCTCGCCCGCAAGATGAGCGTATTCCAGTTCATCCAGCCGCCACAGCCAATGCACCATCCAGCCGGCGCCCGCTTCGAGAATGGCAACCTTAAGGTCCGGATTGCGCTCAAACGTTCCGCTCTCGAGCAGCGACAGGAACGCCATCATTTGCTCCATCGGGTGCGAACAGGCGTGTTGCGAGAAGCGCGAGGAAAACCGGTCGGCACCGGCCGTATCGGTGCGCGCATGTGCGGCCTCGTGAACCGCCACGCGCAGCCCGTTTTCCGCGCAGAACGTCCAGAATGGCGCATCGGCAGGGTCGCCGAGCAGACGCCCCGCTATCGGGTTGGGACGCACGACCACAGAGGTCCATCCCTGATCCAGCGCAAACCGCGCCTGTTCGATCATCGCCTCCGGGTCATAGCGCGCAATGAGCGCGGCCCCTTGCAAACGTTGCGGATCCGCTGCGCACAGATCGGCCAGCCACCTGTTGTAAGCGTCGGCAAAGGCTGCGGCGACATGCGGCTCGCGATGGGGCATTGCGACGAGGTATCCGGCATAGGATGGCAACAGCAACGCCGCATCAATGCCGTCCTTATCCATCGCCCCCAGATGCCCGGCAGCCGTCGCACCGAGAGCAAGATCTTCGGGGCGATCCACTGCGGCGGCGGCTATTTCGATCTTGGCGCTTTTGGAAATATCCATGACCGGTTCGCCCGCCACCATGAGGTCAGGCGGCAAATGCAGCGGGCCAGATGGGCCATCCACGGTCATCCGTTGCGACAGAGGTTCGCCGCGATCCTGATAGGCCAGTGCGGGAATATAGTCGGACATGGTGGAGGGCAGATATTCCTCCCAAAGGTCCAGCGGCTCGTGTACATGACGATCCGCGTCGAAAATCCAGTACCCATTGCGCACGATGCCTGCCCCTTTTCGCTTTCAACGTGGTGGCAAAGAAACAGCAAAGTGCGCTCGCCGCAATCCAGTTGCCGAGATTCATTACAGAAACAGGTGGGTAGGGTTCAATTCTTGCTCGCGCAACGGCGTACTCCGCCAGCCCATCCGCACCGGAACATCATACAGGCGCCCCGCCCCAAAGCGCGGCCAGAAATGCCGCAGACCGGGGGCAAAGACCTTGACCACCGGCAGCATCGTGTCCGGACGGGTTTGATTCAGGATCAGCATTTCAATACCCCTGTCCCCTAGTTGCTCCGAGGCCCAGTCGATCAGCCCCCCCATGATCGCAACACCGCGAGTGGGGGCATCGACCAGATCGGCCTCGCCCTGTGGGAACAGATATGACTCATTCGCGTCAGCCATGGTCTTCCATGGGGGAGGCCCGTCCCGTCCATTCGCGCGGAACAGTTGCACCAATTCTGTCATCGCCCGCTCAATCGCGATTGCGCTCTCAAAATGGCACCCAAACCCGATGCACCACCGTCCGTCGCTCTTGGCCCGCGCGACCGCCGCAAGGCAAGGTATCGCAAGATCGCCGGTCAGGTCGAGCAGCCAGCAGTCCCAGCCCTGATCGACAAAGCCCTGCGCAAGCTCTCGTACCCGTAGGTCTGCGACTGCCAGCGGATCAAGAGCCGGGCGAGGGATGCGGTTGTACCACCAGATCGCGGTGCTGTCGCGCTCCACCAGTTCCAGCAACGCCTGAACCGTGGCTTCTGCAGGTGTCGATCCGGCGGCGCAGCCATTCGGATCAAATCGCCCGAAACGGGGTTCAGGCGCATTGGCAAAACACAATTCGCGCAGCATCCATTTGGGGCGTCCCTGCGTCACCGACCAGACTGGCACCCAATCCAATTCGCGATCCGGCATGAATGGCTCCGGGACATGGCGTCGATCATCGCGGCTCAGCGCATTCCATTGTTCTCGGTCGCGAAACTGCTCTGCGCTGAACTGCCAAACGGAATTTGGATGTACGGCCTCATCCCCCAACGCCTTGAACGACGCACGGCGTGTTTCGAACCCGTCCGGAAACTGCGCCGACATCCGTTCAACAGCCTCGCACAGCGCACTTGCCTGTGCCTGCGCATCAGTCAGCCCCTTGCCCAGCGCCACGCCGTGGAACGCATCAGGATCTGGTGCCTTGGCACGTGGGACGATCGGATAGGATGCGGCCCAGACATGCCGCGCTTTCGATCCGGCGTTCGCAGGATCACGGGTATCAAGCGGACCGGCGCTGCTTATCAGTCCGGTCAAATCACTCACGAGAGGGCGCAGAGATTCTAGAACATCGCCAACCTCCCGGCTTCTATAGCCGCCAAGGCGGCGGCTGACCGGTGTCTCGGCGCCCAGATCAAGATCACAACTGTGTGCATGGTCACAGGTGCAAGAAAACTCATGCATCATCCGCCCCGCCGGACCGAACTCAACAACACCCATCAGAGGCGCTGCATCGGCCCTCAGATCGTCAACCAATGCCGCCGCAGTCGCGGCCGCATTCTTGGCTAGGTCCAACTGCTCGGGAACTGGTTCGCCAGCGCTCGTGTCGCCAAACTGCGCGAGATAGGTTTCTATCGGCCTGTTCAACTGCATCCGCCGCTGCAGACACGTCAGACAGGCGCCGTGACCAAAGTGTGGGCCATAATAACTGCGTTCCCCGACCAGCTTTACTGGCATCCATGCCCTCTCCCGACTTACGGCTTGAGCAGGGAGCGGGCCAAGATAGTCGGAACACAGGATCAAATCCACCGGCTCAATCTTTGATTGATCGACCGCATCCAGGGTTGCGCGCATAACCGAAAACGCCGCTTTGCTATCAGAAACAACGCGGACTGACCCTATATCGCCGGAAACCACCCCGGTATCGGCCCTCGCCGCCCAAGCCTCGGAGCGGCTTTCGATCACACCCTGCGCCTTCAGCCTCCCCAGTGCGAACAGCACTTGCGCAGCAGGAAACTCTGGCAGGGCAGACACGATCTGCTGTGACTCACGCGTTCCGGTTGCGTTGGACAAGACCGCCGCAACAAGAGGGGACGCTGTATGCTGACTGCCGCGTTCTGACACCAGAAACACGCCGCCACCTGGCGCAGCCATCACCCGCACGCCTCTGGACACCGCAAAATACTCGGTGGAAGTGATCATTTTCCGGACAACCCTTGATAGAACTGTATGTATACACGCAAATCTTATTCCGCTAACATCTTACGTAAACTACAGATCTGTGCGCGGCAAAGTCGAGACACAGGCGCGACGACTAGGGATGCAATGTCTACGGAACTAAAAGAATTTCTGGCTGCGGTCAGGCTAGACCATCGGTTTGACGACTTCGTCGCCAATGGGATTGACATGGACGTCGTCGCCGAGTTGACGGCCGAGGATCTCGGCGAACTCAGCCTGAACATGGGTGAACGCAAGCGGTTTCTAAAGGCGGCCCGCACGATCACGCCATCAGGTACAGCGCCGGTAGCCGGCCCCGAGCGCCGCCAGCTCACTGTCATGTTCGTTGATCTTGTCGGCTCCACCGCACTGTCGGCCTCTCATGATGTCGAAGATCTGCGCACTGTCGTCGGAGACTATCAGACCTGCTGCGCCGGCATCATCAAAAAGCACAACGGCACCATCGCCAAATACATGGGCGACGGTATTCTGGCCTATTTCGGATATCCGAGCGCTGCCGAACACTCTGCGGAACACGCTGCCCGCTGCGGATTGGAACTGATCCGCGAGGTTAATCGGCTGACCCCATTGCCCAATTTACAACTGTCGTGCCGCGTGGCAGCAGCCACTGGCATGGTCATTGTTGGCGATCTGATCGGCAGCGGCGACTCGCAGGAACGGCAGGTCGTGGGCGAAACACCAAATCTCGCAGGGCGCCTGCAATCGCTGGCCAGCCCAGATCAGATGGTGATTTCCAACAGCACCTATCAACTGCTCAAAGGGCTGTTTGAGTGCAGCTCGCTTGGCAAACACGATCTCAAGGGATTTGATGAACCGATCGAGTGCTTTGCGGTGGATGCCGAGCACGAGATCGAGAGCCGCTTTCGGGCCACACGCGAAGGGCGCAGCCTGTCTCCTTTGCGCGGACGCGAAAAGGAACTGGATGCGCTGGTTGCGCAATGGAATGCCTGCCGCAAAGGGCATCTGGAGTCCGGTTTGCTGGTCGCCGAGGCAGGAATTGGGAAATCCCGACTGATTGCAGAGCTTGTCGAGCGGATCTCCGAGAGTCCGCACGAGGTGATCGAATTCTCCTGCCATCCGCAGTTCAAGAACTCGGCTTTGCGCCCTATCAAGAGCTTTGCAGAGCGCCTGTTCGGCTGGATTCGCGGCGATGATGCCAAAACCCGGTTCGACAAGCTCACAGATTATCTCGAACGCCACGACATGGCCGGGGACATCGAAAATTTTGCGTCAACTCTGGGCCTGCCCGCAGAGGGACTTTATGAGCCGCCGACCGAGTCGCCGCAGATCCAGCGTGCAGCGCTGGCAAAAGGTCTGGCGCGGCTGCTGGCAGGCCGGGCCCTCTCGGCCCCGCTTCTTATTTTGTTCGAAGACCTGCACTGGGCTGATACGACGACGCTCGAGGTGCTGGAACCATTGCTGGCGGGTCTCAAAGGCGCGCCCGTGCTGCATGTTGCCACCACACGTACAACTGACGGGCTGGCCCTTGCGCAAGATCAGACGGTCAAGGTGCAGCAGCTCAGCGGAATCAGCGGCGATGCCGCGATTGAACTCACCCAAGGCCTGACCGGCGGCAAGGCCCTGTCCAAGGAGTTGACGAGCCATATTCTGGCACAGGCCGAAGGCAACCCGCTGTTCCTTGAAGAACTGACCAAGAGCCTGATGGAGTCCGACGCCATTAGCGAAGAAAACGGTGTGATCCGGGTCAAACGCAACTCGATCCACTCCGAGATTCCCACCACGTTGCAGGATTCGCTGATGGCGCGCCTTGACCGTGTCGCCACGGCCAAGGAACTGGCGCAGATCGGCGCCGTGGTCGGTCGCGAATTCAGCCTCGATCTACTGTCCTTTGTCTGCGAGCAACCGCCCAACATTGTGGTCGCCGGGGTGTCCGTCCTGGAGCAGGCCGAGCTTGTCTTTCCGGTTGAAGGGAAATCCGAAAAAACCTGGATTTTCAAACACGCACTGATCCAAGAGGCGGCCTATGACAGTCTGCTGCGCAGCCGCCGACGTGAAATGCACGGGCTGATCGCGCAGGCCTATGAAACGACCCGTCTGGAAGACATCGCCAGCCAACCCGAGATTCTGGCCCACCATCTGGGACAGGCCGGCGAACACGGTCGCGCGATCGAATACGGGCTCGCCGCCGGAATGGGCGCCCTTGTCCGCTCCGCAAACGCAGATGCCGTTGCGCATGGCAGAAAATGTCTCGACTGGGTGGCGCGGCTGCCCGACGATCGGGATCGCGGTCGGCTCGAACTCAAGATACAGGCGATCCTGACCCCTGCATTGATGCAATCTCAGGGATATTCCGCCCCTGATGTGGAAGAGAGCACCAGCCGGGCGCTAAAGCTACTGGAGTTGCATGGGGACCTGCCCGAAGCCTTCCCGAACCTCTGGGGGCTGAACATGTATCACCATGTACGCTCAGAACGGAAACATGCGCGCGACGTGGCGGAACGGTTTGTCGGTCTGGCAGAGAGAGTCGGTGATGGCAGCCAACTGGTGGCGGGCCTTCCAACAGTGGGCCAATGCAGTTGGATTGAAGGCAACCTCGCCGATGCCGAAGCAGAATTGCGCCGCGGCATGGACCTCTATGAAGTCGAGGCGCATGGCATGCACGGGGCCATGTATGGTCTGGATTCGCATTGCTACTGTCAACTGACACTGTCGCAAGTTCTGTGGATGACCGGGCGCAACTCTGAAGCGACCGCCGCCGCCGACGAAGCGCTTTCGCACGCGCGGTCCCTGAATCATACCAACACCATTGGGATGTCGTTGCTGTATCGGATCATGCTGAAACAGCAAAACGGCATGCGCGAAGAGGTTGCACATGATGTGCCCGAGGCGCTCGACTATTGCGCAAGGATGGGCGTCAGCACACCAACATCCTATATCGCGATGATCGCGAACTGGGCAAATCGCGATGTCGCCGCGTCGCAGGAGATCTACGAAGTTCACAACATGATCGGCGCGCAGCTTGGCATGACCTACTATCGAAGCCTTGGCGCTGAAAATGCGATTGATGCCAATGACATGGAAACCGCCAGCGCGATATTGAACGTCGCCCTTGATCAGGCACGAAACACCGGCGAGGGATATTGGTTGCCGCAATTGCTGCGCCTCAAGGCCCGTATGGAAACCAACCCCGGTGTCGCCCGCACCCATCTGATGGAAGCCACCGAACGGGCGCGCGCATCCGGCGCCTTAATACTTGATGCGCTGGCAATTATTGACATCCTCTCGCTGGGCGATGCCGATAACGCTTTAACCCTGCGCGCCCGATTGGATGAGCTCATCGAGGTAGACAAAGTTGAACTGCCCGCCTTTGCCTTGAGCAAGCTTGAAAGCCTGAAGGCAGAGGTGATTTGAACACAAGACTGCACGCCGAACGATCAGTTTGGCATCACGACATGACCCTTAGGATCAACAACTGGGAAGGTGACATTACATGACTTGGTTTCTGAAAGATTCAGACAACGCCCTTGGGCACGATGCAAAACCCGGAGCATTGGAATCGACGATGCATTGGCAGGTGATCTGGCCCCGCGCAATTGCCCTTGCCTGGGAAGACGCCGAATTCCATGCCCAACTCAAAGCGGACCCGCGCAAGGCCATAAACGAAAAATTCGGCTATCACCTGATGGATGATCTTGACCTGACGATCGAAGATGCTCCGGCGGATGCCACGTTTGATTTGTCTCAGGCAACGAATTCAGCTGATGCAGAGCGCGACCCCTGGGCTAGCCTGCCGCATATGAAGCTGACGCTGTGCATTCCCCCCGCGCCGCCGGTCGAGCTGCAGGGCGTGGCTATCACCTCATATCAGGATACAGGCCGCACCTATCCGTTCAGCTGCTGCTGACCTCAGCAACCTGATAACGAAAACGACTGCCACGTGGTGCCGCGAGCGCCGCGTGGCGCTACATTTCTACGGTCTTGCAAGGGCCGACATCCAGCCGATGGATATGTGATGCCATGGCTGGAGGAAAATATGTTCGCACCAAGGGGTCGTGGCCGGGAATGATCAACTGGGGCGCCGAGGCCAGACGACGCAAGGTGTCAAAACCGTCCAGCATGTTCTGCAGGTCGACGACAATTGGAAACGGTTTGCGGGCAAACACATTCTCATAAAAATGAGACGCGTCCGAGGCCAAGACCAGCCATCCGGCCTGGGTTCGGACCCGCACGCATTGTAGCCCACGGCTGTGCCCACCAAGGCAATGCACGCTAACCCCTTCGGCAATCTCGGCCGCGCCTTCATGAAACACGACCTTACCCGCATACAGCCGCATGATCGCCTCGCAGACATGCCCGGCTGTATACGGCATCTTCAGTGTTTCGTGACACATACAAGGCCCGGTCGCATAGGCCATCTCGGCCGTCTGAAGGTGCAGCGTTGCATTCGGAAACAGGTGTAATCCGCCCGCATGGTCATAGTGCAAATGCGTGACGATGATCCGTGTAATATCCTGAGGCGCAACACCGAACGGTCTGAGCGCCTCACAGGGATCAAGCCGTATGGGTCGAGCGCGCGCCTGCGCCTCGGTGTCATCATAGCCGGTGTCCACGAGGATGACCTCGTTATCACGCCGCAGCAACCACATGAAATAATCCATCGGATGCGGCGCATCGTGATTGTCGTCAAATAAGAAACTGTCGGTGCGCGTCCGTGCATTCCGGTCGGCGTATTTGATGCAATAGACTTCCCAGTCGCTCATGTCGGAACCTGATCATAGGTCCGTACTTCCTTGGCGGCGACCATCGGCTGCACTCTGGTATCAAAATCCACAAAATGGCGGCTGTTCAGATGGGTTTGGAAGGCAGCCCGGTCCTCATAAAGTTCGTATAGAAAAACCTCCTCCGAACGCTCTTCGTCAGTGCAGACATCAAACCGATGGCAACCGGGTTCTGTTGCAAGCGAGGTTGCAGCGTTTTGCATCATCTCTGGCAGGAACGCACTGATATGTCCGGACTTGATCCGGAAGGTGACGACAACCGCATACATTCTGCATTCCTCCCCCCCAGTAGACGCGCCATGATAGGTCGGCTTTCCAGGGCCAAATACCCACCATAACGCATTCATTTATGTATGCATTATGGTGGCTTATCGTCAACGCTTTGATCCAGCCCCAAGTATTTGGCAGCGATCGGCTATGATGGCTTGGGGCTCGAAATCCGAAACAGCCAACTGACATTTGGGCAGACATTTCCGGATGTTGTGCGCCCTACCCGGCGAGTACGACAATACCACATACTTCTGTGCCGCACCCTTAGGCTGCGCTGTGAGGCAGCACAAAAAAACTGCCATCAGGCGGTGCGCTATTCACCCGCAAGGCCGGGCCATAGGCCGCCGACAAGGTCGCATCGTTGAAGATCTCGGACACAGGCCCCGCCGCTGTAACGCGACCATGTCGCATCAGAACGACGTGGTTGGCAAACATCGCAGTGAGGTTCAGGTCGTGCATCACGGTAACAACTCCGCCCCCACGCTCGGCATAGTCGCGCGTCAGCCGCATCACCATCAACTGATGTCCGATATCGAGGCTTGCCACCGGCTCGTCCAGCAACAGCCACCGGGGAGCACCGTCGATCACCGGCTCCCACACCTGTAACATAACGCGGGCCAACTGCACCCGTTGTTGTTCACCTCCCGACAATTCCTGATAAAGCCGCGCCCCATATCCGGCCAGCCCTACGGCGGCGAGCGCCCGCCGTGGCAATTCTGAACGGGGCCGTGCGCTGCGCGCGGCCTGCCCCAAATGCACCACCTCCGCGACCGTGAACGGAAAGGCGAGCGTCACCGATTGCGGCAGCACCGCCCGAATAGAGGCCAGTTCCGCCCCGCGATGCGCCGTCAGATCACGGCCATTGACCTGCACGCGTCCGGTATAGGGCACCTCGGCACAAAGCGCCCTCAGCAATGTGGTTTTGCCCGAACCATTCGGGCCAACGATCGCTGTCACGTCACCCGCCCGTGCGGTGAAATCCACATCCGACAGGATCGTATGCCGACCCAAAGTCACTGATATGCCGCGCCCTTCAAACGTCACAGAGCCAACTCTCCCCGCCGCTGCATCAAGATGCACAGGAACACCGGCGCCCCCATAATCGCGGTCACGATCCCGATGGGCAGTTCTGCTGGCGCGATCACGATCCGCCCCGCAATGTCAGCGGCCAACAGCAGGCTCGCACCCAGCAACGCGGCATTCGGCAAGAGCGTCGTGTGATCTGGCCCAGAGCCCAACCGCAACAAATGCGGCACCACAATGCCGACAAAACCGATACCGCCTGACACGGCCACCGCCGCCCCGGTCGCGGCGGCCACCACCAGCACGGCCAGCGTTTTCAACCGTTGCACCGGGACACCCAGATGCGCTGCAGGAGCCTCGCCCAGTGCGAGCGCATTCAGTCCGCGTGCCAGAAAGGGCGAGGCAGCCAGCGCGATCAGTATGATCGGAGCGGCCACAGAGACCCGCGCCCATGTGGAGCCGGCGAGCGATCCCAGTTGCCAAAAGTTCAAGTCGCGCAATTGCTGATCATCCGCCATATAGATCAACAGCCCCGATCCTGCTGCCGCCATCGCACCAATCGCGATGCCGCCTAACAGCATCGTTGCAACCGAGGTTTGACCAGCCCTTGTCGAAATCCGGTAAAGCACCATGATCGTGATCCAGCTTCCGGCAAAAGCTGCCAGTGGCACCAGATGCGGACCAGCGATCGCCGCCATCGACGTGGGCAGCGAAGCCCCAAGTACAATCGCGCTGATCGCACCAAGGGCTGCACCGGAACTTACCCCGACGAGCGCCGGATCGGCCAGCGGATTGCGAAACAACCCCTGCAACACGGCCCCCGAGACAGCGAGCGCTGCTCCGACCAGAATTGCCATCACCGTGCGCGGCAACCGGATGTTCCAAAGGATCGCGCTGTCTATCGGCGCAAGCGCGCGTCCCTGCAACAGATCAGCCAGAGCTGACCACAGCGATGTGCCCGCTGCCCCCATCGCGAGGCTCGCCGTCGCCATCACCAGCAGCAGCAGGATCAGCCAGAGGCTTAGGCGGCGAGCACCGACCCGGCGGTCCACGACCACCTCTGCATCAGCAGCCTCGACCGCAGCCACGCTCATGATCCGGCAGGGCCGTAAATGTGATCAGCCAGTTCTGTCACGGCCTGGGCCGTTCGCGGGCCAAAGCCCAGCAGGTATTGTCCATCCATTCGGATCAGCGCCATTTCCTGACCGGCGGGCGTCGCCGCAAGCGCCGGAAGGGAAAGGACCGCCGCATCGTCTGCCATTCCCGATCCGCGACGGTCCATCATCAGGATAATGTCAGGCGCTGCGGCAATCATCGCCTCTTCGCTTACCGGCTTGTAGCCGCTGAACCCGTTCATTGCATTGACCGCACCCGCCAGTTCGATCACGGATGACGCCTCGGTGTCATGCCCGGCCGCCAGAATACGACCGCCCTGCAGGCTGAGCACGAACAATACCCGCTTACGCGAGTGCTCCGGAACCTCCGCAGCGCGGTCGGCGACGACCTTCATCTGCGCGCTGACCTGTTTCGCCAGTTCGTTTGCCGGCTCGTCAACGCCCAACGCGTCCCCGACCGCACGTATCTTGGTTGCGATCCCCTCGGATGTTGGCACATCCGGGATCAGAACCAATGGCACATTCGCTTCGCGCAACAACTCCAACGTTTCGGGTGGTCCGGCATCCTCTTCGGCCAGAATCAACCCCGGTTTCATCGCCAATACCCCTTCGGGAGACAGGGCACGGACATAGCCCACATTGGGCAACGCCTGTGCCTCTTGCGGAAAGGTCGACGTGGTATCCCGCGCAACCAATCGGTCCTGCGCACCCAGAGCATAGATGATCTCGGTGATCGATCCGCCTGCGGACACGATGTTTACATGATCGGCCTGCGCCGAACCGGAGACCATGGACAGCGCAACCGCCGCCCACAGACAAGTCATCTTGAATCGTGGCATCAGACGGTCTCAGTCGCCAGATCGGGCAACTTGGCGACGATATCACGCCAGGCCGGCCGATCATCCTTGCCCTCCTTGCCGACGCCGAATACCTGAAAGATCAGCGCGCCTTCGGCATCAAACGCCTCGACCGAGACCGCCGGGCCGCGCTTGGTCGGCTTGTCCACCGCCCAGACCTCGGCGACGTGATCCTGACGCAGGTGCAGGCTGAATCCGGAATCAAGTATGTTCTGCCACGGGCCCATCGGCCTGAGCGTCTGGATCGGCCCGGAATGAATCTGGATACATCCCCGATTGCCGACAAACACCATGACTCCGATGCCTTCCGCCTGAACGGCCTGCAACATGTCCACCACGGCGCCCGGTTCGAGCTGACGTACAAACGGCGCACCCGCAATGCGATAGGCGCCAAGCCGGTTCATGCGCAAACGAGCAGTCAGTGTCAGAAACTGATGTGTATCCGTCAGTCGGGCCCATTCCTGCCGCAAAACGTCCAGCTTGTCAGGATTTGATCGTGCCGCTTCGACCGGCGCACGCGCGCTCACTGCCAAGGTCTCGGACTGTTCCTCATGCCGCAGGCGATCCACCGCATTGGCCCAGGCATCGCTGTTTGATCTCTCGCGCAGGAAAATCTTGTGAACTGCGTCGCCTGCCGCATCAAAGACCTGAAGGCTGCGGCGCAACCCGGCATCTGTCGGTTTCTCCACCGCGAATGCATATTGCCAATGTTTGGGAAACATCCGCAAATCAATGTCGTCATTTAATACCATCGAGGCATGCACGCCCGAATGGTAGTTGGCATAGGTGCCGATTTTCTCATGCACCACCGACCGGTTCCGGGTCAGCGCCATCACCTCGCTCAGCTCACAAGCGGCGGCCATGATGCCATCCGGATGCGCCACAAGACGTGTTGCGCCCTTGCCGATCCGCGCGGCCAAAAGCTGCGCTTCGGAAATGCCGAGGCTCTCGGCCAGATCGCGTTCACGGGTGTTTGGATTCTCCGTTTCCGCTCTGCGGATTTCTTCAGGAGTGGGGATGCCATCCAGCGCCATTTGGACCTCTGTCATTTTTTCTGGTTTCAGAAGACGTCTGGCTTGGGCAACGGTTTGACGCACCCTTGGCTGGATTGCCGACGGGACCGACGGCACATAATGTTGATTCTTTTAGTCGGCTTTATCCCCCCCTGCAAGCTGTCATTGAATGCGACACAGGATCAGGCACCGGATCAAATGCCCAAGTTTCACGCGACAAAGCACATTTTTGACCTTCACATTAACCCGATCAAAAGAATCGGGTTTACAATTCCCAGCATTTTAGTCAGAAATAATCTCGAAACCCAGCCACCTTGCTTTGACCAAGGCAGCCCGGACCCTGTGCAATGAGAGGAATGTTGATGACATATCCGACACCTTTGCGTCCCGCGTCCGGCGACCGCCCCACGCGACAACGCACCCAATATCTGGACGCCGCATCCTGGCCGGATTTGCTGCAACTCACGTCAGAAACCGTCGACCCGGACATCGCCCTTGTCGAGCAGGTTCAGCGCCGGGCGGAGGCAGCACAATGAACAGTTCTGCCTCGACACCCAAGATGATCGACATCAACGCGCTGACCGAAACGCCGGGCTACGACGTGCGCACGCTGACCAATGGCGGCGATCAGGCTTTGCTGGTTCTGGATGGTCAGGTCTACTCGCTTCGCATCACCCGCGCCGGAAAGTTGATCCTGACCAAATGAGCCAGCATTTTGTCCCCTCCCGCGGCGCAGCGCCGGTCGGCCAGATGCAGGAACTGCCGCCGGTAGAGCGCATCGCCATCCTGTTTCTCAGGGCGTGGTGCGATGGCGGCACGGAGAAATCCCAGATGATCGCGGATTTCCGGCGGGTACTCGGCCCCGAAGAAGGCGATCTTCGCTATGAGGATTTCAACACCTTGTTGCGGATGATGCTTCGCTGTGGTCGCTGCCCGCTAATGCGTCACGGGCTGACCTGCCGCTGTTTCGGTGGCCATGAAAGCGCCTTTGCCCAGATGATCACGGCTGCCGCGACACAGGATCGCGACGATGCTTTGCTGTTTGCCACGACGCTGATGTCCGGCGGTGCCGCTTGGCATGCTGTGCAACTGGCAAGTAACCTTGGCCCGGTCCTGTTGCAAATTGCGCGGACCATGCCGACTGACAAACCCGATCCGACAACACAACCACCCCGACATCTGCACTAACGGAGCACTCCAAATGAAATGTCTCACCCTGCCAGTCCTGGCTGCCACAGCCCTGACAAGCCTGCCTGCCTTTGCCGCGACCAAGGCCGAAGTGCTCGACACCTATGCCAACATTGCCGAGGCAGCATACGGAGACAGCCTGGCAACCGCCCGTTCGTTGCAGGGCGCGATTGACGCCCTGATCGCCAATCCGTCGGCCGAAACACTCGATGCCGCCCGCGCCGCGTGGATTGCGGCACGCGTACCTTATCAGCAAACCGAAGCCTTTCGCTTTGGCAATGCCATCGTCGATGATTGGGAAGGCAAGGTGAATGCCTGGCCGCTGGACGAAGGGCTGATCGACTATGTTGATCCATCCTATGGCGGCGCCACCGACGAAAATGCCTATGCCGGGCTGAATGTCATCGCCAACCCCACCTTTACCCTGTCGGGCGAAGAGATTGACGCCACCGACATTACGCCCGAACTGCTTGAATCCACGCTGCACGAGGCGGACGAGGTCGAGGCAAACGTCGCCACCGGCTATCATGCCATCGAGTTTCTGCTGTGGGGTCAGGATCTGAACGGCACCAAAGAGGGCGCAGGCGACCGGCCTTGGACCGATTACGCTGCGGGCGACGACTGTACCCATGGCAACTGCGACCGCCGGGCAGCTTATCTCAAGGCGGCGACCGCCCTGCTGATCAGCGATCTGGAATGGATGACCGCGCAATGGGGCACCGATGGCGAAGGCCGCACCACCCTGACGGCAGACCATGACGCCGGGATCAAGGCGATCCTGACAGGCATGGGCAGCCTCAGCTATGGTGAACAGGCCGGTGAGCGGATGAAGCTTGGCCTGATGCTGAACGACCCCGAGGAAGAGCATGATTGCTTTTCCGACAACACCCATATGAGCCACTATTACGACGGTCTGGGCATCCGCAATGTCTATGTCGGCGAATACAAGCGCGTCGATGGCGGCATTGTCTCGGGCCCATCGTTGTCCGATCTGGTTTCCGACATCGACAGCACCGTTGACACCGAGTTGCGCGAAAGTCTCGACGACACGATGACCGAACTTGGCCTGTTGCGCACCGCCGCCGAGAACGGCTTTAGCTATGACATGATGCTGGAACGTGGCAACACCGAAGGCGAAGCGATCATCATGGCAGCCGTGGACGCTCTGGTCGCGCAGACCCGTTCCATCGAGCGGGCCGTCACGACCCTAAATCTTGACAAAATTGGTTTTGAAGGGTCAGATAGTCTGGATAACCCTGACGCCGTTTTTAAATAAGTTCATTTTTAGGGGGTAAGCGACATGATTATTTGTCATTGCAACTCGATTACCGATCACGAGATCCGCAGCGCTGTCGACTGGATGCGCGCTTCGGACCCGGATACCATCATCACTCCTGGCAAGATTTACCGCGCGCTCGGCAAGCGCGCGGATTGCGGGGGATGTTTGCCAGTGTTCCTTGACACCATGAAGTCCTGTGACACAATCGGAGTCCCAATGGAATTGCGCGGGTTGGCCGCGCACCGGCATAAGGACATCCCCGATGAAAGGCGACAAAAAGGTAATTGAATACCTTAACAAGGCTCTGCGCAGCGAGCTGACGGCGGTCAGCCAATACTGGCTGCACTATCGTCTGCAGGAAGACTGGGGTTTTGGCCGCATCGCCGACAAGTCCCGCGAGGAAAGCATCGAAGAGATGCACCACGCGGACAAGCTGATCGAGCGGATCATTTTCCTCGAAGGCCACCCCAATCTGCAAAAGCTCGACTCGCTGCGGATTGGCGAAAACCTCAAGGAAACGCTCGAAGCCGATCTCGCCGCCGAACATGAGGCACGGACGCTGTATATCGAAGCCCGCGATCATTGCGAAAGCGTGTCTGACTATGTGAGCAAGGCGCTGTTCGAAGAGCTGATTGGGGATGAAGAAGGCCATATCGGCTACCTTGAAACCCAGTTGGGGCTCTATCAGTCTCTGGGCCAGCAGGGTTATGCGTTGCTCAACGCCAAGCCGGCGGACGAAGCCGAAGAATAGTTGGATTGTGGTGATCCGGGACTCCCGGATCGCAACACCGTTAAGCGAAAATAGAAAGGCATCGGAACGCGATGCCTTTTTGATGCAGGTGAGGCGCATGCCTCCGGTCAAGACAGAGTCGTGATGATCAAGACCCGCCAAATTGTGTGGCCCCTCGCCGCGCTTGTTGCTGCTCTGGCTTCCACGGCGGTTTCCGCTGCGCCGCGCCCAGAGCTGACCGAACCCCATCTTGATATCCTGCCTCGGACTCAGGCGGAAACTACCCGTGTGGCCAAAGTCACCGCTGCGCCAACCGATTTTTCAGCCGCTGAACCGTTCGAGGCCCGCCCAGCCGGGGCCGCCACGGTAAGGGCGCGCAACGACAGCAACGCATTTTCGCAACCCTCGGCCAATATCAGTTTTGAACGTGAACTTCAGTTCAAGGTCGGCAACGGCCTGTTTCGCAAACTCTGGGTGTCGTCGCCGTCGTCAACGCTGGGCTCTGACGGCCTCGGCCCGATTTACAACGCGCGCTCCTGCCAGCGCTGCCACCTCAAGGACGGGCGGGGTCACCCGCCCAACGGCCCCGAGGACGAGGCCGTGTCGATGTTCCTGCGCATCTCGGTGCCCGCCGCGTCCGATGCCGAACTTTCAGCGATCGAAACCTATCTGCAAGACCTCGGCGATGAAACGCCCCGCACCCGCCCCGATCCGATCTATGGTGGGCAGATGCAGGATTTCGGCGTTGCCGGTCATCCGGCAGAGTACCGGTTTGACGTGACCTATGCAGAGATCGAGGTGCCGCTGTCGGACGGCGAAGTTGCCTCGCTGCGCGCGCCGACCTACCGTGCTGCCGATCTTGGCTATGGCCCGCTGGCCGATGGTGCCATGCTCAGTCCGCGTGTCGCGCCGCATATGCTTGGCCTTGGATTGCTCGAAGCGATCCCGGTGTCCGACATCCTTGCCTCCGCCGACCCCGACGATGCAAATGGTGACGGTATTTCCGGCAAAGCGCAGATTGTCTGGTCCGACGAATATGGTCAGCCGATGCTCGGTCGTTTTGGCTGGAAAGCCGGCGCACCGACGGTCAAGCACCAATCCGCCGCCGCCTTTGCAGGCGACATCGGCATTTCCAGCCCATTGTTTGCGGCCCCAGCAGGTGATTGCACGCAGGCGCAATCTGACTGCCTTGCCGGGCAACACGGGGATGGTGACGACCGGATCACCGAAATCGACGCAGAAGGGCTCGACCTCGTCACCTTCTATTCCCGCAATCTCGCGGTCCCGGCCCGCCGGGACGAAAGCGACCCGGAGGTGCTGCGCGGCAAGGAACAGTTTTTTGCCGCTGGATGCGCCGCCTGCCATACCCCCAAATTCGTGACCCACAGGCTGGCGGATCAACCCGAGCAAAGTTTTCAACTGATCTGGCCTCATACCGATCTGCTGTTGCACGACATGGGCGAAGGACTGGCCGACAACCGCCCCGAGGGTCGCGCCAACGGACGCGAATGGCGGACCGCGCCACTTTGGGGCATCGGCATGACCGAAACGGTCAGCGGCCACAGTTATTTGCTGCATGACGGGCGCGCACGTTCCTTGCTCGAGGCGATCCTCTGGCATGGAGGTGAGGCACAGGCCGCCCGTGAAACCGTTGTTGATATGCCCAAACCGGATCGCGACGCGCTGATCCGCTATCTGGAAAGCCTCTGATGCGCCTTGCTTTTGCCTTTGCCCTGCTCGCCACCCCTGCCCTCGCAGGAACCGACGAGGCGATAGATGCACATATCCTACCCGGCACTGCCGCCTTTGCGACGGCTACTGCCGATCTGGCAACGGCTGCCAGCGCCGATTGCCGCGCGGATGCGCTGCGCGCGCGTTGGAATGCCGCCTTCGATGCCTGGCTCGGCATCAGCCACCTGACCTTTGGTCCGATTGAGAAGAATGGCCGCGCACTGGCCATCGCGTTCTGGCCCGATACCCGGGGTCTGGTGCAGAAAACCGTCGCGACTCTCGTCGCCGATCAAGACCCTGTGGTCGACGACCCAGCGGAATTCGCGCAGGTCTCGGTTGCCGGGCGTGGCCTCTTTGCGCTGGAACGCCTGTTCTACGATCCCAATCTCGCACAGTATGGCGAGGACGATTACACCTGTGCGCTTGCCCAAGCCATGACCACTGACCTCGCCCGCATGGGTGCAGCTATCGACACGGAATGGCAACAGGACCAATCCAACCTCCTAAGAACTGCGGGCGACCCGGACAACGGCACCTATCTTAGCCCGGATGAAGCCGCACAGACCCTCTATACCGCGCTGATGACTGGGCTGGAGTTCAACGCCGATCAGCGGCTTGGCCGCCCGATGGGTACCTTTGATCGACCCCGCCCCAACCGGGCCGAGGCGCGCCGGTCGAGCCGCTCCCTGCGAAACGTGACACTTTCTCTTGCGGCGCTGCAGGAATTCGCGAACGCACTGTCAGACGACCCGACGCCGCTGACCGACGCGGCATTTACCGAAGCGATGGAAGCGGCCAAACGCCCGGACCCGATCTTTGCCGATGTGTCCACCGTACAGGGCCGCATTCGTGTCGAGGCCTTGCAACAACGGGTACGCGCAATCCGCGATGCCGCTGAACAGGAAATCGGTGCTTCCCTTGGGGTCAGCGCCGGTTTCAATTCCGCCGACGGAGATTAGGCGATGCAGAACCGCCGCCGCTTTCTGACCACAGCGCTCGCGGCCAGCGCCCTGCCAAAGCTCGGCTGGGCCGACGCAGGGGCCCCCGCCTATCTCGCCGCAGCCCGTGAACCTGATGGCTCCTTTGCCCTCTTTGGCCTTTCACGCACCGCAACGCCGGTCTTTCGAATTCCATTGCCCGGACGAGGCCATGCCGCCGCCGCCCATCCCCACGCCCCCGAAGCGGTGGCCTTTGCCCGCAGGCCGGGCCAGTTTGCGCTGATCATCGATTGTAAACAGGGTCAGATCATCCACCGCCTGAGCGCTCCTGATGGTCATCACTTTTATGGCCATGGCGTGTTCATCGCGGACGGCGACATTCTTTGCACCACAGAGAACGACATCGGCACTGGCGCAGGCCGCATTGGTCTCTGGTCGCGTAAAGACGGCTATCGGCGCATCGGTGAATTCTCTTCGGGCGGCATCGGCCCCCACGATATCCTGCGGCTTGACGGCGATGTTCTGGCTGTCGCCAATGGTGGCATCCGCACGCATCCAGCCCATGGTCGAGCGAAACTCAACCTCGACACCATGCGGCCCAATCTCAGCTACCTCAGTACCAGCGGCGCGATGCTCGAACAGGTCGAACTGGCGCCAGAGCTTTACCAGAACTCCATCCGCCACCTTGCCGCCGCGCCAGACGGGACGCTGGCCTTTGCAATGCAGTGGCAGGGCGACGTCGCCGACCCGGTGCCGCTTCTCGGACTGCACAGACGAGGCGAGCAGGTGATCCTCGCTCACGCCGATCTTGTGGAATCCATCGCCATGCAAGGCTATGCAGGCAGCATCGCCATAGATGGTTCCGGCACCCACATCGCCATCACCTCGCCTCGCGGGGGGCGGGTCCAAATCTATGACCGGTCAGGCAATCTCCGATCCGTGCAGCGCCGTGCAGACGCATGCGGTATCGCCCCCAGAATCGATGCGGGCTTTACCGTGACTGACGGGCTGGGAGGTACATGGTCACTGACCGATGACCGACTAGAACCTGTCCGCCGCTCCGATCTTGCATGGGACAATCACCTGATCGCAATCAGCTAGGCCGCCTTCGCGGCCATCCGGCGAATAAAATCGGCACAGTCTGCAGGGGCGGTCATCGGGATCATATGCCCTCGTCCCTCCAGCGTTTCATATTCGAGCCCATGCACCTGCATCGTATGCCCATGCACTGCCGGAGACAGAATCCCGTCCGCCGCGCCAAAGAGGATGCCGCCGGGAACACGCAACTCTTTCTCGTAGCGTGCGCTTTGCGCGTTGCCGGAATCCCGCAACGCCACCGCATCCGATGACGCGGCAACAAATGCTTTGGGTCGCAAACCCAACGCCCCACCTGCGCCGATCATGAAATCCTGGCTCGGGGGTTCGGGATGAAAAACGATCCCCAGCACGCGATCCTTGGTTGCAGCCGCCATCGGCACGGCAATGGTCGCCCCGATAAGGCGTCGCACCAATGGCGATTTCACCAGCAACCCTTTGAACACTTCAGGTACGGCATCTTCGTGCTGCGTCGCCGGACACAGTAAGGCCAAGCCCCCGACCCGATCAGGCCGGTCCATTGCCATCGCAAGTGACACCGCGCCGCCCAGCGAATGCCCGACCAGTACCGGGCGTTCAACGCCCAGTCGGTCGAGCGCCTCTCCGATCATCCGCCCTTGTTCAGAGGGATCGGCCAGCGCGTCCGAATCTCGTGTAGAATATCCACACCCGGGTCGGTCAACCACGATCACCCGGTATTGCTGCGCCAACAATCCGGCCAGCGCATAAGTAAAGTGCTGCAACTGCCCGCTTAGCCCGTGGATCATGACCAGCGTTTGTGCATCCTTCGGCCCAAGATCGACATAATGTACGCGGCCACCCGCCACAGGCACGACCTCGCCGGCCTGCGGCACCAGCCGCGCCGCCTCGGCCGCCATCCTGCGTGTGCGAAAGATCGACAGCGCCAGCAGCGCAACAACGATCAGGAACAGGATTGTCAGGATGGTTGTGATCATGGGGATGGCTCCGGCGCGTTGCGTTCCATGGCAACCTAGCCGCGAATGCGAGGGCTGTCTGCCACTGAAATCGTGCTCAGATCAGACCCGAGGGATCACCAAAAGAACAACGCAAATTAAACCGCAACCTTGCGGCTTTCCTCCAGATAGATCTCCCGCAGCCGGACTGCGACCGGGCCCGGTGTTCCGTCACCAAGTTCGCTCCCGTCAATCTCGACAACCGGCATCACAAAGGTGCTCGCCGAGGTGATAAACGCCTCATCCGCGGCTTGCGCCTCGGCCACAGTGAAATTGCGTTCCTCGACCTGCATCTGCGCCTCTGCGGCAAACCGCAGAACCGCAGCCCGCGTGATCCCATGTAGGATGTCATGCGAACACTCGCGGGTGATGATCTTGCCGTCCTTGACGATATAAGCGTTATTGCTGGTGCCTTCGGTCACAAAGCCGTCCTCTACCAGCCAGGCATCATCCACACCGGCCTTTTTGGCCATCATCTTACCCATGCTAGGATAGAGGAGCTGCACGGTCTTGATATCCCGTCGCCCCCAACGAACATCTTCAATTGAAATGACCTTGATGCCCTTTTTCGCAACCGGATTGTCAGCAAGGTTGGGCTTGTTCTGGGTGAACAGAACGATGGATGACGGCGTTTCGTCCGGGTCCGGAAAGGCAAAGTCCCGGTCCGCAGGGGCGCCTCGGGTGATCTGCAAATAGATCATACCCTGATCGATCCCGTTCCGCTCCACCAGTTCCCGGTGAATTGTCAGAAGCTCGTCCTGACTCACAGGATTGGCCATTTCCAGCTCTCCCAGCGAGCGTTCCAGCCGCGTGGCATGACCTGCAAAATCGATCAATTTGCCATCCAGCACACTGGTCACTTCGTAAACGCCATCCGCCATCAGGAAACCGCGATCAAAGATCGAAATTTTTGCTTCGTTTTCAGGCAGGTATTCGCCGTTTACATATACGGTGCGCATGTCTATCCCCACAGCTCGGCGCGTGGCGGATGCACCCCGGCGCCATCATAAATCAAAGGTTCCTGCCTGTCTTCGGCCAACAGAAGCGGGCCGTCAAGGTCCGTGATCATCGCGCCCTGCGCAACCAGTACCGCCGGTGCCATCGCCAGTGACGATCCAACCATGCAGCCGACCATGACCTCGTATCCCGCCACCAGCGCCTCTTCGCGCAGGCGCAGCGCTTCTGTCAGGCCGCCGGTCTTGTCGAGCTTGATGTTCACCACATCATATTTGCCCCTGAGCGCCTCCAGACTTTTCCGATCATGACAGCTTTCATCGGCACAAACCGGCACCGGCCGCTCCATTCCCAACAGCGCCTCGTCCTGTCCCGCAGGCAATGGTTGTTCCACCAACGCGACACCCAACCTCACAAGATGCGGGGCCAGATCGGCATAAACCTCGGCCGACCAGCCTTCGTTCGCATCCACGATAATCTGCGCGTTCGGCGCCCCCGCGCGCACCGCTTCCAGCCGCGGCATGTCATCCGCTGTGCCCAGCTTGATCTTGAGCAATGGACGATGCGCATGTTGTGCCGCCTGCGCCCGCATGGCTTCAGGCGTATCTAACGAGAGCGTATAGGCGGTGATTTCAGGCCCCGGCGCGGCCAACCCGGCCAATTCCCAAACACGCTTGCCCGACTGCTTCGCCTCAAGATCCCACAGCGCGCAATCTACGGCATTCCGCGCAGCGCCCGCCGGCAACAGATCGTACAACCCTTCGCGATCAATATCGGCTGGCAGCCCTTCGATCTGTGCCTGCACACTGTCCAGCGTCTCGTCATAGCGCGCATAGGGCACGCATTCTCCGCGCCCCGTCGCCTCGCCATCAGTTATCGCACAGGTTAGCACCCGCGCCTCAGAGCGCGAGCCCCGGCTGATCGTGAACACCTGCGCCAGACGGAAAACATCGCGCCTCACTTCAATTTGCACGCGCCCGCTCCTTCATCTTTGCAAAAATACTCCCGCCGGAGGCTTCACCGGCGGCCACGCAATCCTGCCTACAGGGCTGAAAGCGCTTCGACCAGCCGATCTGCACCTTGCCGGAACGGATCAACAGCGGGCAGACCCATCCGCGCCTCAACCTCGGCCAGATAGCTCAGCGCCTCGTCTTCGCTCATTTTCTGCGTGTTGACCGAGATCCCGACGACCTGACATGCGGGGTTCGCCACGCGCGCGAGCGGCAGAACCGTGTCGCGCAACGCTTCGAGTGTCGGCAATGCATACCCCGGCAGGCCACGCATATGCGGGCGGCTTGGCTCGTGGCTCAGGATCAGCGCATCGGGTTGTCCGCCGTGGATCAGCGCCATGGTCACGCCGGAATAGGAAACATGAAACAGGCTGCCTTGCCCTTCGATGATGTCCCAGTGATCTTCGTCATTGTCTGGCGTCAGATATTCGATGGACCCTGCCATGAAATCCGCGATCACTGCGTCCAGCGGCACGCCATGCCCGGTGATCAGAATGCCGGTCTGTCCAGTAGCACGAAAGGTGCTTTTCATGCCCTTACGCCGCATCGCATCGTCCAGCGCCAATGCCGTATACATCTTGCCCACGGAACAGTCGGTTCCTACCGCCAGCACACGCTTGCCGGACCGCTTTACACCATTGGCAATCGGATAGCCGACCGAAGGTACACGAACATCATGTAATGTACCGCCAAAGGTTTGCGATGCTGCCACCAGATCACCTTCGTCACGCAGCAAATTATGCAGGCCCGACGCCAGATCATATCCCATCTCCAGCGCCGCGATCAGCACCTCTTTCCAGGCCGGGCTGATCACACCGCCCCGGTTCGCGACACCGATCACCAGCGTTTTTGCGCCGGCTTCGCGTGCTTCTTCCAACGTCATATCGGTCAGGCCTACATCCGCCTGACATCCCTCAAGGCGGATTTGACCCACGGCGTTTTCCGGGCGCCAGTCCTTGATACCCTGCGCCACTTTGGCGGCCAGTTGGTCAGGAGCATCTCCGAGAAAAAGCAGGTATGGGGTTTCGATCATGGTATGCATCCTATTGCGTGAATCACTGTTTCCGGCAGGATTCACGATCGCTGCCGGGATTGCATGCGGATATTTCCTCAGCAGGTGAAAATTTCAGTAGTTTCTTCGAACAATTCCAAATTATGCACAACTAATCACCAGGCTTGTTGCAATCACATCACGTTTCTTCGTCGTCTACAAACTGTTCAGACGGCGGCAAGACAGGGCGATTCTTCTGTCTTTCTGCATCTGCACAATATCTCTTGCGGGCCGCAGCGTAATTTAATACCTCCGGAAGCAGAAAAATCGCAACTTCCTTATCCAAGAGGCCCGATCATGAGCTTTCGTTTGCAACCCGCTGCCCCGGCCCGACCGAACCGTTGCCAGTTGTTCGGCCCCGGCTCTCGCACCGCATTGTTCGAGAAAATGGCCAGCAGCGCGGCAGATGTGATCAACCTCGATCTCGAAGACTCAGTCGCCCCCACCGACAAGGAACAGGCGCGCGCCAACGTCATTGCTGCGATTTCGGACGTGGATTGGGGCACCAAGACCTTGTCGGTGCGCATCAACGGGCTGGACACACCGTGGTGGTACCGCGACGTGGTCGACCTGCTGGAACAGGCAGGCGAACGTTTGGACCAAATCATGATCCCCAAGGTCGGTTGCGCCGGCGATCTATACGCCGTTGACGCGCTGGTCACCGCGATCGAAGCCGCCAAAGGCCGCAGCAAGAAGATCGATTTCGAGGTGATCATCGAAAGCGCCGCCGGTATCGCCCATGTCGAGGAAATCGCCGCCGCGTCGCCCCGCCTCGTCGCGATGAGCCTTGGTGCTGCCGACTTCGCAGCGTCGATGGGCATGCAGACCACCGGCATCGGCGGTACGCAGGAAAACTACTATATGATTCACGATGGCCAGAAGCACTGGTCGGACCCGTGGCACTGGGCGCATACGGCGATTGTTGCCGCCTGCCGGACGCACGGCATTCTGCCGGTTGATGGTCCCTTTGGCGATTTTTCGGATGATGACGGTTTCCGCGCGCAAGCGCGCCGCTCGGCAACACTGGGAATGGTCGGAAAATGGGCCATTCATCCCAAGCAGATCGCGCTGGCGAACGAAGTCTTTACTCCATCTGACGAAGCCGTCGCCGAGGCACGCGAGATTCTTGCGGCGATGGAACAGGCCAAGGCCAATGGCGAAGGGGCTACGGTCTACAAGGGTCGGCTTGTTGATATCGCCTCGATCAAACAGGCCGAAGTCATTGTACGGCAATCGGAAATGATTGCCGGTTGACGCAACGCCGTCGTGGCGGGCAACTCAGAAGGCCCGCCGCACAAACCTGAATTATGAAGCTGTCAGCGCGTCTTGCGCAGGCGGATCACGACATCCACCGAAGCAATCTCGGCACCTTTGGGCGCATCCGGCACCTGCGCGATCACCAACTGGTCTGAAGGCGCATCACTTAGACGTCCCTCATCTTCCCAATAAAAATGCGGGTGGTCGTGCGTATTGGTGTCAAAGTAGCTCTTGGAGCCATCGACGGTCACTTCCTGAAGCAACCCGACCTCGCAAAACGCCCGGAGCGTGTTGTAAACCGTTGCCAACGACACGGCGGCGCCGGTAGACTGCGCCGCTTCAAACAGGCTTTCTGCCGTCACATGGCGATGCTTGCCATCACCGACAAGCAACTCGGCCAGCGCCAGTCGCTGACGGGTCGGGCGCAATCCCGCCTCGCCCAGCCATCCGGCCGCATTTCCAATCGCAGTTGGGGTCATGATTACGTCCCGCTTCTTCACCTGATCTCTATATAAGGGCCCGGGCACACAAAATTCAATTGAAATTCATTCGCAAGTGCGGCGATGTCACAGGTTTCACACCCAGGCAGTCCCCTTGCAGGAGGTGCAAACGCGATGTTAGACGGGACACAGAATTTGTGAGGAAAGGCAGCAGCATGGCCCAATATCCCAGCAGCTTTGACAAGGACGGATTACTGAAATGCGCGCGTGGCGAGCTTTTTGGCCCCGGCAATGCGCAACTGCCGGAACCTCCAATGATGATGATGGACCGGATTACCGAAGTCAGTGATGATGGCGGCAGTCGTGGCAAGGGTCACGTGGTCGCCGAGTTTGACATCACACCGGAACTCTGGTTCTTCAAATGCCATTTTCCCGGCAACCCGATCATGCCCGGCTGTCTTGGACTGGACGGGCTATGGCAGCTGACAGGCTTCAACCTCGGCTGGCGCGGCATGCTGGGCAGTGGCATGGCCATGGGTGTGGGCGAGGTCAAGCTCAAGGGGATGGTCCGCCCGGATCGCAAGATGCTGACCTATTACGTCGACATGACTCGCATCATCGACCGCAAGCTCAAACTGGGTGTGGCCGATGGACGGGTTGTCGCCGACGGCGAAGAGATTTATTCCGTTAAGGACATGAAGGTGGGTCTGGCAACCGCCGAGACCTGATCGCGCCCCTCAAGGGCCACCACATAGGAGACCGCCGATGCGCCGCGTCGTAGTCACTGGGCTGGGCATTGTCTCGTCCATCGGAAACAATGCAGCCGAAGTTCTTGCCGCACTTCGGGCCGGAACCTCCGGGATCGAGGCGAGCCCGGAAATGGCTGAACATGGCTTTCGCAGTCAGGTCGCCGGTACGCTGAAGATCGACCCCAGAGAGCATGTCGACAAGCGGACCCTGCGGTTCATGGGACCAGGTGCTGCCTATGCCCATATCGCGATGAGCGAGGCAATCGCGGATTCCGGGTTGGCAGAGGACGATATCGTCAACCCACGCACCGGCCTCGTTGCCGGTAGCGGCGGGCCATCAACCAGCGCCATGCTGACCGCGCACCAGACTGTTCTCAAGAACGGCGCGACCAAGCGGATCGGCCCCTTTGCCGTACCCAAATGCATGTCTTCGACGATTTCGGCCAATCTGGCGACCGCGTTCAAGATCAAGGGCATCAACTATTCGATCACCTCGGCCTGTTCAACCTCGCTGCATTGTATCGGCAATGCGGCGGAACAGATCATGATGGGCAAGCAGGACGTGATGTTCGCCGGTGGCGGCGAGGAACTGGACTGGACGCTGTCCTGCCTGTTCGACGCGATGGGCGCGATGTCATCCAAATACAACGATGCTCCGCAGACAGCCTCGCGTGCGTTTGATGCTGACCGGGACGGTTTCGTGATTTCCGGTGGCGGCGGCATTCTTGTGCTGGAAGAGTTGGAACACGCCAAGGCACGCGGCGCAAAAATTTATGCCGAGGTCACCGGCTATGCAGCGACCAGCGACGGGCATGATATGGTCGCGCCCTCTGGTGAAGGCGGCGAGCGCGCCATGCGTCTTGCGCTGTCGACCCTGCCCGAAGGGCGAAAGGTCGGCTATATCAACGCCCACGGCACCAGCACCCCGGTCGGCGATGTCGGCGAAGTCGAAGCCGTACGCCGGGTGTTCGGGCAAGGCTCGACCCCGCCGATCAGCTCGACCAAGTCGATGACGGGCCATGCGCAGGGCGCCGCTGGCGCGCTGGAGGCGATCTTTAGCCTGTTGATGCTGGATAACGACTTTATCGCCCCCTCGATCAATGTCGAAACGCTGGATCCCGCACTGGATCCATCCGAAATCGCGCTGGAAACCGTAACGGACGCGGGACTGGACAGTGTCATGACCAACAGCTTTGGCTTTGGCGGCACCAACGGTTCGATGATCCTGTCGAAATTCAAAGAGTAAGGACCGGATCATGTCAGATGTCTTGAAAGGAAAACGCGGCCTTGTGATGGGGGTTGCCAATGACCGGTCGATCGCATGGGGCATTGCGCGAGCCATGCATAAGGCCGGGGCCGAGTTGGCATTCACCTATCAGGGCGAGGCGTTTGGCAAACGGCTGGAGCCCTTGGCGGCGACGGTTGGTTCTGACTTTATGGTAGATGTTGACGTCACCGACGACGCCTCGCTGGACGCGGCGTTCGAGCAACTGGCAGCGCGCTGGACGACGATCGACTTTGTCGTCCACGCCATCGCGTTTTCCGACAAATCTGAATTGACGGGCCGGTTCCTCAATACCAGCCGTGCGAATTTCAAGAACTCGCTCGATATCAGCGCCTATTCCTTAATCGATATCGCCCGACGGGCGCATCCGATGATGATCGAAAACGGTGGTACACTGATGACCCTGACCTATCAGGGCAGCAATCGGGTTGTACCCAATTACAACGTGATGGGTGTAGCCAAGGCCGCGCTGGAATCCGCGACCCGGTATCTGGCGAATGATCTCGGTCCCGAGGGCATCCGTGTTAACGCGATCTCACCCGGCCCGATGAAAACGCTGGCCGGGGCGGCTATCGGCGGCGCGCGCAAGACCTACAAGCACACCGACCAAAACGCCCCCCTTCGCAGCAATGCAACGCTTGATGCCGTTGGCGGCACGGCAGTCTATCTGGCCTCGGACGCCGGGGCCTGCACCACCGGCGAAATCATCCGCGTTGATGGCGGTTTTCACGTTTTAGGTATGCCGCAGCCTGATTTTCTCTGATCGTCAGACCAAGCCGGCCAAGGGCGGCGCATCCGCGAGAACCGGGCGGCGCAGGGCAAGGCTGCGCCGTGCCTCGTCGGTCTGCCCCAGTTTCATCAGCACATTGGCATAGGTCAGTTCCAACAGATCGCGCTGCGCACGGCTGCCGCCGACACGTTCGGTCGTGGGCAGCACGACGATCAGTTCATTCAACGCCTCCGCCCAGTTTTCCCGCGCAATCGATCCCCAGGCACGCGCCAGCGGCTTTACCAGATCACCGGCAAACCCGGTCGCCGTGTCTGCAATATGTGCCAGCCGATCCCCTTGCCCGGCCATCGCGTGGCTAAGCGCCGCGTGCAGATCGGCAAAGCTCTGACCCGTGTTCGGGAACATCTGCGCGGCATAATCGCTCAGGCTCCGCCAGCGATCAGGTTCGACAGACAGTCCCGCCAGTTCCGCCCGATAGAGGATCGCGGCGGTGTCTGTCAGAATGTTGATCGGTAGACCCTTGGCCGCGCCCGGAGCGATACCGGCATCAACCGCCTGCCACATCGCATCCGCATCCCCCTGATGCAGCGCCCAGAGCGCCACATGCCATTGCAGGTGGCCATGTAATACGGCGCGATCGTCATAATCGGCCAGCCAACCGGTCAGATAGGCGCGGCCTGCTGCGGTCTCTCCTGCCTCGTATTGGGCGTGCGCCTTGAAATGCGCGGCGTTTGCGTTGCGCGGGTTCAGCGCCAGCGACTTCTCCATCAGGGTCCGGGATGCATCGACCTGCCCTGTCTCGCACAGCGACAACGCATGCATCGACATCATCCACCAGTCCTCGCCATAATGCGGCAACAGCGATGACGTGTAGGCCAGCAACTCTGCCTCTCGACCCACCTCGCCCGAAAACCCGATCAGGCCGAATACATTGGCGCATAGCTGCGCGGCAAGCACATCGCGCGGGTAGGTCTGCACATGCGCCAAAACGGCCGTGCGGGCCTTTTGCGCCTGCCCGGACAGCAGCAATCCGATACAATCGATATGCTGCCGTTCCCGCGTCTCAACAGCGTGAGCCGAATCCTGCGCCCGTTGAATCGCGGCCTTGGCCTCGGCCATCTGTGCCGACATCATCGCCGCGCGGGCACAGGCCGCATGGCCGAGTGCGAAATCCGGGTCCTCGGTTACAGCCGCCTGAAACGCCTGCAATGCGCCGTATTCACCACCCAGAAACAGCCTCAGCCCACGATCATAATGATCGCGCGCTGATTGTGACGACGTTGAAATCGGATTTCCGTAGCTGTCTGCAAGCATCTGCTCTGCCTCCCAAATGGCGCGCCGGGCGACCGGCGGTTTTCGGCAAACCTAACCGAAAACACCGGTCTTGGCTTGCCAAACCGTCAGCCCCGCAATCTGCTGCAATTCAGTCGGCAATAGAGACCAGTTCGATATCGAATGTCAGGTCCTGCCCGGCAAGCGGATGGTTAGCGTCCAACTCGACTTCCGCCTCTCCGATCTGAACCACCGTCACCGGCAAAACCTGCCCCTCAGGGGATTGCATCTGCAACTGCAGACCAACTTCGAGCGGGATCTCTTCGGGAATGTTCTCGCGGGCGACAGACTGCCTCATGCCGGGTTGAACCGGGCCATAGGCATCGACACAGGGGACATTCACGGTCTTCTTGTCGCCCTGCGCCATGCCCGGAATGGCCGAATCCAGACCGGGGATAATCTGACCCGATCCAACTTCGAATTCCAATGGCTCGCGCCCTTCAGAGCTGTCAAATGTGCTGCCGTCAAGCAGGGTTCCTGTGTAATGAATACGTACGGTGTCGCCGGTTTTAACCTGGGTCATAGGGATCCAATCTGTTTGAGGGAATGAGTGTCAAAGGCCGCGTATCTGCGCGGGTGCTTTCGGCGGGCGACCCTACAAGAGACGTGGCTGATGTAAAGTGACGGGGCTAAATCATCTCTGCACCGGCCGCTCCGGCGCCCTTGCAGGCCATTTCAGCACCCACCGCACCACGATAAACCCGGCGAGCGGCAGGGCGATTGTGCGACCCAGATCCAGCAGGCTCGCCCCCCATCGCCAGTGCCCCAGTGACGCCATATCATCGCGCAGGTCCGCAAGTTCCATCGCGAACCCCAAAACACCCGCGATGACCACGGCCAATGCGAACGGCCGCGTTCTCGGATGCTTGCGCACATTGAACAGCGCGATCCCCAGCAACCCCGCCCCGATGAGGTAATGGTACGTGTTGCGATCCAACGGAATATTGCTGGCCAGCCAGAGTTTGAAGGCCTGATAGGCGGACGTTTCGATCTCCACGCGCGTCTCAACCTGCGGTTTCGGGAACGATCAATCCCAGCAGCGCCCCGACGTTGTCATGCACGATTGCGATGCGCCCGACATGCGGCACTTCAAATGGTTCGCGAGCGATCTGGCCACCGCCAGTTTCTGTCTGATGCAACGCGGTTTCCAGATCGTCCACGGCCACATATGCGACCCATTGCGAACGCGTTTCGGCGTGGCGTTCCATCCCGGACATATCCAGCATGCCCGCCACCGGCTGCGCCCCGAGATAGGCCACGTGATAGTCGCCGCCATCCGCAGCAGGAGTGGTCTGAAACCGCCACCCGCAGACTCGGCGATACCAGGCCTGCGCATGGTCAATGTCATGCGTCATCAACTCGTTCCACCAAATAGCACCGCGGAATTCGGACATGATCCTCCCCTTTCAAGATTTGAGATGACGACACCCTACCCGAATTCCGGTTCAAAATCATCCGTGGCCACCCTTTCCACCTGTACCCAACTGTGCAACGTTGCGCGCAAAACGGAGCGCGCCATGACCATCACAACCTGCGTCTTTGATGCCTATGGCACATTGTTTGACGTCTCAGCCGCCGCGCGAACCGCTGCGCAAGAGGATCAATTTCCCAAGCTGGCCGAACGTTGGGCAGAGGTCGCCAACCACTGGCGGCTGAAGCAGTTACAATACACATGGCTGCGCGCCGTGGCCGGTGCCCACTCCGATTTCTGGGAGGTTACGCAGAACGGTCTGGACTGGGCGCTGGAAGCCTCGGGGCTGGATGGCGATCCGGCGCTGCGACAGCGCCTGCTCGATCTTTATTGGGAGCTTCAGGCCTATCCCGAAGTGCCCGCGATGCTGCGCGCGCTGAAAGAGGCCGGATTGCAAACCGCGATCCTGTCCAACGGGTCGCCTGCGATGCTGGATGGTGCGGTGCAATCGGCAGGGATCGGAGACGTATTGGATGATGTGCTGTCCGTGGAATCTGTTGGCATTTTCAAGCCCGCCGCATCGGTCTACAAGCTGGTCGAGGACCGGTTCAACTGCAGCAAATCCGAGGTGTTGTTCGTCTCGTCAAATGGCTGGGACGCGGGCTGTGCAACAGGCTACGGATTTCACACCGCTTGGGTGAACCGCGCCGCCGAACCGGTGGACCGGCTGCCCTGGACGCCGGCCCATATTCTGACCGACCTCACGCCCATACCCGATCTGGTGCATGAACAATGACGCATTTCACGACCGCTGACGGGCTGCGCCTGTACTTTGAAGATACCGGAACAGGGCAACCGCTGTTGTGCCTGCCGGGCCTGACACGCAACACCCGCGACTTTGGTTTTCTCAAACCCCATATGGCCTCCTGCCGGATGGTTGCGATGGACTATCGTGGGCGGGGGAAATCGGATTATGCGAGCGATTTCAACACCTACTCTGTCCCGCAAGAGGCGCAGGATGTCACTGCCCTGCTCGACCATCTAGAGCTGGAAAAGGTCACGATTCTGGGCACGTCACGCGGCGGTTTGATTGCAATGGCCCTGGCAGCCATGCACCCGGACAGGTTGGCGGGTGTGATCCTGAACGATGTCGGGCCGGTCATCGCTCCGGGCGGCATTGAGCGGATCATGCAGTATGTTGGCCGCGCCCCCTCCCATCGGTCGCTAAAGGAAGCGGCCGAGGCGATGGCGGCGGCATTGGGCCCGCAGTTTCCTGATCTGACAACCGACATCTGGCTCGCCCTCGCGGCGGCGCAGTACGAGGAGACGCCGACCGGGCTGACCCTGCGCTATGATCTGCACCTGCGGGACGCGCTGCTGGCTCAGGCAGAAGCTGGCCCACCGCCCGACCTCTGGCCCTTGTTCGATGCGTTGCGGCCCCTGCCCGTCGGTGTATTGCGGGGGGCCAATTCCGATATCCTTTCGCCTGAGACGCTCGCTGAAATGCAGGCCCGGCATCCCGGCTTGATTGCGACAACGGTTCCGAACCGGGGCCATGTGCCGCTCTTGAATGAACCGGAAAGCCTAGACCTGATCAATCGCATCCTGAAAGACGCCCAATGAGCAATCTAGAAATGATCGAAGCCGCAGCCGAGCGGCTGCACGGCCACGCACGGCGCACACCGCTGCTATCATCGCCGTTTCTGGACGAGATCGCGGGCCGACGGGTGCTGGTGAAACCGGAATGCCTGCAACACACCGGCAGTTTCAAATTTCGCGGCGGTTGGTCTGCTGTATCAGCACTACCACCGGAAACCCGTGCGCGCGGTGTTATTGCATTCTCTAGTGGCAACCATGCACAGGGCGTGGCCCTCGCCGCAAAAATTCATGGCGTACCTGCCGTAATCATCATGCCCGCAGATGCGCCCCGGGTTAAGATCGACAATACGCGCGCCCTGGGGGCCGAGGTCGTTCTGTATGACCGCGCAAGCGAAGACCGCGACGCCATCGGCGACCGGCTCTCCAACGAGCGTAATCTGACGCTGATTAAGCCATTTGACGAACCGCAGGTGATCGCGGGTCAGGGAACCACCGGCCTTGAGATCGCGGAACAGGCCGCCGAACAAGGCGTAACGCAGGCTGATGTACTGGTGTGTTGCGGCGGCGGCGGGTTGACCTCGGGTATCGCGCTGGCGCTGGAAGCCAGAGCCCCCGACCTGCGGCCCCGCCCGGTTGAGCCCGAAGGGTTTGACGACGTCACACGGTCACTGGCCAGTGGCGGGATCGAGCGCAACAACAGCATGTCAGGATCACTCTGCGATGCCATCCTGACGCCCGAGCCGGGGCAGATCACCTTTCCGATCCTAAAACGGCTTTGCGGACCCGGCCTTGTCGTGACGGATGACAAGGCATTGCACGCCTCGGCACTTGCCTTTTCGCGGCTCAAGATCGTGGTTGAACCCGGCGGTGCCGTGGCCCTGGCCGCCGCCTTGTTTCATGGCGATCAGATCGAAGGCGACGCGGTGATCGCCGTTGCAACCGGCGGCAATGTCGACGCGGGCGTGTTCCGCGATGCGTTGGCAAGATTTGGCAGCTAGGTTAGGTTCACGACAATTTTCGGGAGAAACGGTTTCATGCAGATTGCCGATCTGGGCGATGTTCAGCTTCACTATCGTGTCGACGGTGACCCAGACGGGGCCCCGGTCGTCTTTTCAAATTCACTGGGCACCGATCTGCGGCTGTGGGACCCGATCCTGCCGCTGTTGCCCAAGGGCCTGAAGTTTATTCGCTATGACAAACGAGGTCATGGCCTGTCTTCCGGCCCCGGCGCGCCCTATTCGATGGGAGCACTCGTGCGGGACGCCGAACAGCTGCTTGATCTGCTCGAAATACGGGACTGTGCCTTTGTCGGCCTTTCGATCGGCGGCATGATTGCGCAGGGTCTTGCGGTAAAGCGTCTTGATCTCGTGCGCGCCATGGTGCTGTCCAACACCGCCGCCAAGATCGGAACGGCGGATATGTGGAACGACCGGATCAATGCGGTCAAGGCGGGTGGCATTGAGTCTCTCGCTGATGCGGTCATGGAGCGATGGTTCAGCAAGGCATTTCGCGCCACACCAGAGCTTGCCCTTTGGCGCAACATGCTGGTCCGCCAACCACGCGATGGCTATGCCGGATGTTCCGCCGCTATTGCAGGCACCGATTTCTTTACGCCGACCAGCGGTTTACGCCTGCCGACGCTTGGGATCGCCGGGGATCAGGACGGCGCAACACCTCCCGATTTGGTGCGCGAAACGGTCAATCTGATCCCCGGTTCGCAATTCCATCTGATGAAAGGCGCGGGGCATTTGCCCTGTGTCGAGAACCCTGTGGAATACGCAGGGGTGCTGACACAATTCCTTGCAGATATTGGCCATGTCTGATCGCGAGGTCAATTTTCTGCTCGTCCACGGGTCTTGTCATGGCGCGTGGTGCTGGCGGGACCTGATCCCGGAACTGGCCGCGCTTGGCCATTCTGCCAAAGCGATCGACCTCCCCGGCCATGGGCAGGACACCACGCCGGTCAATGAGCAAACGCTTGACGCGTGCCGCGATGCGGTTCTTGCCGCCAGTCATCCGGACACCATCGTTGTCGGGCATTCTTGGGGTGGCTATCCGATCAGCGCCGCTGCCGAGGCTAACCCGGACGCGATGCGCGGGCTGGTCTTTCTCTGCGCCATTGTTCCAGTCTCGGGGCTGTCGATGGCCGATGTACGCAAGCGCGCGCCGCGACAACTGACCCAATCCGCTGTGGTGCATGCGCCAGACGGCCTGACCCTCACCATAGACCCAGAACAGGCCCCTGCCCTGTTCTACAATGACTGCACAGATGAAACCGTGGCTTTTGCGCTAAAGCATCTTGGCCCACAGACGATCCTGCCCCAGACGACTCCGCTGGCGATCACCAGCAACTTTGAACGCGTTCCAAAAGCCTATATCCGCTGCACCAACGATCAGACGATCCCTCCGGAGTATCAGGTCGAAATGACCCGCGACTGGCCACGTGACCGGGTGCATGCGTTGCCAACCTCGCATTCTCCGTTCTTCGCTGACCCTGCCGCGCTGGCCGCTTTGCTGGATCAAATTTCAAGAGACCTCTGAGCGTTCGGAGCCGCGAACGTCACATTGCCTTGTGCCATCGCATCTGACGTGACGGCAGTGTCGCCATCCAAACGTGACTTTTCAACACGCAGGTCTTAGGGCAGTCTGATCCGCCGCTCAGGAACCCAGCCGTTGCGACTGCCCGTCTTGTTCATTGTCATCACTGTCATGCTCGATGCCATTGGTATTGGGTTGATCATGCCGGTGATGCCCGCCCTCATCCTTGAGGTGCAGGGTGGCTCCCTCGCGTCTGCCGCGCTGTGGGGCGGGGTGCTGTCGACGGTATTTGCCGTGATGCAGTTCCTTTTCAGCCCATTGTTGGGCAGCCTCTCTGATCGCTATGGCCGCAGGCCGGTACTGCTGTTGTCACTGGTCGTCATGGTGCTCGACTACATCCTGATGGCCGTGGCCAGCACGATGTGGTTGTTGGTTGTCGGGCGCATTATCGGAGGGATCACCGCCGCGACCCACGGCACCGCAAGCGCCTATATGGCCGACATTTCCAAACCCGGTGAAAAGGCCGCAAACTTTGGCCTGATTGGAGCTGGCTTTGGTGTCGGCTTTGTGCTCGGCCCGCTTGTCGGCGGGCTGCTGGGCGAATACGGCACCCGTGCCCCGTTCTATGCCGCCGCCCTGCTCGCGGCCTTGAACGCAGGGTTCGGCTGGCTGATCCTGCGCGAGACCCTGACCGAGGCAAACCGCCGTCCGTTTCACTGGACCCGCGCCAATCCGCTTGGTGCCTTTGTCAGCGTCGCACGGCTACCCGGTATCGGGCGCTTGCTGGCGGTCTATTTCATCTATTCCGTCGCTTTTTATGTCTATCCTGCCGTGTGGTCGTTTTTTACCCAGGCCCGGTTTGGTTGGACACCGCAGACAATCGGGGTTTCGCTGGCGCTGTTCGGGATTACGATGGCCATCGTTCAGGGTTGGCTGATCCGCTACATCCTGCGCTGGCTCGGGGAATGGCGCACCGTTGTCTACGGGCTGGTGTTTGACACATTTGCCCTTGGGTTGATCGCGGCGGTCACGCACGGCACCGTCGCACTCCTGTTGACCCCGATTGCCGCACTCGGCGCAGTAATTACCCCCGCATTGCAGGGCATCATGTCCCAGGCTGTGCCGGATGATGCACAGGGCGAATTGCAGGGTGTGCTGACCAGTGCCGCCGCATTGTCGATGATAGTATCGCCCTTGATGATGACCTCGGTCTTTGCGGCCTTTACCCGTGAAGAGGCCCCCATTCACTTTGCCGGAGCACCGTTTCTCGTGTCACTCGTCCTCATGGTGCTGGCTCTCGTAATCTTTCTGCGCAGCCGGACCACTTCGGGTCCGTCATAGGGAATTCCCGCTTGCAGAGACCAAAGGCCCGGTCCACGGTGATTTTCAAGAAACGGGGAGAATATTCATGCAGACAATCAAGGCTGCAGTGTGCCGTGAATTTGGCGCGCCATTGGTGATCGAAGATATCCGGCTCGCCGATCCGGGTTTCGGCGAGGTCGAAGTGACGCTTGATGCGGTCGCGATCTGCCATTCCGACATTTCTTATGCTGAGGGCGCGTGGGGCGGACATCTGCCCGCGGTCTACGGGCACGAGGCGGCCGGCGTCATAACCGCCCTCGGCGATGGTGTGTCAGAGTTCCAGACCGGCGATACCGTGGTTGTGACGCTGATCCGCGCCTGCGGCACCTGCCCAAACTGCGCGGGTGGCAAGCCGACAATCTGCGAGAACCCGACAGACGGGGTGCAAGGGCCGATCACCACAGCAGACAGCGAACCCTTGCTGCAGGCGATGGCCTGTGGCGCCTTTGCCGAAAAGGTTGTGATTCACCGCAGCCAGATCGTGAAGATCCCTTCCGACATGTCGCGCGAGGCGGCTTGCCTGCTGTCATGTGGCGTCATCACCGGCGTAGGTGCCGCTGTGAATGCAGCGAACCTGCGCGCCGGGCAGGACGTCGTCGTGATCGGCGCAGGCGGCGTTGGGCTCAACGCGATTCAAGGCGCACGGATTGCCGGGGCGCGGCGCATCGTGGCCGTGGATATGACCGAAGAAAAGCTCGACATCGCCAAGGAGTTTGGCGCCACACATGGTGTGTTGGCGAGTGATCCGAAACCCTGGCGCAAATCCTACAAGGCGTTGGGCGGGCGCGGTGCGGATGCGGTCATGGTGACGGTTGGTGCTGCCGGTGCCTATAACGACGCGCCGAAATATCTGGGCTGGGGCGGCAAGGCGATCATGATCGGCATGCCTCATGCAGATTCGCATTCCGAATACAGCCCGATGGGCATGTCGTATCAGGGTCAGGGCCTGATCGGTTCCAAGATGGGGGATACGGTCATCCAGCGCGATATTCCCTGGATGGTGGATCTTTATCAACAAGGCCGGTTGAAGCTGGACGAGCTGATTTCAGGCCGTTGGTCGCTTGATCAGATCAACGAGGCAATTGCCGATACCAAGACCGGCAGTGCCAAGCGCAACGTCATCCTGTTCTGATCCAGCCACTGATCCCGATAGTACGGAGCAGCACATGAAACTGCGTGATCTTGATATCATCGTGACCGCGCCACCCGCGCCGGGTTGGGGCGGGCGATACTGGATTCTGATCAAACTGACCACCGATACCGGCATCACAGGCTGGGGCGAATGTTACGCCTCGTCCGTCGGACCAACGGCGATGCGCGCGGTGATCAACGACGTTTTTGACCGGCACATGCGCGACGAAAACCCCGAGAACATCGAATTGATGTTCCGTCGCGCCTATTCGTCTGGCTTTACGCAACGTCCGGACCTGACGGTGATGGGTGCGTTTTCCGGTCTTGAGATCGCCTGCTGGGATATTCTGGGCAAGGACCGTGGCCGCCCGGTTCACGCCCTGATCGGCGGGCGGATGAATGACCGCATCCGCGCCTATACTTATCTCTACCCGCTGCCGCAGCATAATCTGAACGACTTCTGGACCTCACCGGATCAGGCCGCCGAAACCGCCGCTGAAATGGTAAGGCAGGGCTATACCGCGGTGAAATTCGACCCCGCTGGCCCCTATACGATGCGCGGTGGGCACATGCCCGCGATGAACGACATTTCGCAGTCGGTCGCCTTTTGCCGTGCCATCCGCGAGGCAGTCGGCGACAAGGCCGATCTGCTCTTTGGTACCCACGGGCAATTCACCACGGCGGGCGCAATCCGGCTGGGTCAGGCGCTGGAACCATACGCGCCGCTCTGGTTCGAGGAACCGGTGCCGCCTGACAACGTCTCTGAAATGGCCCGCGTGGCGTCCAGCGTTCGCATCCCGGTCGCCACCGGCGAGCGGCTGACCACCAAGGCAGAGTTCGGTGCGGTGCTGCAATCCGGTGCGGCGTCGATCCTGCAACCCGCGCTTGGCCGTGCAGGCGGGATATGGGAGATGAAAAAGGTCGCGGCGATGGCCGAGGCCTACAATGCCCAAATAGCACCGCATCTCTATGCGGGTCCCGTCGAGTGGGCCGCAAACATCCAACTGGCGGCATCGATCCCCAATATCCTGATGGCCGAAACCATAGAGACCCCATTTCATGCTGCCCTGATCAAGGATGCAATCACGGTGCAGGACGGCTTTGTGACACCACCGACGGCACCCGGGCTGGGCATCGACGTTGACGAGGACTTGGCGCGCGCGCATCCCTACCGGGGCGACGACTTGCATTTGCAGATGCAGGAAGACCCCTGCGATTACGTCAACGGCAACGCATTCCAGGGCGGCGCACCTGCCACAGAGGGGTGACATCGGGCCGCAGTTTGAGGCAGTATGCTGCGCATAACCTGTATTTTTCGGATATGTTTAACGTGACACTTCAAACTGCAAACTCATTTCCCAAGGGCTTCCCCCAGGACATGGCAGCCCGCGCCCGTGATGCGGCGACTTATCTCAAGACACTCGCGCATGAAGGACGGCTGATGATCTTGTGCCATCTCGGCGAAGGCGAACGGTCGGTCGGTGAATTGGAAGCTCTGCTGAACATCCGGCAGGCTGCGGTCAGCCAGATGCTCGCACGGTTGCGTGACGAAGGGCTGGTTGTGACGCGACGGGAAGGCAAGACGATCTATTACTCGCTGTCTGACGACAACACAGAGCAGGTGATCGGGCTGCTCTATTCGCTGTTCTGCTCTGACGATTGATCCGTAGGATCAACTGTTTACATAGCCTGCAACGACCTGCAGCAGTTTGAATGCCGTGGCCGCATCGTTTTCGACGACGGCAAGGAACTCTTCGGCACCGACCCGCAGACATTTGAGGTCTGATGTCGCCACCATGCTCAGCGCGCGTGGCTCGTCGCGGATCAACCCAAGCTCTCCAACCAGCGCGCCCGGTCCAACGGTTGCGATCAGCTCGTCTTTATCATCCGAGCGGGGCTGAAAGAGGTCTGCAGTCCCGTTGATCAACACATAGGCACCATCCTTGGGCGCGTCACCTTTGTTGAACACGACCTCTCCCTTCGTCGCGGTGTACCAACGCGCGCCAAATGCCAAAAGCCTGAGTTGTTTGCGATTGAGACCTGCGAACATATCCGTTTCTTCCAGCGCCCGCAGCTTGCGGGCGAGATCGGCCCCCCCGGCGCTTTCGACCTCGCTGTCGAGCTCCATGTCATCGCTCACCATCCGGCCTTGTTTCAGCTCGAAATGATGATCGAACACATCTTCGCGTTCGAAACTGTCGTTCAGATAGATCAGCGTGGACTCGGGCAACAAATCACGAAGCTTTTTGTGCACGCCGACCTGGGTCGCAATATCATAGCTGGCAAGTGCCTTGTTCAGGATCAGGATATCCGGACGCTTGATCGCTGCCCGGCTGAAGGCGAGCGGCTCCGCAAGCAGGGCAGGCAGGTTCACGCCACCCAGGCCGATATCCAGATCGTAGATCAGTTCGACCACCAATTGCTCGGCCCCGTTTTCGGCCAGAACCTTGGTGATGAGATCGTGAACTTCGTCCGCCTTGCCGCCGGCCGTTTCCGAGATTTTGCCGAACAGCGCGTTCTCGATCACCGTACGACCCGGCACGAACTGTTCGCTGTCCAAAGGCGCGAATAGATCACCAAGCACCTTTAGCATGTTCTGCGACTGGCTTTGACGCAGCTCAAGGATGCGGGCCTTGATCTCGTCCGGAAATGCCGGCCCCAGCTGCTCCGCTGTGATCTGAAACGGCACTGTCAAAAGGATGGAAAGCTCCGCCGGGGTCAGTTTGTCAGCCCCCCCTTTTCGCGTACGTTCGACCAGTTCTACTGCCGTTTCATAAGTCTTGACGTTCAGCCCCAGTTTCCGAAACAGCGGGTGATCCGTGCCATCAAGCCCGAACGTCCGCCGTAGCAGGTCAAGGACATCCCGGCTGAGCGTCAGCAGATCCTGATCGAGCCGCAGAGCCTTAAGCTGCGCCAGAAAATCGGTCTCTTTTGCCAGTAATTCCTGTGTGATCTGTACCCGCGGCGTGGCGTACAACAGGTTTTCGCCCACAGGCAATCCGGGGTTATAGCGCTTGGGATCAAACAGGAACACGTATTTGTCCAGATCGGCATCGTGGACTGCTGCCTGCACGGTTGGACGCAGTTCGATCAAGCGTTTCGCCAGCTCGGGGTGATCTTTCGCATCAAAACGTTGTTCGACACCGCGCCGGAACAGGTCTGATTCAGATCCTGTTCCTTCGATCAGTTTCAGCCACCAATCGCGCAGCCCCTGCAGGTCTTCAAGCTCTGCAATCGAGGGGGTCATCCAGTCCACACCAAACGGATCAGAACTGTTGCCAGCCCGGATCGCTTCGCGCAACCGTGCCTCGTCTGTGTCTTGCCCATGCGGTTCGGCCATGACCGGCATCATCACATTTTCCCCGAACGTGCCTCGAAACAGAACCGGCTGCGAGTTCGCATACCCAATCCGCGTTGCAATCACCGCCTGATGCAACGTCGAAAGATCTTTATCGCCAATGGTGATTTTTCCGGAGGATGGAACAAATTCGCGGATCATCAACTCGGCCATGACCCTGCGATCTTCGGCGCTTGATGCGGTGATTCCCACCACAGACCCGGCCGGAAACGTGGCGGAAATGTCTTCGAGAACGGTGTTGCCGTCGACATCATGCACTGTGACGCGATCAAACACGAAGTCGCCGCGCAGGTGGGGGATTTTCTCGGGCGGGTCGACAAACAATGTCTCGCTCACCATGCCGTCCGGAGCGAAACGCTCGAGGATGACATCCCATCGGACTGCCATGTCCTGAGTCTGGTTATAGTAGGCCAGCAACTCTTTCCACGGGCTCGACAAATCCTTGTATGCTGCAAGCGCGGCAACCAATGCGCCCAAAGACACCGACCCTTGCAGCACGAGATAGCCACCCACCGAAAAGAAAAAGAACGGCGTGAGCTGGGTGATGAAGTTGTTGAGAAACTTCATGAAGAATTTCTTCTGGTAGATCAAAAACCGGATGTCGAACAGACGGCCCAATTGCCCGGTGATCTCGGCCATCCGATAACGCCAGCCGCCATTGCTGCGCAGGGTCGAAGCCCCGGCGGCGCTTTCGCCAATCATGCTTGCAAGAGCCCGAACCTCCTTGATCCGATCCTTGTTCAACATATTGATTTCACGCTGAAGTTTCGGAATAAGCCACGCCTGCAGCGGGATCAGCGCCACCGCCGCAAGCCCGAACCAAAAGCTTTGCAGGAACAGAAACCCAAGGATTGTCAGCATCTGTCCGGCTTGCAGAACCGGCTGGCTGATCGCATCGCCCATAAGACCGCCCATCGGCTCGGACTCGGCCGTTACCATGGAAACCAGTTCGCCCTGACTGACGCGTTCAAAATAGGGTTGAGGGAACCGCATGATGCGCGAGATCATCTGAAACCGGAACCGGCGCAGCATCCGTTCAGACAGTATACCCTTCATCGTGTTTATGCGCATCTTCAGCAGGCCGTGGCAAAGGACCGCCAGCAAAAATGCCCCGCACAGCAGCCACAGGAACATTACCTGTGAAATCTGCATTCCAAATACATCGACCACCGAACTCTGTGCACCGATGGCGTCATTGATGATCCGCTTGGGCAATTCCAGCGTCAGGTAAAGCAGCGGAAACAACAGGCTTGTCACCACCAACAGAACAAGCTGATCGCGTTTCGAATACTTCCAGATGAAACCAAAAATTGTAGGTTCTATTTGAGCAATCCAAATGTGTTTCCGTACACGCGACCAATATCAACTGCCCGCGACAACCCGATGTAGTGTTCAAAGCCTAGCAACCACACCCCTTGCGGCGCAAATTATTTAGCCATCGGTTTTTGGCCGCAGCATGATTGCAGCGCCACCGCGAAAGTCCTAAGCTGAAGTTGGAGAGCACGGACAGGAGGCTGATTTGTCCGACGTGACCAGTACGATTTTATTGCTTTTCTGCTTGCTGCAGATAAAGCATATGTTTGCCGACTACTTCCTGCAGACCCCGCGTATGCTGGCGGATCGTGCAGTCTATGTGCATGTTGGTCGCGCGCAGCACGCGGCCGTTCACGCTGTCGGCTCGGCTATCGCATTTTTCCTGATCGGCGCGCCGATTGTGTTTATTGTCGCGATCTGTGCTGCCGAATGGGTTGTTCATTTTCATATCGACTGGGGCAAGGCCCGTCATGGCGAGGCCAGCGGATGTGGCCCGAGTGACGCAGGTTTTTGGCGCGCCGCAGGAATCGACCAAGCTTTACACCAGTTGACATATATCGGGATGGTCTGGGCCTGGATCCATTTTGTTGCAGGCTAAGCAGGGATCACAGCACAAGTAGCAGCCCTACCCCTAGATGGTCGCGCCAAACAGGGGCGACCGCGCGGGCGACAATGCAATCCGCGCGGCACTCACTTGTTTCGCTTTAGAGAATGAAGTCATCAACCGTCAGATTGTGGACGCCGTATAATTCTATACGGAAATCGCGATCTCCGTCCCCGTCCGTATCACCGCCAACGAACGTCGATTGGCCATTGGTCCACACTCTAAGCTCGCCCGATTGCGCGGAAAACGCGGCGTTTCCGATAAAGGTGAACGTCTGATTGCCCCCGGCATCCGTGCGCGCGTCAATGCCTTCCAGTTCAATCTGGTCGCCCTGCCCGGACTTGAAATCGGTAATCCTGTCATTCTTCACATGTGACAGCTTTGAGAACACAAATGTGTCCGCTCCGTTGCCACCCGTTTGCGTGTCTTTTCCGGCACCGCCGACTATCCGGTCCGCGCCCCTGCCACCGTCCAGTGTATCGCCGCCTCCTCCGCCATACAGCCAGTCTGCGCCGTCTTCGCCGAAAATGGTGTCTGCACCACCCTTACCGTTCAGCACGTCCTTGCCTCCGCCACCCTGAATTGTGTCGACGAATTCAGTACCCTTGTAGCGATCTTTTGCGTTTGATCCGGTGACATCATGCCCCTCGGCCCAAATGTGATCATAGATCGGCGTGGGGTCGGCGGCGGTGCCATTCAGGCCACCGCCCATCATGCCAGCCACGATGTCATGCACCTCTCCTGCCACTCCGACGGGGTTGCCGATGTTCAGCCCGGATATGGTGATCATGTCCCCCATGTCCGTGACCAGCCCGTTTTCCAGCGCGAGGTCTTGTGTCGCCGGGTTCCAGGCCTCGCCCAATGTACCGATGCGGATGGTTTCGATAGTGCCGCTGACGGTATGGTTGGAGAAGGTGTACAAGAAATCATCCCCTTCAAGCAGGACAACCCGCGTGCCCGCTTCACTGCCGGATGACGGTGTATCAAGGTGCAGAATCTGGGTTGTTTCGCCGGTTTCCGGCAGGAAAATTGGGGTCTGAAACGGTTCGAACCCTGCAAAATGGTCGACAAGATCGGCGTTGAAGTCGACGCCGGCGCCCGTGATTGCATTGGCGGTCAGCTGGATGGAAAGTGCCATGGAATATCCTTTCTGCGGCGCCTGAACTCAGAACCGGACGATCAGAGACGCCTGTGCGTTGAACCCTGGCGACGGCTGGGTCTCGAGATGAGGGGTGTAGTTTTCGTTGAAGATGTTGTTGAGCGTAACACCAAATGTTGTCCGCTCGGAAAGCGCCTGCTGATAGAACAGATCAACGGTCTGCCAGGCGGACGTGGGAAGCGAGCCCCCCTCCTTGGTCCCGACAGTCGTCAGACGCGCACCCAGTTCACGACGCCCGTCCGGACTGCGATAGCCCGTGGTCAGGACCAACCGATCCGGTGGCACCTGGGTAAGCTCAAGCCCATCGGCGAGGTCGATCCCATCCAGCATTTGCCCGGCAAGATCACCAAAGAACACACCCGCCTGGTATGACGCTTCAAGTTCGAGACCGCGAATGCGTACATGATCGATGTTCCGGTATTGGTAATAGCCGTTGAACAAGCCTCCGACGCGGTCCAGACCGATGTAGTCCTGAGTCTTGTTGTAATAACCGGTGGCCCGAACCTGCAGGCTGTCACCGGAAGTGAACAGGTCCTGTCGGGCGTACCCGATGCCAACTTCAAAAGACCGCATGCGTTCGGGAAGCAAGTCAGGGTTTGGTCTGATCGGAAAATCGGCAGGTTCCGGGTGAACACCGTTGACCAGCGTTTCATTCAGCGATGGAAAGCGGGACGCCAGCGACATCCCGGCGTGCAATGTCACATCCGGGCTGACCGGCAGTTCCAGCGCTATCCGTGGCGACAGCGCCTCGCCGGTCACTCTGGCGTCCGGACTATCGAGTTTGTAGCTGTCTGCGCTCAACCCCAAGGTCAAAGTCGCGCGACCAATCGAAATGCGATCCTCGACGGCCAGAGACCAGATCTCGCGATTGCCCGATGGCGTCAGGGTCTCGTTCGCCGGATCATCGGTTTTGACTGTATCGCGAAATCCTTCGAAGGTGATCCCGATGTCGTGATCCGTCGTCCCGATGGCAAAGAGACGCGCACCTTCGATCAGGATACCGGTTGTGCCGGTATCATAGGATCGGTCCACTCCGGTCGGTTCCAGTTGTTCGGTCAACAACCGTTGAGACACCTGTGTCGTAATACCATAGAGCTTGCCGTTGATCGCCCAGCCGCCAAACACATCGTCCGCCTGATAGCCCAGGGAATAGCTGTCGGTGCGAAGATCGTTGTCTCGCGGAAGCCCGGAGGTGCGGCCGGTATAATAATCCATCTCCAACCGACTTGCGCTGAAGGTCAGCCGCCCGCCGTTTTCATCGGTGAACCCCAATGTTGCGAGACCGCTTTGGGTTTTCTGCCAGGCATAAACATAAGTCCCGTCTGGCGAGGTATAATCCCCCACCTCGGCGCTCGTCGCGGCAAGGGTCAGATCGGCGGCATCGCTGATCTGTCCGGCAATTGCGCCGTGCACGGTCGGCTGTTCTGACAGTGTCCCATAGCGCAGTCGAAACTCGCCGCCGACACGCCCGCCATCAACGGGCAGCAGGTCTGCGGCCTCGACCGTTCGCATCTCAAGCGCGCCACCTATCGCGCCTGCCTTGGCGCCCGGTCCACGGGAAACGGCAATCTCGCGGAGCATCTCTGTATCCACAGCGAAAGTGCCGTTGGCGTCGTGACCAGAGCGGGCAAAATTCTGGCGCATCCCGTCGACTGTGACCGCGACCCGGCCATAATCCTGAAGCCCGCGAATATTGACGGCTGTTTCTGCGCCTCCGGCAGCTCCGCCAAGGACCGTGACGCCCGGCGCACTGCGTAAAATGGTTTGCAGGTTGCTGCCCTGGAACTGCGTTTCAAGCTGGTCTTCGGTAATCTCGGTTTCGTCCCAGGCCAAGGCCTCGGGAACGTCCGCGGTCACGTCGATCGTGTCCAGAAGATAGGGCTCGACCTCCTGAGCACTGGCGGGGATCGCCAGCACAGCGCCCAGCCAGAGCAGATTTCGGGTGATTGTCATGGGAAACCGCATTGCTATCGCATGACGGGCCCTGCACCGTTAACCAGCGCACGCCCGCCATGCCTCTTTGGCGCTTAGAACAAGAAGATGTCGTCGGACAGGTCGGACAACTCCACACCGAACATGCGGATTTTTGCATCACCCGCAGAAAGTTCGGTCCAGTTGCTGGTCTCGACCGCCGCAAAGTCGCCGAGGGTCGACAAACCAAGCGAGGTAACATCTATCGTATCTTCAGCGACATCGAGATCCCTGATCACGTCGCGGGTGTTGTTGGCGACAATCTCGAATACATCGGCCCCGGCACCGCCAAACAGGCGGTCGGCCCCTTCTCCCCCCTGAAGCACATCGTCCCCTGCACCGCCGCGCAGCAGATCCCGCTGAGCGCCACCGGTCAGTTTGTCGTTACCGGCACCGCCAATCAGGAAATCCGTGCCGAGACCACCCGAGATGATGTCGTCGCCATGCCCGCCAACCAAGGTATCATCGCCGTCGCCGCCGGTCAGAGTGTCGTCGCCACGACCGCCAGACAGCTCATCTGCGAGATCAAACCCGACCAAATTGTCGTCGCCAGAGCCGCCCGTGACGTTGACCGCATATCCCGACCAGATGTCAAAGAGCGCGTCGGCGTCCGCCTCTTGAACCGCCTTGTAGAGAGCGTAGACCGGGTTCGTGGCAACATCCGTCCCGCCACCCGGCGCCACATCAAGCGAGAAGCCTTCTACGAGAAGGCCCGCATCGAAATCGGCAACGCGGCCGTCTTCGCCGGTGCCTTGTTCGCCACTGGTGATCCCCTCAGCCCATTCGCCAAAGACCAAGGCATCAACCTCGCCGGTGATCCCGTGCCCAAAGGAGGACCCATGGTGCAGGTAGTCATAGGCAATACCGGTCCCTTCAAGGATCACGGCAGAGGCCGACTGTGCACCGCTGGTATCAGTGTCATCCGTATAGCGCCCCAATACCTGAGAGCCGTTCAGATAGTAGGTTGAGCCATAAACCGAGTCCGGTGTCCCGCCATAGAAATCCATCGAGTCCCCGGTCAGGGGCTCAAAGAACTCTGCAAGATAGGTTTCCATGTCAAATCCACCTCGCAGGGTGGATGCATCAAAATTGAGAATTGTGGGCAAGGGTCCGCTCCGATCAGTCAGTAGGAATCACACATTCATGCTGACTGGCGGACCGCTCGCTCGCATCACTCGCACCGCACCTATCTTAACCTTATTATTTTTGTCAATTATTGAATTTACGTACTCTTCCAAGGGTTGTAACCTTTTGGATTATGCGATTGTCAGACCTTTTCCGCTCAATGCCGGAGGGCTGGCCGCCAACGTCCTTGCGGTCACGCCTCGTATCGCGCCAGGAATGTGTCGACCGCGCTCTTGACCACATCATCGATTTCCGACTGGCTGAATTCGGTCTGAATGCCGAACACCGCGCGCACCCACAGTTTGACCCGACACAGCTCGCAAAACTGCTCGGCGGCCATGTCGACGTCTGGAATGATCAGTTCACCCCGCGCGACCGCCTTGACGAAATAGGCGCTGAACTGCTGACGTCCCATTTCCGGGCCATTTGCATAAAATGCGCGCCCCAGTTCCGGAAAACGCTCACGTTCGGCCACGCAGATGCGAAAACACTGTTGCGCGAACGGGGACACAAAGAACGGAACCAATTGTTCAGCGGCAATCGTCAAGACCTCGCGCGGCGGCGCGGTTTCGTTGATCAAATTCAGCGCCCTGCCCGCCATGAGATTGCATTCGTTTGTCGCGACTTCCATGAACAGCAGACGCTTGTCGGGGAAATAGCTGTACAGCGTCGCCTTTGAGACACCCGCGGCCCGCGCGATATCATCGACGCTCGCCCCTTCAAAGCCGTCAGCCAGGAATACGTCGCGTGCGCCCTTGACCACCTGTTCGAATTTGCGACCGGTGCGCACGATGGCTGCTGGCTGAGTCATGAAGGCTCCGCTTGGTACATTCAGTTTCTCTAACTTAAACCAAACGGTTCAGTTTCGACAACCACCTTCCCAAGGGCGGTTGCCATTCTCGGTGTCACTTCTATGTTTAGAATGATTCTAATCAGTGAGCGCCAAATGCCGTTCTTCACCCACCGCAAACGCTTTCGCGATCTCTCTGAACAAGAGGTTCTGTCGCTTGCCATCTCATCGGAAGAGGATGACGCCCGCATCTATCGCGGATACGCCGAAACCCTGCGCGCAGATTACCCGGCGAGCGCACGGATGTTTGAGGGGATGGCAGTAGAAGAAGACCAGCATCGCGCCCGTCTGATCGACCTGCACCGGCACAGATTCGGCGATACCATTCCCCTGATCCGCCGGGAACATGTCGCCGGGTACTACGCACGCCGACCTGTCTGGCTGATGGAAAACCTTGGTCTGGATCGCATTCGCGAAGAAGCCGAGATGATGGAGCGGGATGCCGAGCGCTTTTATCTCGCCGCCGCCGCGCGGTCCACGGATGCCGACACCCGCGAACTGCTGGGCGATCTTGCCGTTGCAGAGGCCGGACATCAGGCAACCGCATTACATTTGGCCGACGAGAACCTCGACGACGACACCCGCCAGAGCGAGGATGCCACCGCACATCGGCAATTCGTGCTGACCTGGGTGCAGCCGGGACTGGCCGGGCTGATGGACGGATCTGTTTCCACTCTTGCGCCAATCTTTGCGACCGCCTTCGCAACACAGGATACCTGGACCACCTTTCTCGTCGGCGTTGCCGCCTCGGTCGGTGCGGGCATCTCGATGGGCTTTACCGAGGCAGCATCGGATGACGGTGAAATCTCCGGGCGCGGCTCGCCCATAAAACGCGGACTGGCATCCGGCGTCATGACCACCATAGGTGGGTTGGGCCATGCCCTTCCCTACCTGATCACCGACTTCTGGACCGCGACGATCATCGCCTTTGCCATAGTCTTTGTCGAACTATGGGCCATTGCCTGGATACAGAACAAATACATGCAGACGCCATTCTTTCGTGCCGCGTTTCAGGTCGTTCTGGGCGGTGCGCTGGTGCTTGGCGCGGGGATTTTGATCGGCTCGGGCTAGTGGCCCTTGCGGTGCTCCATGCTTGGCGGTACGCCTGACACATGGTCGAGATCTTTCTGAGAACCCTGCCCTTTTTTGCGATCATCGGTCTGGGTTACTGGGCTGGTCGCATTCGGTTTTTCAGCGAAGAAGCCACCGCCTATCTGACCAAGTTCGTATTCTATTTCGCGCTGTCCGCGATGATCTTTCGCTTTGCGGCAAACCTCCAACTTGCCGAGATATTCAACGCGCGGCTCGTGCTTGGCTATCTCTGTGGCACTGCTGTGGTCTATTGCATCGCCACGATCGTCGGACTGACCCGCAAGCTGGACGTTCCCACCGCCGCGATCGAGGCGCAATGCGCGGTGATCGGCAATGTCGGGTTCCTCGGGCTACCAATGTTCGTGATGCTGTTCGGCGAGGCCTCCATCGGCCCGATGATGCTGATTCTCGCGACCGATCTGATTGTGTTTTCCAGCCTGATCGTCATCCTGATCAACGGTGGGCGCGATGGCCGCCTGTCGCTGTCGATCCTGCGGACAATTGCGCTTGGCCTCGTGCGTAACCCGATGATCGTATCCATCGTTCTGGGGCTGACATGGTCGGGCCTGGAACTGCCCATCCCAGAGCCGATGAATGATTTTCTGTCGATTCTGGGCGGTGCGGCAACGCCGGGTGCGCTGTTTGCCATCGGCGCGTCGCTGGCCAGCAAATCCGCCGAACGGGTCGAGGTTGCCCTGTGGCTGACATTCTGCAAACTGATCTTGCATCCGATCTTTGTCGGGATCGCCGTACTGATCCTCTTTCCGCTCGATACCTACTCGGCAATTATCGTCGTCTCCGCCGCTGCCATGCCCGTTGCCGGAAACGTCTATATGCTCGCACAGCATTACGGCATTGCCCCGCACCGTGTGTCCGCCGCCATCCTGTTTTCCACCGCCATCAGCATCCTGACCCTGCCCACCATCATGTCGTGGATGTCCGGCGGCTAACCGGAAATCGCCTGACAAATTCGTACGCGCCCTACTGCGAGCACTGGACGGCGCAGGGCATGCCCGCTAGCTGATGCGCAACACATGTAATGGGAGCCACTATGCAAACCGTATCGGAAAACGCCTGTTTTGGCGGCACGCAAGGTGTTTACAGCCATAAATCCACCGCCTGTAGCTGCGATATGACCTTTGGTCTGTTTTTGCCCGAAGAGGCCAAGGACGGTCCGGTGCCAGTGCTCTGGTATCTCTCGGGGCTGACCTGCACCCATGAAAACGCCATGACCAAGGCGGGCGCACAGGCCTGGGCCGCAGATCATGGCATTGCGCTTGTCTTTCCCGACACCTCACCACGCGGCGACGGGGTCGCCGACCACGAGGATTATGATCTGGGCCAAGGCGCCGGTTTCTATGTCAATGCCACGCAAGAACCCTGGGCGCCGTATTTCCGGATGTGGGACTATATCGCCGACGAACTCCCGGCCTTGCTGACCGAGAATTTCGCCATCGACGGCAACCGTCAGGCGATCACCGGGCATTCCATGGGTGGCCACGGGGCGCTGACGCTGGCGATGAATCTGCCGGGGCGGTTCCGCTCGGTCTCGGCCTTTTCGCCGATCTGCAACCCGACGGGTGCGGACTGGGGGCGCAAGCAACTCGCCGCCTACCTCGGCGACGACGAAGCCCTTTGGGAACGCCACGATGCCAGCATCATGATGCGCAAATCCGGATTTGACGGTCCTGTTCTGATCGATACTGGCAGCAGCGATCAGTTCATCGACCTGTTGCGCCCCGAAACCCTGGCCGATGCCATCGCCACCCGCCACCAGCCTGCGACCTTCCGGCTGCAACCCGGTTATGACCACAGCTATTTCTTTGTGTCGTCATTTATCGAAGACCACGTCACCTTTCACGCGCAGGCACTCTGGGCCTGAGAACGTTGAGCGCGGTTTTCATCGACGCCGATGCCTGCCCGGTCAAGGCCGAGGCAGAGCGCGTTGCCACCCGCCACGGCCTGCGTCTGTTCGTCGTGTCAAACGGCGGGTTGCGCCCTTCGGCCAACCCGCTGGTGGAAACGGTGATCGTGCCCGAGGGTCCGGATGCCGCCGATATGTGGATCGCGGACCGGTGCAAAACGGGCGATGTTGTCGTCACAGGTGATATTCCGCTGGCTGCCAAATGCGTGGCAACCGGTGCGCGGGTGATCCGCCACAACGGCGAGGCGTTCACCGAGGCCAATATCGGACAGCAGCTGGCGATGCGTGACCTGATGGCCGATCTGCGTGCCGCCAATCCGCTTGGCGCGGGTGGCAGCGGCAAGGGCTTTACAAAGGCCGACCGCTCCCGTTTTCTGGACGCGCTGGAACGCGAGATCAGAGCCGCTGCCCGATCACAACAGGGATCATGAACATGCAACCAGAAGCCGTGGTTTTCGACATCGGCAATGTGCTGATCGAATGGCAGCCCGAACGGTTCTACGACGGCGAAATCGGCACCGACCGCCGTCGCGCGATGTTCAGTTCCGTCGATCTGCACGCCATGAACGACCGGGTCGACATGGGTGAGCATTTTACCGAGACAATCTATGCCACCGCCGAAGAGTATCCGGAATGGGGTCACGAAATCCGCATGTGGCACGACCGCTGGATCGAACTGGCCCGGCCGGAAATCCCCCATTCCATCCGCCTGCTACGCGCCCTGCGCAGCAAGGGCGTGCCTGTCTTTGCCCTGACCAATTTTGGCATCGAGAGCTTTGATTTTGCGGCAACGCACTATCCGTTTCTGCATGAATTTGACCGGCGTTACATCTCGGGCCACCTGAAGGTGATCAAACCGGACCCGCAAATCTATGAGATCGTTGAAACAGACAGTGGGGTCGCGCCGGGCGCGCTGCTCTTTACTGATGACCGTGCCGACAACATAGACATGGCAAACAGCCGAGGCTGGCAAACCCACCTGTTTGAAGGCCCGCAAGGCTGGTCCGATCGTCTGGTCGCGGCCGGATTGCTCACACCAACGGAGGCCGCATGACCATTCCATTCATCCCCTTTGCCGAGGGCGAAGCACAGCTTGACTGGCTGGACCTGACCGAGGCGCTTGCGCAGGGTCACGATCTGCCCAAGGCCGAGATTGGCGACACTTTCCTGTATCGTGATCCCGACACACTGTTGTCTCGTTCCGCCTGGATCGACGGCATGGGGCTCTTGGTCAAAACGGCAACGATATTTCCGCAGAATCTAGAGCGCGGCACGCCGATGGTCAACGGATCTGTCAGCGTCTACTCTGACAAGGACGGGACGATCTCGGCTCTGATCGACTTTCACCTTGTGACCAAGTGGAAAACCGTGGGCGACAGCCTGCTTGCGGCGAAACGGCTCGCACGCGCGGACAGCAAATCCATCCTGATCGTCGGAACAGGCACGGTCGGCGGCGGGCTTTGTGATGCCTTCAGAGCTGGCTTTCCGGATGCGCAGATCACACTCTGGAACCGTACCCGCGCCAAGGCCGATGCACTGGCACTTGAACAGCCCGGCGTCACGGTCGCTGATGATTTGGAACAGGCGGTGCGTACTGCGGACATCATCATCACCGCAACCATGTCCTCGACGCCCGTCATCAAAGGTGACTGGCTGCAGCCAGGCCAACACCTGAACATGATCGGGGCCTATCGCCCTGACATGCGCGAGGCAGACGATACCGCACTCCGGCGCGCGCGCCTATTCGTGGATAGTTTTGACACCACAATCGGCCATATCGGTGAAATCCAAATCCCACTGGACGAAGGCGTGATCACCCGCGACGACCTGATCGCCGATTATTATGATCTTTCGGCCTTTGCGCGACAATCCGACGACGATATCACGCTGTTCAAGAATGGCGGGGGCGCACATCTCGACCTGATGACCAGCCGATATATCCTTGACCGCTGGGAGGCGAGCCGCTGAACGATCCCTTTCCGCCGGGCTGAACGCGGTGGGTTGTGATCCCTGACCAATTGCATTTCACTGGAAGGGCGCTTATCTCAGCGCCACACTGGCCAACAGAGGCATCGCAATGAACTGGATTACCAATTACGTCCGTCCCAGGATCAACTCGATCTTTTCGCGCCGCGAAACGCCCGAGAACCTGTGGCAGAAATGCGATGAATGCGGAACCATGCTGTTTCACCGCGAATTGCGTGAACATCTGAACGTCTGCACAAGCTGTGGCCACCACATGATGATCAGCCCCCGTGAACGGTTCAAGGCGCTGTTTGACGGCGGTGTGTTTGCGGAAATCGCGGTTAAAACACCCATTGCCGATCCGCTGCAATTTCGTGACCAGAAGAAATACCCTGATCGGCTGAAGGCCGCACAACGGGACACCGGCGAAGCCGAGGCAATGCTGGCGGCCACCGGCGAAATCGGCCGCACGCCCATCGTGGCGGTTGCGCAGGATTTCAGCTTTATGGGTGGGTCCATGGGCATGTATGTCGGCAACGCAATCATCGCTGCTGCGCAAGAAGCAGTAAAACTCAAGCGGCCATTGATCCTGTTTTCATCCGCAGGCGGTGCCCGGATGCAGGAGGGTATTCTTAGCCTCATGCAGATGCCCCGGACGACAGTCGCCGTACAGATGCTGAAAGAGGCAGGCTTGCCCTATATCGTGGTGCTGGCCCATCCGACCACGGGTGGCGTGACAGCATCCTATGCCATGCTGGGTGATATCCAGATCGCCGAACCCAACGCGTTGATCTGCTTTGCCGGCCCGCGCGTGATCGAACAGACGCTCGGCGAACGCCTGCCCGACGGCTTTCAACGCGCCGAATACCTGCTGGATCACGGTATGCTCGACAGGGTCATCGCGCGCACGGACATGCGTAACGAGTTGATTATCCTCGTACGTATGTTGCTGGGCTTACCGCCCGCCGTACGCGGGGATCTGCCCGCACCCGAGCCTGAACCCGTCAGTTCGGAACCAGAACAGGACACAGCCAAGTTCGAAGCCCCAGCCGAAACGCCAGACGAGAAATGACCGCAGCCTCATCGGACATCATCCTGGAACGGATGATGGCTCTGCATCCAAAGATCATCGACCTGACATTGGATCGGATGTGGCGGTTGCTCGCGGCGCTGGATCATCCCGAGCGCAACTTGCCCGCGGTGGTTCATATCGCCGGAACCAACGGCAAGGGCTCGACACTCGCCATGATCCGGGCCGGGATCGAAGGGGCCGGGCGCACGGCCCATGCCTATACCAGCCCACATCTGGCGCGGTTTCACGAACGCATCCGCGTTACAGGAAACCTGATCAGCGAAACGGATCTAACCGCCGTTCTGGACGAATGCTACGCGGCCAATGGCGCGGACGAGATCACCTATTTCGAAATCACCACCTGCGCCGCCCTGCTCGCCTTCTCTCGGGCAAAAGCAGACTATACTTTGCTCGAAGTCGGGCTTGGCGGCCGATTGGATGCCACCAATGTGAGCGCCTCCCCAAAGGTTACGGTGATCACCCCGATTTCCATCGACCATCAACAGTACCTCGGCGAAACGTTGGAAGAAATCGCCTTTGAAAAGGCTGGGATCATAAAACCTGGCGTACCCTGCGTCGTCGCCCCGCAAGAAGACGCCGCAATGGCGATCATCGAAGACGTCGCCGCCCGGCTTGGCGCGCCGCTCCTCGCCCATGGTCAACATTGGCACATCTCCGAAGAACGCGGGCGGCTGGTCTACCAGGATGAAACCGGTCTGCGCGATCTGCCAATGCCCAATCTGATCGGACAGCACCAGATCGTGAATGCAGGCACGGCGCTTGCCGCGCTGCGCTATCTCGATCCCGGCGAAGGTGCCTGCGAGGCCGCAGTCACGGGCGCCGAATGGCCGGCGCGGATGCAGCGGCTAACCTCCGGGCCACTTTTTGACGCGGCTCCCGATGCTGAGTTATATCTTGACGGTGGCCATAACGCGGCTGCCGGTCATGCACTGGCAAAAGTCCTCGCACGCCTCCCGCAACGGCCAACACATCTGATTTGCGGCATGCTGAACACCAAGGATGTCACCGGGTACCTGCGCCCTCTTGCAGAACACGCTGAAACCTTGACGGCAGTGTCCATTCCCGGAGAGGCGAACACACTCAGTGCCGATGAGACGGCGCGCGCCGCAAACTCCATCGGGCTGACAACCACGACGGCAGGCACGGTGCGCGACGCGTTGCAAGCCATCACGGCACATACGCCGCGCGCACGGATCCTGATTTGCGGGTCGCTATACTTGGCCGGAGCCGTTTTACGCGAAAACGGCTGATCACTCCGCGCTTGGCCAACCGAGCTTTTGAATACTTGGACAAAGATGAAATCCAATTCTGCTCATTTCATCTTTGTCTAAATACTCCGGGGGAGACGCCCTACGGGCGGCGGGGGCAGCGCCCCAATCTGCGGGCTCAACTGCCCCAATCCGCGGCCTGCATCTCGCGCAGGCGGCTGGCGGTCCGCTCGAACTCAAACGTGCCTTCACCTTCGACATAGAGCATTTCAGGCTGATCCGCCGCCGAGGCGATCAGCCTGACCCGCGCCTCGTAAAGCGCATCGATCAGAGTGACGAACCGTTTCGCTTCGTTGAAGTTCTGCCTTGAGAGGCGCGGGATGTCTTCCAGAATCAGAACCCGCGTGGCCTCGGCCAATGCAAGATAGTCCGCAGGGCCTAGAGCCGCGCCGCAGAGATCGTAAAAGCTCGCCCGGGCGATCCCGTTTCGAAAGGCCGGGATCAAGACTTCGCGCTTGTTGACGACCAAAGTCAACGGGTCCGCCGGTCCACCCGCCAGATCTTCCCAGACCGATTGGATATCTGCCCGTGCCTCGGGGCCGATGGGCGTGAAATACACCTGGGTGCCTTCCAGACGGTCTTGCCGGTAGTCCGTCGGGCTGGATAGCTCGTGCACCACCAGCCGCGCCTTGATCAGTTCAATGAAGGGCAGGAACAGTTGCCTGTTCAATCCGTCTTTGTAAAGTTCGTCGGGCACCCGGTTGGAGGTGGTCACAATCACGATTCCAGCCTCGAACAGCTTTTCAAACAGGCGCCCAACAATCATTGCATCCGTGATGTCGGTGATCTGCATCTCATCAAAGGCCAGCACCCGAACCGAGTTGATCACCTCAGCCGCGGCAGGTTCCAACGCATCGCGCGCGCCTGACTTGCGCGCCTTGTGCATCGCCGCGTGAATCTCTTGCATGAACGCATGGAAATGAACCCGGCGGGCCGGAACGTCTTCCAATGACTCGACGAACAGGTCCATCAGCATCGATTTGCCCCGCCCGACACCCCCCCAGAGGTACAAGCCCTTGATAGGCTCGGGCGCCTTGCGAAACAGGCCGCGTTTCACCGGTTTGGAGAGTGCTGTCGCGATGCGTTCAAATTCAGGCATCACGGCTTCTTGCACCGGGTCCGGCCGAAGGCTGCAATCCGCAATGCGCGCGGCGTAGATGTCGGAGACACGGGTCATGCGCCACGCATATCGCGCCGATGCGGCGTTGAAAAGCAGGATGACCCCCGACAGCACATCAGTGAATGTGATGTGACGCCTCAAAAATCCTGAATTGCAGTTACAACGATTTTCGTTAGGTTTCCGCATTGCGCCGCAGGAGCACCGCATGAGTCAGAAAATGCCCTTGTTTACCTCCGTCCTCCTCGTGGGGTGTGCGATCATTCTGGTCAGTTTCGCGATCCGGGGATCATACGGCGTGTTCCAGATTCCGATTGCCGAGGAATTCGGCTGGCTCCGGGCCGAATTTTCGCTGGCTATCGCGATTCAGAACCTCGCCTGGGGGATCGGTCAGCCGGTTTTCGGCGCGTTGGCGGAAAAGATCGGCGACAGAAAATCCATTATCATCGGGGCGTTGGTCTATGCTGTAGGGCTGTTACTCTCGGCGCAATCGGTCACACCGCTCGAACACCAGGCTTATTCGTGGCTCGTCGGGTTTGGCATTGCGGGAACTGGATTTGGCGTGATCCTCGCGGTGGTGGCACGCGCGGCGAGCGATGAAAACCGCTCCATGTCGCTCGCCATCGTGACCGCCGCAGGCAGCGGAGGGCAGATCGTTGGCCCGCCGCTTGTTGAATGGATGCTTGGTTTCATGGCGTGGCAGCAGATTTTTGTAGTCTTTGCGGCCGCCATCCTTGCAATGATCCTTACGCTGCCCTTCATGCGCGCACCGGCCCGGTCAGGCGGGATGGACTCCGATCAGCGCATGGGGCAGGCCCTTGGCCAAGCGTTTCGTGATCCAACGTATCTCATGATCTTCATGGGATTTTTCAGCTGTGGCTATCAGCTGGGTTTTATCACTGCCCACTTCCCCGCCTTTGTGACGGAGCTTTGCGGCCCGATCCAACCCGGTGGCGTGCTGCACGGCATCGGCATCAGCAGCACCTCGGCGCTTGGGGCCATCGCGATTTCGCTGATCGGGGCCGCAAATGTTGCGGGCACTCTCATCGCGGGCTGGGCCGGGAGCCGATATTCCAAGAAATACCTTCTGGCGGCGATCTATACGGGGCGTACAGTAATTTCCGCGCTCTTCATCCTGCTGCCGATCACGCCGCTGTCGGTCATCCTGTTCTCGGTCGGGATGGGTTCGCTCTGGCTTGCCACCGTGCCGCTGACTTCGGGGCTGGTCGCGCAGATTTATGGGCTGCGCTATATGGGCACCCTCTACGGCATCATCTTCTTCAGTCACCAACTCGGCAGCTTTCTCGGCGTCTGGCTGGGCGGGCGCATGTACGACATCTATGGCGACTATACGATGGTCTGGTGGATCGGCATCGCCGTCGGCGCGTTCAGTGCGATTGTGCACCTGCCCATCCGCGAACGCCCGATAGCACAGGCTGCGGCCTAGCTTCACTCTTGTACCTCGCCAAGAGCGCCGCTATTCCCGATCTCAGCTAGTTTTCCGGAGGCCCGCCATGCTCAAGCGTAAGTTCGACAAGACCAACCTGCCCAGCCGTCACGTGACCGAAGGCCCGGAGCGCGCGCCGCACCGGTCCTATCTCTATGCGATGGGCATCAGCGAAGAAGATATTCATCAGCCGCTGGTTGGCGTCGCAACCTGCTGGAACGAAGCCGCGCCCTGTAACATTTCGCTGAACCGTCAGGCTCAGGCGGTCAAGCTGGGCGTCAAGGCCGCTGCTGGCACGCCGCGCGAATTCACCACCATCACCGTGACTGACGGCATCGCCATGGGCCACGAAGGCATGCGTAGTTCGTTGGCCAGCCGAGAGGCGATCGCCGATACCGTCGAACTGACCATGCGCGGGCATTGCTATGACGCGCTGGTTGGGCTCGCTGGATGTGACAAATCCTTGCCGGGCATGATGATGGCGATGGTTCGTCTGAACACGCCATCGGTGTTCATCTATGGCGGCTCGATCCTTCCGGGCAAAGCCCCACAGGTCAGCGAAATTCCCGAGGATTTCCGCACCCGCGATCTTACTGTGCAGGACATGTTCGAGGCGGTTGGCCGCCACCAGAATGGCAGCATGTCCGATGCCGCCCTTGATATGCTGGAACGGGTGGCCTGCCCCTCGGCAGGTGCCTGTGGCGGGCAGTTTACCGCGAATACTATGGCCTGCGTATCCGAAGCGATCGGTCTGGCGCTGATGAACAGTTCGGGCATGCCCGCGCCGTACGAAAGCCGCGATCAATTTGCCGAAGCGTCCGGTCAGGCTGTTATGAACCTGTTGGAAAAGAACATCCGCGCGCGTGATGTGGTGACCCGGCAATCGCTGGAAAATGCCGCCCGCGTCGTGGCCTGCACCGGTGGGTCGACCAATGCCGGGCTGCACCTGCCCGCCATCGCGCATGAGGCCGGTATCGATTTCTTCCTGCAGGATGTCTGCGACATTTTCCGTGACACACCTTATTTCGTCGATCTGAAGCCTGGCGGCACCTATGTCGCCAAGGATCTTTATGACGCGGGCGGTATCCCGGTCGTGATGAAGGAACTCCGCAAAGCGGGGCTGATCCACGAGGACTGCATGACCGCGACAGGCCGTTCGATCGGCGAAGAACTGGACCAGATTGGTCGCGAAGCAGATGGCAAGGTGATCTATCCTATCGACAACCCGTTGACCAAGACCGGCGGCGTTGTCGGCCTCAAGGGCAACCTCGCCCCCGAGGGCGCGATCGTCAAAGTTGCTGGCATCCCATCAAACCACCAGCGGTTCGTCGGCCCTGCCCGTGTTTTCGAATGCGAAGAAGACGCGTTTGAAGCGGTCAAGGCACGCGGCTATGAGGAAGGCGAAGTCATCGTGATCCGCAACGAAGGCCCCGCCGGCGGCCCCGGCATGCGCGAAATGCTGTCCACCACTGCCGCCCTGTCCGGTCAGGGCATGGGCAAGAAAGTGGCGCTGATCACCGATGGTCGTTTCTCAGGCGCGACTCGTGGGTTCTGTGTCGGCCATGTCGGCCCCGAGGCAGCCCAAGGCGGCCCCATCGCGTTGATCAAGACCGGTGACATCATCACCATTGATGCGCCAAACGGCGAGATCAGTGTCGATCTGACCGATGAGCAGTTCGAAGAACGCAAGGCCGAGTGGAAAGGCCCGCGCGAAACGATCTATGCCTCCGGCGCGCTCTGGAAATACGCCCAGCTTGTCGGCGCGACCTACAAGGGGGCGGTCACGCATCCCGGTGGCGACGCCGAAAAACACATCTATATGGACCTTTGACAGCTTGCCCGGGCAGGACCACTGCCCGGGCAAACCTCCTGAGTTGTTGTCACGGCACGATTGCCGGTTTATCCCATTGCAACGATTTCGTTAAATAGTGGCCAAGGAGAGGAACTTGGCGGCAGATAGAAGAATGAACAAACTGGTGGGGCGCCTGTTCCACGCACGGGTTCGCCGCCGTTGGCGCCGTGTCGCAGATGCAGCTGAGCAAACCGACCTGACGGCATTGAGACAGCAGCGCAACGAGGCGCGCAAACTGTCTACCGAACTTGATCGCCTGATCCACGTGGCAGATGGGCGGCTTGCCCTGCCCAAGCTGGGGTCATCTTCCTTTCCGCGTCCACATGGCACCGATTGGGCCTGGCGTCCGCAACTGTGGTGTGGTCCGCTGCCCCGCCCCGGCCTGAGTTCGGCTCCCAGTGAGTCCACCCTGGGGGAAGAGGTGCAGGTGTTTCACGACTGCAATGCATCCGAAGTGACCCTGCGCCAGTTGCGCAACAAGCGTGTGCAGGATCTTGCGCCGTTTGGATTGCGGTTGGACGTGTTCAAATTTGATGGCTCGTTCCTGTCATTGGCGATCAATCTGCCATCCGATGCTGCCGTGGGCTTGGGCCGCGACCATATCCTTCGCGCCGAAACCATCCTTGAGGTCGAAACACAGCTGGAAATCTATGCCCGACTGAACATCCAGAACGGACCGAACACCGAGCAGATCATCCGCAAGTTACCCGAACAGGATCAGACCATTCGCGTCGATTTTGATATTTCCGATACTCGTATCAATGAAAAGAGGATCGAGAAAATCTGGCTTGATCTGATCTTTGATGCGCCCGACATGAATCAGGTGATCCTGCGCGATCTGACCTTTGCCCGCCACCGCCGCGCCGCCCTATAACGAGAAAGTTCCGAGATGAGTGAACTGACCCTGACCAAGATCAGACTGGCACATGGCCGATGGGAAGGCCGCGTGTCCGGGCCTGTGAGCAGTGCCAAGCCGGACATCCAGGTCCGGCATCTCGATCAGCTTGTAGACGAGGTTGAACTGACCGAAGGGTCAAATCCAGGACAATGGGATATTGTAATCACCGTCCCGATCTGGGCTTTGAGTGATGGTATCCAGACCTTTGTGGTTCTGGATGGGCGCAATGACACCAAACTCGGAGAGTTCACGCTGATCGCCGGTGATGCCGCGGCGGATAACCTACGGGCCGAGGTCGATCTGTTGCGCGCAGAACTCGATATGCTGAAACGCGCGTTCCGCCGACACTGCCGAGACACCAGCGCACCGCACGGGGGTTGACGTCGCAGGATCGCATCCCTATCTGCCGCTCAGGGTGATGAGCCCCTGCCGCTCGCAGGCTATGCCACGGTGAAGCTCATCTGACGATCGACACTCCGCTCTTCTTTTTGCGGTACGTTGGCAATGCGAGCACCCAACCGGTTTTCCGCATCAGGAAAGGAACGAGGTGAGATATGTCCATGCCCATTATGTCGCTGGATGATCTGAAATCACAGGCGCGGTCCCTGCGTCAGGCACTGACTGCTACCGGACACACGGTTTCCCACAGTCAATCGTTGGAGCTTTTGGCCCGGCAGATGGGTCATCGCGACTGGAACACGCTGCACGCAACGGTCGGCAATACACAGCCCAGCCCCTATCAATTGGGTCAAAAGATCAGGGGGACCTATCTGGGCCAGCGCTTTACCGGCGAAATCATCGGTTTGCGGGAAATGGCTGACGGCGCGCGCTATCACGTGACGTTGCGCTTTGATGCGCCTGTCGATGTGATCCGCTTTGAAAGCATGACCAACCTGCGCTCGCAGATCACTGCGATTGTCGATCGCAGGGGGGTTACTGCGGAAAAGACATCGGATGGCCAACCACATCTGGTGTTGGACAGGTCCTAAAGGCAACACCTGTCTCAATAAGAAAGGCCGCGCAATTCCAGCGCGGCCTTGTCTTTTCTAACGCCCGAGGGCCTGTTGGGTTTCGCCGTTGACTTGGCACATTGCCCACCATCTAACGCGTTGAACTCTGTGAATTCAGGCCGCGTTAGATGTTTCAGGTTCAAGCCGAGGTGCTTTAGTCGTTCGGCCCCAGTGCCGACAGGCCCTTGAGGATGTCGATAGCGTAGGCCAACTGGTAATCCTCTTCGCGCAATTCAGCGGATTTCTCGGCCTTTTCGCGGTCCTCCTCGATCTGACGAATCTCATCTTCAGACAGGCTGTCATTGTTCAAGCGTCCACGCAGATCGGCCTCGGAACGGATGAGCGCCGTAGCATTGGACTCCTCGTCTTCTTCGGTTTCAGGTTTGCGGCGCGGCTGTGCCACAACGATATCCGGTGATACACCAAGCGCCTGAATTGACCGGCCCGATGGCGTGTAATACCGCGCCGTGGTCAGGCGCATTGCCCCATCCCCGCGCAGCGGCATCACGGTCTGAACCGATCCCTTGCCAAAGCTCTTGGTACCGACAACGATGGCCCGGCGATGATCCTGCAAAGCTCCGGCCACAATCTCAGAGGCAGATGCAGACCCGCTGTTGATCAGGACCACCATCGGCTTGCCCTCGATCAGATCACCTGCCGTCGCATTGAACCGTTCGCCATCGGCGACATTGCGGCCACGGGTGCTGACAATCTCGCCTTCGTCCAGAAACGCATCGGATACCGAGATTGCCTGAGTCAGCAGCCCGCCCGGATTGTTGCGCAGATCCAGAACCAGACCATTGATATTATCCAGACCGCCAGCGGCCTCGATCTGTTCTTTCAGACCAGCTTCGAGGTTTGGCGTGGTTTGATCGTTGAATGTCGTGACACGCAGAACGATGCTCTCGCCCTCGCTCCGAGTGCGCACGGCGGTCAATTTGATGGTATCCCGGATGATCGACACGTCGAACGGTTCGGTTTCGCCCTCACGTACCACGGTGATCACGATTTCCGAGCCAACCGGCCCGCGCATCATATCGACCGCCTTGTCCAGCGTCAGGCCCAGCAGGCTTTCACCATCCACGTGTGTGATAAAATCGCCCGCTTCCATACCGGCCTCAGCCGCAGGGGTGTCATCGATTGGCGACACGACTTTGACAAAGCCTTCTTCCTGCGTAACCTCAATGCCCAGCCCGCCAAATTCGCCACGGGTCTGCACCCGCATCTGTGTCGCATCGTCTGGCGACAAATAACTGGAATGCGGGTCCAGCGAGGTCAGCATGCCATCAATTGCGGCCTCGATCAGTTCGGCCTCATCGACGTCTTCGACATATTGTGCGCGGATACGCTCAAAGATATCCCCAAACAGATCGAGCTGCTCATACACGTTGGCAGTTCGTTCGCTTTCCTGTGCCACCAGCGGGCCAGCGATCTGTGTTGTTGCCACGACCCCCGCAAGCGTGCCGCCCAAGGCAGCCATCACGAATTTCTTCATGTTCGATTATCCATCCTTATCGGTTCGGAACCACGTCTCCGGATCCACCGGCCGCCCGCTCTCTCTGATTTCCATATAGAGCGTTTCTGACTGCGGCGCACCAGTACCATCACCGCTTAGTGACAGAATTGTGCCGATTTCCGGGGCATTTCCCCCCATAAACCCCACAGGTGTACCCGCCGGGATCACGTCTCCGGTGCGGCCGAACACGTCTTCCATCCCTGCAAGAACCAGCAAGAGGTCTTGCTGAGGCTCCAGTATCACCACGTTTCCCATGTCCAGCAAGGGACCGTGATACCGGATCGTTGCGGAACTGGGGGAGGTCACCAAGGCTCTCGGGCGGGTTGCCACGGTGATGCCAGCATCAGTTTGATCCTGCACAGTGCCTTGCACCGGCAAATCCAACGCTCCTTTTCGTCCGCTCACATCACCTGTGGACGGTCGCATTGGCTGTGCCGATATCTGGGACAGTTCACTGGTGAATCCGTCCAATGTTTCGACAGACGAAATCAGAATCGCCGTTCTGACCGGGTCTTCCTGAAACCGCTGTGACAGATCTGTACGTGTTTCAACCGCAGCGCCCAACGCCAACCGCGCCTGCTCTGCACCCGCCAACGCGTCCTGTAACACGCCCGTCGCCTGCGACCGAGCGGCTTGCAGGTTTTGCAATTCATCCAGGGCGGTGCGCAATTCTGCCGCCTGCTCCTGCAAGGCGGGTTTCATTTCGGCCATCATGATTTGCGCCCGCGCGGCGCCAACCGGCCCTGCCGGATGCATCACTGCAATTACTGGCGGAGCGTTTTGGGCCGCCTGCAGCGCCATCAGGAACCGCGCGATTTCTGCCTCTCGCAGAACCAGCGTCTGGTTCAACTGCGCCTCACGCGTGGCCGCAGACCGCAGCCCGTCACCGATGGCATCCAACCCCGCCTCGTAGGCATGGATTGTTCTGGTCAGTGCGTTTATCGGATCCTGCGCTGTCTCTGCCGCGATCAGGGACGCATTCGCTGCTTGCAGTTGTTCGATTGCTGCCGTGGCCGGATCAGTCTGCACCGCCGCAGCAGTGCCGCAGATCAGACCCACGCAGATAGCAAGGCGCAGGATCATCTGAGCAGGCTCTTGCCGGTCATCTCCGGCGGCTGCGGCAACGCCATCAGATCAAGAAGCGTTGGCGCAAGATCGGACAATCGCCCACCTTCGCGCAAGACAGCTCCGTCAGGCCCGTTGACCAACGCAACCGGCACCGGGTTGAGCGTATGTGCCGTATGCGGCCCACCGCTGACCGGATCAACCATCACTTCGCAATTGCCATGATCTGCCGTCACAATCATTGCTCCGCCTACCTCGCGCAAGGCATCGACCACACGGCACAACCCCTGATCAACCGCTTCGCAGGCTTTGATCGCCGCGCCAAGATCACCGGTATGCCCGACCATGTCCGGATTGGCGTAGTTGGTGACAATCAGGTCATATCCCGCGTGGATCGCCTCGACGAACTTGTCGGTCACTTCGCTTGCCGACATTTCAGGTTGCAGATCATAGGTCGCGACCTTTGGCGATTTAGGCATGAACCGATCCTCGCCTTCTTCAGGTTGTTCTTTGCCACCGTTCAGAAAGAAGGTGACATGAGGATATTTTTCAGTCTCTGCGAGTCGAAACTGCCGCTTGCCCTGTGCCGCAACCCAGGCCCCCAGCGTGTTCACGATCTCTGCCTTCGGATAGGCGGTTGTCATATAGGTGGAATGCCTGTCGGAATAGCCGACCATGCCCAGAAAAGCGGCCAGTTTTGGTCGCGCGCCAGTATCGAAATCATCGAAATCAGGCTGTCCGATTGCCGCCAGAATCTCGCGGGCGCGGTCGGCGCGGAAATTGAGACAGAAAACACCGTCCCCATCCTGAATTCCGGTATATCCATCAATCACGGTGGGGGTGACAAATTCATCGGTTTCGCCGCGCCCGTAGGCGTCGGCAACCGCTGCCTCTGCGGTCCGAGCGGCAGTACCCTGCCCACGAACCATGGCGTTATAGGATTGGCTGACCCGTTCCCAGCGATTGTCGCGATCCATGGCGAAATAGCGCCCCGAAACGGTGACAATCCGCACCGCGCCGGGCAATTTTTCTGTAAGTGTTCGCAGATAGCCTTCGGTGGATTTGGGGGCCACATCGCGCCCATCGGTGATCGCGTGCAGCGCGACAGGTACGCCAGCCTCGGAAATCGCCTTGGCCGCTGCGATGATATGGTTCATGTGGCCGTGCACCCCACCATCCGACACCACCCCCAACAGATGAGCGGTGCCGCCACTGTCCTTCAACGCCGCGATAAATGACAGCAGCGCATCGTTCCGGAAGAAACTTCCGTCTTCGATCGCCAGATCAATCTGCCCAAGATCCATCGCAACCACCCGACCGGCCCCGATATTGGTATGGCCAACTTCAGAGTTGCCCATCTGCCCGCTGGGCAGGCCCACATCCGGCCCGTGTGTCGTCAGCGTCGCATGCGGTCCGTCCTGCATGATTGCATCAAATGTTGGCGTATTCGCAAGATGCGGCGCGTTGGCGTCCGTCTGATCCGAAAGCCCCCAACCATCAAGGATACATAACACAACGGGTTTAGGGGCAGACATGATTTCGCTCCGACGATCTGGACATGTCGCCTTCTAGCGCCTGCTTTCATCAGGGTGAACCGGTATTAGGCGCGTTATACCTGCAAAACAGCCAGAATCCGCCTTTGCCGCGGCGTGGAGCCGCTGATTGCGACGATACCAGCCCGCACTTGCAGTTGGCACCCGCATGGTTATGTTCGCAACAGTTTCAATCGCAACAAGAAAGGCACCCGATGGGGCTGACACTCAGCGAATTCCTGCCGTACCGGCTGAACTGCCTGTCCGAGGCGATCAGTCAGGAAATCAGACCGATCTATCGCGACCATTTTGGTCTCAATCGCCCGGAGTGGCGAGTGCTGGTTGCGCTTGCCGATCTTGGCACCGCCACCGCCAAGGATGTCGGCACGCATAGCGCCCAGCACAAGACGCGGATCAGCCGGGCGGTCCATGCGCTTGAGAAACGTCGCTGGCTGACCCGCGAGCCTGATCCCAACGACCGACGCTCTGAAATGTTGACACTGACGGCCGCCGGTCATCGTGCCTATTGTGATCTTGTCGGCCCAATGCGAGACAGAGAGGCGCGCATTCTCGACCGGCTCAGCCCCGAGGACCGCGAAGCCCTTGGCGACGCACTCGGCGCGTTGGAAACCGCACTGGGCCTTTCGTCGCCCAAGCCGCCTGCGCGGTAAGTGGTTATTTCACGAACAAGGCCCGTCGGGTGGTGCAGAAACAGTCATACCCATCCTCGGTGATCAGAATGGGTTCGGTGATTTCAAGACCACCATCCTCAAGCCACAAGGCCGGCATGAAATGGAACGTCATGCCCGGCTCAAGCACGGTCATGTCGCCGCGTCGGAACGAAATCGTGCGTTCCCCCCAGTCCGGCGGATAGCTGATGCCAATGGCATAGCCACAGCGACTGTCCTTGGTAAACCCGGCCTTGTTCAGCGTCGCGTTAAAGGCATTGGCAATATCCTCGGCACGGTTGCCGGGGCGGGCCTGCTCCAACCCGGCCTCGATCGCATCAAGGACCGCCGCCTCAGCATCACGGTATTTTTGAGGAACCTCACCAAAGAACAGAGTGCGCGATTGCGGGCATTGATACCGGCGATGCGCGCCTGCGATCTCAAAAAACGTGGCCTCGCCCGTCACCATCGGACGATCATCCCATGTCAGATGTGGAGCGGTGGCATCCATGCCCGAGGGCGCCATCGGTACAATTGCCGGGTAATCGCCCCAATATCCATCGGCCCCACGAATACCCGCCGCGTAAATTTCGGCCACGAGATCGTTCTTGCGCATGCCCGGCTCGGCGACTTCGAGGATGTGCTCGTGCATCGCCTCGACGATCCGGGCCGCCCGCTGCATGTATTCGACCTCGCGCTCGGATTTCACCGCCCGCTGCCAGTTGACCAGACCAGTGGCATCCTGAAACGAGACCTCGGGCAGGCAACGTTCAAGCGTGCGATGCGCGGCAGCCGAATAATAGTAGTTGTCCATCTCGACACCAATCCGCGCCTTGGCCAGCCCAAGTTCGCTGAGCAACCGCGACAGATCTTCCATTGGATGCTTTTCCGGGTTCTGCACGTAGGTATCGTCGTACCCACGGATACAATCATCCTCCATGAACACGGTACGGCGCGCGCCCAGTGCGTCCATGCCCCGACCCCACCAGACCGGCTCGCCTTCTTGTGTCAGGATCACGCACTGATAGACATAAAACGACCAACCATCATAGCCCGACAGCCACGACATGTTGGACGGATCGCTGACCACGATGGCGTCAAGCCCAAGCACTGTCATCTTGGCGCGGGTCTTGTCGATGCGGCGCAGGTATTCCCCAGTGGTAAAGTTTGACTCAAACGTCGTCATGCGCGGTTTCCTAAATCTCGTCAGTGGGCTGCCGATGACCGTCGGCGTGATTATTCATCCCGTCAAGCCTGCGACCGACACATCCGGTGGAATTGCGAACCTTGTTTCGCTTCGCTCTGCCGACCGGATTGCACCGGCAGGCTTCAGCCCCTAACACTTGCCACATACCATCCGGACCGACGCAATACCCGAAAAGGACAAATCATGCTCAAGAACGACCTGCTGGAACAATGGGACCGCGAGACTTTCTTTCATCCCTCGACCCATCTTGCCCAACATGCACGCGGCGAAACACCGACGCGGGTCGTAACCGGAGGCGAGGGGTGTCACATCACCGACCGCGAGGGTAACCGCCTGCTTGATGCCTTTGCCGGGCTTTACTGCGTCAACGTCGGCTATGGGCGGCCCGAGATTGCCGAAGCCATTGCCGAGCAGGCGCGCGAACTGGCATATTACCATGCCTACGTTGGGCATGGCACCGAAGCATCAATCACGTTGGCAAAGATGATCCTTGATCGCGCGCCCAAGGGGATGAGCAAAGTCTATTTCGGCCTGTCCGGATCAGATGCAAATGAAACCAACGTTAAGCTGATCTGGTATTACAACAACATCCTCGGACGGCCTGAGAAAAAGAAGATCATCAGCCGCTGGCGCGGCTATCACGGCTCGGGCCTGATGACCGGATCGCTGACCGGGCTGGAGCTGTTTCACAAGAAATTCGACCTGCCGCTGGCGCAGGTGATCCACACCGATGCGCCCTATTACTATCGTCGCCCCGATGCCGCGATGGATGAGGCAGCATTCACCGCACATCTGGTTGCCGAGCTTGAGGCATTGATCGAAGAGGAAGGGGCCGACACCATCGCCGCCTTTATCGGCGAACCGGTTCTGGGCACGGGCGGCATCGTCCCCCCGCCCGCAGGCTATTGGCCAGCGGTGCGCAAGGTTCTGGACAAGCACGACATACTGCTGGTCGCGGACGAGGTTGTGACTGGCTTTGGTCGACTGGGCAGCATGTTCGGCTCAGACCATTACGACATTCAGCCCGACCTGATCACCATCGCAAAGGGCCTGACGTCTGCTTATGCACCGCTGTCCGGGTCCATCGTCGGCGACAAGATGTGGAAAGTTCTGGAACAGGGGACCGATGAAAACGGTCCTATCGGCCACGGCTGGACCTATTCGGCACACCCCATCGGGGCGGCTGCCGGGGTGGCCAACCTCAAGCTGCTGGATGATCTCAACCTGATCGCCAATGCCGGTGATACCGGTGCTTATCTGAACCAGCAGATGCGCGACGCGCTGGCTGATCATCCGAATGTGGGCGAGATTCGAGGCGAGGGTATGCTTTGCGCCGTCGAACTGGTCGAAGACCGCGACAGCCGCACGTTCTTTGATCCGGCACGCAAGGTCGGCCCTTCGGTGTCTGCTGCGATGGCCAGCCGCAACGTGATTGCCCGCGCGATGCCGCAAGGCGACATCATCGGTTTTGCCCCACCCTTTTGCCTGACGCGCGAAGAGGCGGATACCATCGTGGCCACGACCGTCGAAGCCGTGGCCGAAGTGCTTGGTTAACGCCTTTGGAACGCGATCATCACCAGCGCCAACAGGGATGAGCCGAACATCAACAATAGCGACACCGCATTCAGCAGCGGTGTCGACCCTTCCTTGAGCCGGTCAAACATGGTGATGGTCAGCGGCGCGTCGGACCCGACCAGCATCAGCGTCGTGTTGAAGTTCTCAAAGCTCATCAGGAACGCGACCACCCCGGCGCCGATAAGCGCAGGCATCAGATAGGGGATCGTGATTGTGCGCACCGCGGTCAGCCGATCCGCGCCAAGGTTCAGCGCCGCCTCTTCGAGCGTTTGATCGAACTTCTGCAACCGCGCGGAAATCACCAGAGTGGAAATCGTGGTGACAAAGGAAAACTGCCCCAACACCACCAGGACTAGGCCGGGCCGCAGGATTTCAGCGTCGTATCCCACCTGATCCCACAGGCTGTTTGCCACTGTCGAGGAAAACACCAGAATTGAAATCCCGAGAACGATCCCCGGAATGACCAGCGGCAGCAACATCAAAACATAGAGCACGCCCCTGCCCCGGAACTGATACCGGTTGAACAGGAACGCATTGGCAGTACCGACAGCAACCGACAGCGCTGCCACGCAGACGCCGACAATGGTCGATGTGCCGATGGATCGCAGAATGCTGCGGTCGTGAAACACGCCGATCATCGGGCGTTCGTCGCCAAAGAACCAGTTCCAGGTAAATCCCTGCCACGGAAGTGACGGGAACTGGCTATCGTTGAAGGCGAAAGCCGCCACCACCACCAACGGCAGTGCGAGATAGATAAAGAACAGCGCGATATAGGCGTTGTAGATCAGCCGTACGGCGCGGGATTGCGGAATTGAGGGTATCATCAGCTTATCCCATCGTCTTTTCGAGGGTCTGACCGGTCAGGCGCAACGTGCCCCAGACGATCAGTGACGACAGGATCAGCAGCATAAACCCAAAGGCCGCGCCAAGCTCCCAGTTAAAGCGCACGATGAACTGGGAATAGATCAGTTCGGTAAACCAAAGGCTGTCCTTGCCACCCAGCATCGTCGGGGTCAGATAGTTGCCCAGCGACAACATGAACACCACGATACTGCCGGATACGATACCGGGGGTGGCATGGGGAATGACAATTTCGCGCAAGACGCTGACCCCGGAACCGCCAAGGTCATAACCCGCCTCAATCACCGCATCATCAAGACTTTGGAGCGTGGTGACCAGCGGAACGACCATGAACAACATTGAGGTATAGACCAGCCCGACCATCATGGCGACGTCGTTGTAAAGCATCTCGACCGGACCATCCGCCAGCCCAATCCATTGCAACAGAGATGAAAACAAACCGGTTTCCCGCAGCAGGATCATCCAGCCGAATGTACGGACCAATTCAGAGACCCAGAACGGCACGAGGCACAAGAGAAACAACACCGACTGCACGCGACCCTTGGCGATCTTGGCGATGAAATAGGAGACCGGAAAGGAGATGATCAACGTCGCAACCGTCGCCAGAATCGACATCATCGCAGTGCGCAGGAAGGTCCACAGATACAAGGGCTCGCCAAAGAACGTGCCGTAGTTGGCGATGCTCGTGGCATATTCGCCGACTCCGACCCGCTCGCGCAGCGACAGCAATGCCATGTCGATATGTGGGATGATGATGAGCAGACTCAGCCACAGCAAGAGCGGCGTCAGGAGCAGGTAAAAGCCCAGTTTGGTGCCTTGTGCCATTGATCAGGACTTTGCGCTGAAACAGGCGGTCTGTTCGCCGGTCCAGCCGATATGCACCGGTGCACCCTTGGTCAGATTGGCGAATTCCCCAGATTGGGGCAATGTCACTTCGATCTCTTGTCCGGTATCACCGCGCACCAGAATCCGACTGGCCGCGCCGTTAAACAACAGGCTGCTGACCTCGCCGCTCAGGCGGTTGTCAAAACGGGCGAGATCAGCGGCATCATGGGCAACGCGCACCGCTTCGGGGCGCAGAAAAATCTCGGCAGCACTGCCAGTCGCCAGCGGAGCTCCTTGCGTGGCGCTGGTGATCAGCATTCCATCCTTGGTACGCAGCGCGATACGGTTGCCTTCGGCTTGTTCGACCGTACCGGTCCAGCGATTGCTGTCGCCTACAAACCCCGCAACAAATGCGGTTTCGGGCCGATAGTACAAGTCACGCGCGGTGCCGACCTGTTCAAACTGCCCTTCGTTCATCACCGCGATCTGGTCGGACATGACCAATGCTTCGGACTGGTCATGGGTGATGTAAACAAATGTGGTGTCAAATGCGGCCTGCAACGATTTCAGTTCAATCTTCATCCGCTCGCGCAACTTGAGATCCAGCGCGCCAAGCGGTTCGTCCAGCAGCAAGACATCGGGCTCCAGAACCATACAACGCGCGATGGCCACGCGCTGTTTCTGGCCACCTGACAATTCGTCGATCTTGCGATTCTCGATCCCCGGCAGTCCGATCCGATCCAGAACCTCGCCGACTTTGCGGGTAATCTCGGGCTTGGGCAGACCGGCGCGGCGCAACCCATATCCGATATTCTCAGCAATGTTCATCATCGGGAAAAGTGCCAGATGCTGAAACACCATGTTCACCGGCCGCTTGTTTGGCGGCACGTTCAGCACTGATTTACCCTTGATCTGGATGTCGCCACCTGAGGGTTCAAGGAACCCTGCGATCATGCGCATGATCGTCGTCTTGCCACAGCCCGACGGGCCAAGGATGGAAAAGAAGGACCCTGGGGCGACAGAAAACGATACGCCCTTTACGGCAGTCGTTTCGGCAAAGCTCTTGGTCAGGCTCTGGCATTCCAGATCGGGTGTCATGTTGTTTTTACTCGTCTCAAATAAACGGCGGCACCCGCAATGCTGCGGATGCCGCCAAGATGTTTCAGTGTTTTAGTTGGCCGCCTTGACTCTGTCCAGAATGCCACCTTCGATGACTTCCAGGCCGGCAGGCACCGGCGGATACCACTTGATGTTGTCGATCGCCTCGGGAGGGAAACTGTTCTGGAACTGTGCCTTCAAGGTGTCCGACGCAAATTGATCCGCCCCCTGAGAGGCCGTGAATTGGCCGACATCCTCGGTGATCAGCGCCGAAACCTCCGGTCGCATGACGAAGTTGATCCAGTCATAGGCCGCATCATCGGCCTTGCCCTTGGCTGGCAGAACGAATGTGTCGATCCAACCCAAGGCGCCGGACGCAGGGGCGACAAACGTCACATCAGGATTGTCAGCGTTCAGCTTCCATCCGCCGGTATCCCATGCCATTGCCGCCACGACTTCGCCGGAACGGACAAGCCCAATCAGTTCATCGCTACCACCCCAATAGGTTTTGACGTTGGGCTTGCATTCGATCAATGCGGTCTCGACCTGGTTCATGATGTTCTCATAGGCCACCGGATCACCATATGCAGCAAACGGGTCCATTCCCAAAGCATAGGCAAACCCGATCAGGGTCGGGCGTTTCAGGCGGTATGACACCTTGCCTGCAACATCATCGCTGCACAGGTCAGTATAGTCCTTGACCATCCCGGCCTTGGCAGTGTCGAGCACCAGACCGCTGGTGCCCCAAACATGAGGCACGGCATAGACTGCGTCATCGACCGTTGTATTGGCCTTGGTCGCTGCCAACATCGAACTGATGAACTGTGACGCGTCAATGCGGCTAAGGTCCATTGGTTTATAGATGCCAAACTCGGCCTGCGGACCGGCGATCCGGTCCTGACTCGGCTGCGCGAGATCGAACCCGCCGCCGGCAGTGGCACGCAGCTTGGCGATCATTTCTTCGTTGTTTGACAGGGTCACCTCGACCGTGTGGCCGGTTTCCGCCTCGAACATCTCGATCACGTTATCGGGTGCATAGCCACCCCAGGTCAGCAGACGCAGGTTGTCTGCAAATGCGCCGCCAGCGAGGCCGCTCACTGCGACCGCAATCGCGGCGCCGCTCATCAATTTGTGTTTCATGTCATTCCCCTGTTTTGATTATGTGAACCACGGCCCGACTCCTGCCAGTGCCGCGAAACAGATTTGCGACAAACCCGCCGCCTCTGTTTTCGTTTTTGATCCTTTGGTCAAAGAAGGACGTAAATCGCGGGTCCTGTCAATATGCACCTGCACTCGCCGCATTATGTGAACTTCCGAAAAAAGCGGGTACGGTCAAACATCTCTTCCAACGCTTCCATCCGGTCGCGTGTCGTAGTCCACGTGCGTTCCTGCACATCCGCGATCACCGTTTCCAGCATCAAGAGCAACGTCACCGACGAATCCCAGGCCGAGGGCACCACGATCCGCCCGCAGAACGAACAATCGGCCAGATCATGAACCGGCGAGCGCCATTGATCGGTAAAGAGCACAATCACCGCACCCCGCTCGCGCGCCATTTCAGCGAGTTTGAGGGTCGAGTTTTCATAGCGGCGCACATCAAAGATCACCACGACATCGCCCGCCTTGACGTCCAGCAGGTAGTGGGGCCACGCGTTCGAGATCGACTGAATATGGGTCACGTTCGCACGCAAAACCTGCATGTGCAGGAAGAAGTGTTCTGCCAATGACCGCGTGATTCTTCCACCGACGACGTAAACCGACCGTTCGGAATCGGCAAGCATCCGACAGCAACGCTCGAACATTTCGGGGTCGATCTGTGTCAGCGTCTGGCGGATGTTACCGATCACAGCGTCGGTGAACCGGTTCAGGATATGGGCCTCCGGGGCCTTTTCCGCCCAGATGTTGCGCTTGCTGATGGGGTCGGAGATCTTGGCTTCCAATTCGTCCCGCAGCGCCGCCTGAAACGCGGGGAACCCGGAAAAGCCGAGTTTCTGCACCATCCGCACCACGGTTGGCGTCGATACCTCGGCATTTTGCGCAACTTGGGTGATCGAAGACAGTCCAGACACCGGATAACCTTGTAACAGAGAATCAGCCAACTGCTTTTCCGCCCGTGTGAGCGAATCAAACGCCGCCTGCAGCCGTTCCGCGATAGTTTCCGATGCGTCCGACACGCGGTTCGCCCTCCGTTTTGCTTACAATACCAACAGCCTTGCGTCTCGTGAAGAAATAATTTCAGAGTTTGATTGACAGAACGGCATTCTGTGAAGAAAACTTTTCACAACAGGGGTGAGTGAACCAGTTTTGAACATGCCAAATTCAGACGCGGATCAGAAGAACGCGGCAGTCGCCGTGCACAATCGCGACGGTCGCGGGCCTGTTGTGGTGGTTTGCGAGCACGCATCCAAAACCATCCCTGCGCAGTATGGCACGCTGGGATTGCCCCCGGACCTTTTGGACAGCCACATCGCATGGGATCCCGGTGCGCTGGCTGTTGCCCATGAATTGTGCGAGGCAATGGACGCGCCGCTGGTCGCGGGTGAACTGTCGCGCCTGCTGTTTGATTGCAATCGCCCACCCGAAGCGCCGGACGCTGTCCCGGAGCGCAGCGAAATCCACGAGATACCCGGCAATCAGAACCTCAGCGACGGTGAGCTTGCCCACCGGACCCACGTCATACACGACCCGTTCCGCGAGGCATTGCAGGGCGTGGTCACGCGGTTTGCCAATCCGCCCGTCATGATCACGGTACACAGTTTTACCCCAATCTATCGGGGCCAACGGCGGGATGTTGAAATCGGGCTACTCCACGACACCGACGACCGACTGGCCCGCGCTATGATGTCAAACGCCGCCGATCACACAGACCGAATCGTGCGGCTGAATGATCCCTACGGGCCACAGGACGGCGTGACTCATACGTTGCGCACCCATGCGCTGCCTGTCGGAGCGGTCAACGTCATGCTGGAGATTCGCAACGACCTGATCCGCGATGCTGCCGCGCAAACGGCGATGGCGGCAATGCTGACCCGATGGATCGCCGCCGCCTGTGCTGATTTGAATGTGGACCTGCCGTTCAAGGTGGCCACATGATCGGTGCGCTCAAGGGCTATGTTCGCGTCGTTGATGCGATTAACTACCGGCTCGGCCGGATCGTGATGTACGGCATCTTTGTGATGGTGGCGATCCTGCTCTGGTCCTCGATCTCCAAGACATTCAGCGTCCCGTCGCTCTGGACGCTGGAAATGGCACAGTTCGCGATGGTCGCCTATTACATCCTCGGCGGGCCCTATTCGCTTCAGCTTGGCTCAAACGTGCGCATGGATTTGCTCTATGGAGAATGGAGCGACCGGCGCAAGGCGGGGACCGATGCGATCACCGTTCTATTCCTGATCTTTTATCTGGCCATCCTGCTGTGGGGTGGCATCGACAGCACGATCTATTCATTCAAATACGGTGGCGAACGCAGCCCGACGGCCTGGCGGCCGTATCTGTGGCCGATCAAGGTGATCATGATCACAGGTATTGCGCTGATGCTGCTTCAGGCAATCAGCGAATTGTTCAAGGACATCCTGCGGCTCTCGGGGCAGGACATGGGAGAAAAGACCTGATGTCCTATGAATTGATCGCCGCGCTGATGTTTTCGACGATGATGTTGATGCTGTTGACCGGGCAGCGGGTGTTCGGTGCCATCGGGTTTGTTGCTGTGGTGGCGGCCCTGCTGCTCTGGGGCGACCGGGGTGGTTATGATCTCGGGTTTTCGGCGGCCATGAAACTGATGAAATGGTATCCGTTGCTGACGTTGCCGATGTTCATCTTCATGGGCTACGTCCTCAGTGAATCGCGCATCGCCGACGATCTTTACAAGATGTTTCATGTGTGGATGGGTGGCTTGTCGGGCGGGCTGGCTGTTGGCACCATCGGTTTGATGGTTCTGATCTCGGCGATGAACGGGCTGTCGGTTGCCGGTATGGCGATCGGCGCGACCATCGCGCTGCCGGAACTATTGCGGCGCAACTATGACAAGCGCATGGTTACAGGGGTTATTCAGGCCGGATCGTCTCTGGGTATCCTCGTCCCTCCATCGGTTGTGCTGGTTCTCTATGCGATGATCGCGCGCCAGCCGGTGGGCCAGCTTTGGCTCGCTGGCGTGGTGCCGGGTTTGATGATGGCGGCGATGTTCATTCTGTACATCGTGATCCGATGCAAGATCACGCCATCACTCGGTCCGGCCCTGCCGCCGGAAGAGCGCGATATGCCGATGCGCGAAAAACTGCGCCTGTTGCAGGCCGGCCTGCTGCCGTTTGGCATCTTTTTCGCGATGATGATCCCATTCGTGAACGGCTGGACCAGCTTGGTCGAAAGCTCGGCCATTGGCGCGATGACGGCCTTTGGCGCGGCTGTTCTCAAAGGTCGCATGACATGCGGAGTCTTTGAGAACTCAGTCCGCAACACGCTCGGCATATCCTGTATGTTCATGTGGATCATTCTCGCCGCCCTCGCCTTTGGCGCGGTGTTTGACGGGCTGGGCGCGGTCAAGGCGATAGAAAGCCTGTTCACTGAAAAACTGGGCCTTAATCCCTGGGTCATCCTCATCCTGATGCAGCTCAGCTTTATCCTGATGGGCACGTTTCTGGATGACACCGCGATGCTGGTAATCGTTGCGCCGCTTTACGTGCCGCTGGTCGGGGCGCTTGGCTTTGATCTGATCTGGTACGGCGTGCTTTACACAATCACCACACAGATTGCCTATATGACACCGCCCTTTGGCTATAACCTGTTCCTGATGCGCGCGATGGCACCACCCGAGATCACGTTGCGGGATATATATGGATCGATCCTGCCATTTGTGCTGGTGATGATCGCCGCCCTGACGCTGATTATATGCTTCCCGCAGATTGCCCTGTGGTTGCCGAACTGGATTTACGGAAGTTAACCCTCCGGCCAAGAGAGGGACGACAATAACAACACCCAACAAGGAGAGAGACCAATGACCACCAGACGCAAGTTCCTGAAAGCCACAGCGCTTGGCGCGGCCGCCGCACCACTGGCAACGCCGGCGTTGGCGCAGTCCACCATCACCTGGCGATTGCAGACCTATGCCGGCACGCCCCTGTCTGACCATGTTGTCAAACCGGCGGTGGACATGTTCAACAAGATCGCCGGTGACCGGATGCAGATCGAACTTTACCTGGCGGACCAGCTGGTGCCGACAGGTGAGTTGTTTCAGGCATTGCAGCGTGGCACCATCGACGCGGTCCAATCCGATGACGACTCGATGGCGTCACCCACCGAAGTGACTGTCTTTGGGGGCTATTTCCCATTTGGCTCGCGCTACTCTTTGGATGTGCCGGTGCTGTTCAACCAATACGGCCTCAAGGAAATCTGGGACGAGGAATATTCCAAGGTCGGCGTCAAGCATATCAGCGCGGGATCATGGGATCCGTGCCATTTCGCCACTAAGGACCCGATCCGCAGCCTTGAGGATTTGAAGGGCAAACGCGTCTTTACCTTCCCAACAGCAGGCCGGTTCCTGGCGCAGTTTGGTGTCGTGCCGGTGACCCTGCCGTGGGAGGATATCGAAGTCGCGATGCAGACCGGCGAACTGGACGGGGTTGCATGGTCCGGTATCACCGAGGATTATACGGTCGGCTGGTCAAAAGTGACCAACTACTTCCTCACAAACAACATTTCCGGCGCATGGATCGGGCATTTCTTTGCCAATATGGAACGCTGGAACGAGTTGCCCGAAGATCTGCAAACCCTGTTCCAAGTCTGCTGCGATCAATCGCATTACTATCGTCAGTGGTGGTACTGGGGAGGCGAGGCTGACCTGCGTGTGAATGGTACGGAAATGGAACTGACGTCGATTCCGGATGAGGAATGGGCCACGGTCGAAGCTGCGGCGCTGACCTTCTGGGATGAAATCGCAGCCGAATCCGAAACCAAGGCCAAGGTTGTCGAGATCTTCAAACGGTATAACGCCGACATGCAAAAGGCCGGGCGCCCCTATCGCTACGGCTAGGGTCCGCGGCCATCATGAACGGCGACTGCCCCGGTCCAAGTCCGGGGCAGTCGCGCCAAGACCACCAATAAAAACAAGGGGCAGATCATGCCGGGACTGATGAAATTCGATGCGCTGAAGGCGGCAGTGGAAGACGGTACGATCGATACCGTACTGGCCTGCATCGTCGACATGCAGGGTCGCCTGATGGGCAAACGCTTTCACGCGCAACATTTCGTCAGCAGTGCCTGGGAAGAAACCCATTGCTGCAACTACCTTCTGGCCACCGATCTGGAAATGGCAACACCCGATGGCTATGCCAGCACAAGCTGGCAATCTGGCTATGGCGACTATGTCATGAAGCCGGATCTGACCACCATCCGCCCGATGCCGTGGCTCGACGGCACCGTCATGGTGCTCTGCGATGTGTTGGACCATCACAACCACGAACCGATCAGCCATTCTCCTCGCGCGGTGCTGAAACGCCAGATTGCGCGCTGCGAGGCGATGGGGCTGACCCCAGTCATGGCCACCGAGTTGGAGTTCTTTCTATTCGAGCAGTCCTTTGCCGAAATCGCCAAAGGCGGATACCGCAATCTGACGCCGATCAGCGGCTACAACGAAGACTACAGCATCCTGCAAACCAGCCGCGAAGAACACGTCATGCGCCCTCTGCGCAATCACCTCTACGCCGCTGGCATCCCCATCGAGAACTCCAAGGGCGAGGCCGAGGCCGGCCAGGAAGAGCTGAACATCAAATACGGTCCCGCGCTGGACACCGCAGATTTCCACACGATCGCCAAACACGCGACCAAAGAGATCGCCGACCAGCAGGGCCATGCCGCCAGTTTCCTGCCCAAATGGCATCCGGACCGTGTCGGCAGTTCTGCACATGTCCATCAGTCGCTCTGGAAAGATGGGAGCAACGCCTTTCATGATCCGGCGGGCGACCACGGGATGTCTGACCTGATGCGGCACTATATGGCGGGTTTGATCAAATACGCGCCCGACATGACCGTGTTCATGGCCCCCTATATCAACAGCTACAAACGCTTTTCCAAAGGCACCTTTGCCCCGACCAAGACGGTCTGGTCAGTGGATAACCGCACCGCTGGATTCCGCCTGTGTGGTGCTGATACCAAGGGTGTCAGGGTCGAATGCCGGATACCGGGGTCGGACATGAACCCCTATCTCGCGCAAGCGGCACAACTGGCCGCCGGGCTGGCCGGGATCGAAGAGAAACTGGACCTGCAACCGCCCACCACCGGCGATGTCTACGAAGCGCAACGCGTCAGTGAAATCCCCCGCACGCTGCGCGATGCGCTGGCAACGCTGAGCGGTTCTGCGATGTTACGCTCTGCCATGGGCGAAGATGTGATAGACCACTACACCCGCGCGGCTGAGTGGGAGACCGAAGAGTTTGACAAGGCGGTAACTGATTACGAAATCGCCCGAGGCTTTGAACGGGCCTGACACCGCCTGATTCCCTGAATTTTCTGGAGACCCCAATATGAACGCATCGGTGCAATGCATCTCTCCCATCGACGGCACGGTTTATGCATCTCGTCCCTGTCTGACCGCGACCGAGGCCACGGCGGCGGTCGCGCGCGCCCGTGCCGCGCAAAACACATGGGCCGCGCGACCCTTGTCCGAACGGATCGATTTGGTCATGAAAGGTGTCGCAAATATCGGCGCAATGAATGACGAGATTGTGCCCGAACTGGCACATCAAATGGGCCGGCCGATACGCTATGGCGGAGAATTCGGCGGCTTCGAGGAACGCGCGACCCATATGGCACGGATCGCCGAAGAGGCGCTGGCGCCAATCGAGATCGAAGACAGCGATGCCTTCAAGCGCTATATCGTACGCGAGGCCCATGGGGTCGTCTTGGTCATCGCCCCGTGGAACTATCCCTACATGACGGCGATCAACACGGTTGCGCCGGCGTTGATCGCGGGCAACGCCGTGGTTTTGAAACACGCCAGTCAGACGCCGCTGGTGGGCGAGCGACTGGCTGCGGCATTCCACGCGGCCGGTATCCCCGAGGACGTGTTTCAGAACGTGTTTCTGGACCACGACACAACCTCTGCCCTGATCGCAGATCGCGCCTTTGACTTTGTGAACTTCACCGGCTCTGTCGGCGGCGGTCGCGCCATCGAAATGGCAGCGGCAGGCACCTTCACCGGGCTGGGTCTGGAACTGGGCGGCAAAGACCCCGGCTATGTCGCCGAAGATGCCGATCTGGACACCGCCGTGGACACGCTAATTGACGGCGCGATGTTCAATTCCGGCCAATGTTGTTGTGGGATCGAGCGCATTTATGTGCATCAGTCGCTGTTTGACGCGTTTGTGGAAAAGGCCGTCGCGATTGTCAGCGACTATCGTCTTGGCAATCCGCTGGAGCCGGAAACCACGCTCGGACCGATGGCACAGGCCCGCTTTGCCGATCTCGTACGCGCCCAGACCCAAGAAGCCGTTGATGCCGGGGCAAAGGCGCTGGTCGATCCAGCGTTGTTCCCGGCCGATACCGGTGCCTATTTGATGCCACAGATCCTGATCGACGTGGACCACTCCATGCGCGTCATGCGCGAAGAGAGCTTTGGCCCCGTAGTCGGGATCATGCCCGTTGCCGACGACGCCGAGGCCATCGCGCTGATGAATGACAGCGATTTTGGGCTGACCGCATCGGTCTGGACCGCCGACACAGCTCGCGCCGAGGCTATTGGTGCACAGCTTGAAACTGGCACCGTTTTCATGAACCGCGCTGATTATCTTGATCCCGCACTCTGCTGGACCGGTTGCAAAGACACCGGACGTGGCGGCGGGCTTTCGGTGATCGGCTATCATAACCTGACACGCCCGAAATCCTATCATCTGAGGAAACTGCAATGACTGCCAATGTGAACTGGTCATACCCCACCGCGATCCGATTTGGCGCCGGCCGAATTTGTGAGCTGGCAGAGGCCTGCGAGGCAAACGGGATCAAGCGCCCGCTGCTGGTCACCGACAGAGGGTTGTCGAACCTGCCCATCACCCAGCAGGCGATGGATGTTCTGGACTCAGCGGGGCTGGGTCGGGCGATGTTTCACGATGTCGATCCCAACCCGAACGAAATCAACCTAGCTGCGGGTGTCGCCGCCTATCGCGACGGTGGCCATGACGGCGTCGTCGCGTTTGGCGGTGGCTCGGGTCTTGATCTGGGCAAGTTGGTCGCCTTTATGGCTGGCCAGAACCGTCCTGTGTGGGATTTCGAAGACGTCGGCGACTGGTGGAGCCGTGCCGACGCAGACGCCATCGCGCCGATCATCGCGGTTCCAACCACAGCAGGCACCGGGTCTGAGGTTGGGCGCGCATCGGTACTGACCAATTCGGTGACGCACGAGAAAAAGATCATCTTTCACCCAAAGATCCTGCCTGCGGTGGTGATTGCCGACCCGAAGCTGACCGTCGACATGCCCCGTGCGATCACGGCAGGCACCGGGATGGACGCCTTTGCCCATTGTCTCGAAGCCTTCTGTTCGCCGCATTACCATCCGATGAGCCAGGGCATCGCCCTGGAAGGGATGCGGCTGGTCAAGGAAAACCTGCCTGCCGCCTACGCCGATGGTACCGATCTTGAGGCGCGAGCCGAGATGATGAGTGCGGCCATGATGGGTGCAACCGCATTCCAGAAGGGACTTGGCGCGATCCACGCCCTGTCGCATCCCATCGGCGCCGTGTTCAACACCCACCACGGCACCACCAACGCCGTGGTCATGCAGCCGGTGCTGCGCTTTAATCGCCCCGCGATCGAGGATCGGTTGGCGATGGCGGCCGCCTATCTGGACATCAAGGGTGGATTTGACGGGTTCTACGACTTTGTCGGGAGCCTGACAGAGCGTCTGGGCATCCCCGAAACGCTGACCGAACTTGGGGTTAGTGATCCTGACATCGACGCGCTCGTCGCATCGGCGCTTAACGATCCCAGCACGGGAGGCAATCCGGTGACGATGACACCCGAGAACACCAAGGCGCTGTTGCTCGACTGTCTGTAAAAAAGTGCACCCACCGCGATGCCGCGGTGGGTGCTGTTCAATCCGACAAACGGTTTGGCGGGCCTAGATCAGGCGCCGACTTCTTCGTTGCACTTGCGGCTTTCCTCGATGGCTTTGAGCGTCCCTTCAAGGCTGATCACAAAGGCGCCCTCATGCTCTGGCATCACCACCATCTCGTACTTCTTCATCACGTCGGTGATAAAGTCGGGGTCGTTTGATACGACATAACCGCCAGTATAGCCATCAGCGAGGTGCTTGCTCTTTTGCTGGGCTTCACCTTCATACAGGTCGCCATCAATCGCAATCAGCAGCTTTTCCTTGCCGCCGGACAGCCCGATATCGGCCTGCGTAAACACACCGATATAGCCAAGCGCGTGGTCGGCGGTCAGCCCCATTTGCAAGACGTTGCCGAGATCGTCGACGCGCTCGGCGAGGCAGGATTTACGTGTCTCATCCTGATAGATTGTCCAGCCTTCGGTCTCGCCCCACTTGGTGAACACGCTGTCGCTCGACGGCAGAACGCCGTCAGACGCCAGTGCGGCACCGACCGACAGAGAAAGAGCAGCACATGCTGTCGCAACGTTTCGCGTAATAGTCATTAAAAACTCCATGAGTTTGCGTTTGATTCAAGACGCGCATTCGGCAAGAGCGGCACCGCCCAGACCCGCCTGAACTCAGCTAAGGCGTGTTAAAAGCGACGCCTACTCGCCGAAAGCGTCATGAAGGCAAAATGCAGTATTTCCCGCAAATTGGAAGGCCAAAAGCGAAAGAACTTCGGCGCAATATCGGGCGCGTGCAATTATCCGGTCTGGCTTTTGAAATTAGGCCGGTCCCATGCCAGAAACCCGCCGGCATGGGATCGCTTTCAGAACCGAATGGCGTGGCTGCTCAGCCTTTGCCTTTCCACGGCACGAGAACCCGTTCGGCCCACCGCATCAGGATGTCGATCCCGAATCCGATGATGCCGATCAGGATGATACCCATGATCACTATATCGGTATTCTGAAACTTGGATGCGACCATGATCATCATGCCCGCACCCTTTTCGGCGGCGACAAGTTCGGCGGCAACCACCGTGCCCCAACACACACCCATCGCGACCCGCGCACCGGTAAAGATTTCTGGCAACGAATTGGGCACGATCACATAGCGCATGATCTGGCTCTTGCTGGCGCCGAGAGAATACGCCGCGTGGACCTTGGAGATGTTGACGCCAGACACGCCCGAACGCGCCGCGATCGCCATGATCCAGAGCGCTGCAAGAAACAAGAGGATGATCTTTCCTGTTTCCCCGATTCCGGCCCAGATGATGACCAACGGGATCAACGCAAGAGGTGGAACAGGTCGCATGAATTCGACAATTGGATCGAACCAGCCCCGGAACCAGTCCGAAAGCCCCATCGCATAGCCAAGCGGAATACCGATCAGCGCCCCAAAGAAGAAACCAAGCACGACACGGAACAGAGAATACCCAAGATGCTCCCAAAGGGTTGATCCGCGAAAGCCTTCCCTGGCGATTTCGGCGACCCGCTTGACCACGTCCTCGGGTGCGGGCAGCCAGATCGGCTCCATCTGCCAACCCTTGGCCGGTTCAAAGTTCAACGTGCCCTTGGGGCTCATGCCGACGCGTCCAAATTCGGTGTCGACCTCACCACCCGGAGCGATCGGTGTGCCGTTGACCGCAACAACCTCTGCGCCCTCATCGCGGCCCATTTCGTCATTCCTGTCGACCCTGATCAGACCGCTGCGCCAGACGCCGATGCTGGCGGAATCATTCTTGGCCCAGCCATCCCCTGGGTCCACGTCCGGAGCGGTCACCTCCTGATCCACGGGATGTACCAGCACCGTGACCGTTGCAGTATCACGGGTCCCGTCCGGCAATTGTGCGGTATACTCAAAGCTGGCCGTGCCTTCGAACGGTCCCGGCATATGCAGGAACTTGGGCAACAGAACCGATCCGGTGAACATGCCCCACAGCAAAAACAAAGACAGGATAGAGATGACCGAAGCCGCCCGATTCGGCGTGACCGCACTCTCGTCTCCGAACGTCACTGTCTTGAGCGATGTGTAGTCATTGCGGGCCGCATGGTGGATCAGCTTGGTGACCACAAAATAAGAGACCACAAAGATAGCAACATAAATCAGCAGAGGTATCATGTGCTGGCCTCCGTACGTCCCATGATTTCTTCTTCCATATCCCAGATCATGCCAAGAATCTCTTCGCGTTTGACCGCGAAGTCAGGGTGTTTCTTGACCTCTCGAAGGTCCTGTCCGACCCCGAGATCGGCAAAGGGCAGGCGATATTCCTTGTGGATGCGCCCCGGTCGCGGCGCCATGACCAGCAACCGTTCGCCCAACAGCAATGCCTCTTCGACTGAGTGGGTGATCAGGATGATGGTCTTGCCAGTTTCCTTCCAGAGCTTCAGGACCAGCGACTGCATCTTTTCCCGTGTCAGCGCGTCAAGCGCGCCAAGTGGTTCGTCCATCAGGATCACATCGGGATCATTGGCCAGACATCGCGCCAGCGCCACCCGCTGTTGCATGCCCCCAGAGAGTTCATAGACCGCCTTGTCTTTGAAATCCCCCAAGCCGACCACATCAAGCAGATGATCCACAGTTTCGGCCATATCGTTCTTAGGCATCCCTTTCATGCGCGGGCCAAAGCCGACATTCTCGCGTACGCTCATCCACTCAAACAAGGCGCCTTGCTGAAACACCATGCCGCGCTCGGCATCCGGGCCGGTCACCGTATGTCCATTCAGGACAATCTGCCCTTCGGTTGGGGCGAGGAACCCTGCCACGATGTTAAGTAGCGTGGTCTTGCCACACCCTGACGGGCCGAGAACCGACAACAGTTCACCCTGATTCAAGGTCAGTGACACGTCCTTGAGCGCCTGTACCGAACCACCGTCAGGTAATTCAAAACGCATGGACAACTTTTCGAGGGCAAGTCCGGTCATGAGATTGGCGTTTCCCTTCTGCCTTATTGGCCGGCGGTACCGGCAATGATTGCGTCAGCTTCCAGTTCCACCAGCCATTCGGGGTTCACAAACCGGCTGACGGCCATGATCGTATCAACGGGGCGCACATCACGAAAATATTCTTTGCGCACGTCGATCGCCGCTTTCCAATTGTCGATATCCGTCAGAAGCACCCGTGTGCGCACCACATCCTGCAGGCCCGAACCCGCCTGTTCCAACGCCAACTTGATGATCTCGATACACTGGCGCGTTTGCGCGGCCACATCCCCGATGCCAACGGTATTGCCGTCCGCGTCAACCGGTGCGGTGCCTCCGATGGCTATGTAGGGCCCGACACGAACCGCTCGGCTGAATCCGACCACGGCTTCCATCGGATTACCGTTCGAAATCAATTGCCGTCGATAGGTCATCCGGGCGTCTCCAAACAGCAATTTTGTCGGGGGCTCGTTTGTAGTCGGGCCGGGCGAGAAATCATCGCTCGGCCCCGGACGGTCCTACGATCCGCCAGCGGCCGCAAGTGGGCCGGTGTTTACCGCATTTTCATAGCTGCCCTTGGCCGCATCGATACTGCCGGACGCGACAAACACGTCTGCAACGCCCTTCATGAAGCCTTGCGCACCGCCGCCCAACCACTTGGCGGTCAGCTGTTCCTCAACCGTGGGGAACCGGAATGTGGCAAGCGTTTCGGCGGTCGCGTCTGCATCCATACCGGCATCCTTGGCGATGACCGGCAACATCATCGCGCGGTTGTCCTCATCGGCCCACATCGCGTTGGCATCCGCCGTCACCTTGAGGAACTTTGCCACGAGGTCAGAGTTTTCGGCAACCCAGTTCGCCGGCCCCGATGTGACGTCAAAGACCAGAATGCCCAGTTCTTCTTTTTCGGCACCGGTCAACAGGATGTTGCCATGTTCCAGCATCCGGCGCAGCGATCCGCCCCACCCGCAGGACATGTCAACCGCACCTTGTGCGAGCGCGGCAGCGCCATCAGGCGGCGCCATATCAACGACTTCAAGGCTGTCCAGAGGGACCCCAAAATGATCCATCTGCTTCAGAAAGCCGTAGTGGGCCGCTGTTCCCAAAGGTACAGCCACTTTCTTGCCCGCGAGTTCGCTGGCGGACTCCTTGTCGATCTCGTGATCGGCATGCACAACGCAGTTGTCGTTTTCAGAATAGGAAACGGCAACATCCAGCGCCTGCAAATCCTGCCCGGCACTGACGGCGACAACAAATGGCGGAACACCCTGACTGACGCTAAGCTGCACATCGCCCGAGGCCATCGCAGCACTCATCGCGGTGCCGGTATCAAAGCTGACCCAGTTGACGGTCACGCCCATTTCTTCGTCATATGTGCCTTGCACCTTGGCGTATTCGAACGGCATTGGCCATTCGAGGAAATAGCCGACGGTGATCTCTTGGGCAGAGGCCGCGTGTGCCGCGGTCAAAGCTGCCACGCCAGCCACAGCACCCATCAGTCTGGATTTAAGTTTCATTCAGTTTCTCCCTGTTCTCTGCCCTTTCGGCAGATTTTCAACTAGTCGGACGGTCAACCGTCTCTGGCATGACGCCATCGCTGCGATCCGCAGAACTGGCACCTTACGTCAATCGGAGCGCAATTCTGCATCTCGATCAATGGTTTTATGGGTCGCTCTTGAGCGGCAAGGCAATGTGTGGATGTCAGGGAAGCCTCACGCATTCATACTTTGATATTAAAATTCAATAGTTTAGACTGATTTTCAGTTGGTGCCGCAACGACTTCGGTGCGAAATTGGACTTATTCTGCAGGCGCATCTGGCCCTACGAACTGCTCGCGAATTGCGCTCAAGCTGTCAGGATGGCGACTCTGGCAAACGATGCCCGAAGTGTCATGCGCACCCCTGTTTCCTGAAAGGACATGCCATGGACGGTACGTTCAACGAAAATGATATTTCTCATGTGGTCGAGGCCGACAAAGCCCATATCTGGCACCACCTGAGCCAGCACAAACCCTATGAGACGATTGATCCCAAGATCATCGTCGAGGGCAAAGGCATGCGTGTCTGGGACCAGAAGGGCAAAGAGCATCTGGATGCGGTGTCTGGTGGCGTCTGGACAGTGAATGTCGGCTACGGGCGGGAATCCATCGCCAACGCGGTGCGCGACCAACTGATCAAGCTTAACTATTTCGCCGGGTCCGCCGGATCGATCCCGGGCGCAATGTTCGCCGAAAAGCTGATCGAAAAGATGCCGGGCATGAGCCGGGTCTACTACTGCAACTCGGGGTCTGAGGCGAACGAGAAAGCCTTCAAGATGGTGCGCCAGATCGCGCACAAGAAGTTTGGCGGCAAAAAGCACAAGATCCTGTACCGCGACCGCGATTACCACGGGACCACGATCGGGTGCCTGTCAGCAGGCGGTCAGGACGAGCGCAACGCGCAATATGGCCCGTTCACACCCGGTTTTGTACGCGTCCCTCATTGTCTGGAATACCGCGCCTTTGAACAGGAGGGCGCGCCGGTCGAAAACTATGGCCTGTGGGCCGCCGACCAGATCGAAGCAGCGATCCTGCGCGAAGGTCCCGACACCGTCGGTTCACTATGTCTTGAACCGGTGACAGCAGGCGGCGGCGTGATCACCCCGCCGAGCGGTTATTGGGAGCGAGTGCAAGAGATCTGCAAGAAATATGAATTGTTGCTGCATATCGACGAGGTCGTCTGTGGCGTGGGTCGCACAGGAAGCTGGTTTGGTTATCAACACTACGGCGTGAAACCCGATATGGTGACAATGGCCAAGGGCGTTGCGTCCGGTTATGCCGCGATCGCCTGCCTCGTGACCAACGAAGGTGTGTTCGACAAGTTCAAGGCGAATGCCGACGACCCGCTCGACTATTTCCGCGATATCTCGACCTTTGGCGGCTGCACCGCCGGGCCGGCTGCGGCGATGGAGAACCTCCGCATCATCGAAGCCGAAAACCTGCTGGAGAACACCACCCAGATGGGCGCGCGGATGATGGACAACCTGAATGCCCTGATGGAGAAACACGCGGTCATCGGTGACGTGCGCGGCAAAGGCCTGTTCCTTGGTGCAGAGCTGGTTCAGGATCGTGACAGCCGCGCGCCGATGGCGGAAAAGAAGGTGGCGGCGGTGGTTGCCGAATGCATGGCACAAGGCGTCATCATCGGCATGACCAATCGCTCAGTGCCGGGCTATAACAACACACTTTGCTTCTCGCCCGCGCTGATTGCCACGACGGATGACATCGATCGCATCACCGACGCGGTGGATGGTGCATTGGGCCGGGTGTTTGGCTAACTGATAGAGGCCGGAGCGGCAGGCAGAGACCATCCCGCTCCGGCATTCGCTGCTTTCCCGACCACAGCCCCCGGCGGAAATCGGCGCCATGATTGCGGATTGGTGTTTGCCTGCCCCACATGAATTTAGCCGAAAGGTCTTTGTCCATTGTCCAAGCTGTGCAGAATGGCGTAACCGCCGCTGCTCGCAAAGGACGCTGCCATGCACGCCCCTGATACCTCGCAAGACCGCGCTTCTTCCCGGCTGCATGCCGCGCTTGGTACATTGGACAACGCCATGATCGAGCTGGACGAGGTGCAGAAGAAATTCGATGCCGTCAGTGGCCGGATCGATACCCTGTTGGTCAACACCACAAAATCTCCATCGGCCAATCTGGGGGCGAACCTGCGCTCGTTGAACGCCCGCAGCGAAATGTTGCGCAAAGCGCTCGACCGGGCGCGACGAAACTTTGCCAGTGCGCGCAAAGGATACCATCAAGCCTCGCAGGCCTATGCCAGCAAGCATGAACAGCACACGGATGCGCTCGCCCTCGCGCAGGTCGAACTGGCAGAGGCCGAACGCTGCAAAGGCGCCTTGTCCCGCAGCATTTCAGCCTGGCTCGACCCAAAGGACTTCGCGCGCGGCACACAGGACGTTCAGACGCTCAAGGGTCATGAAGGCTCCTTTGGGTATCTCCCGATCAATCCCGCGCGATTCTTTGATCTGCTCATTCTGATCGAACGGGTTCTGGCGCTCGACCCGGACTATGATGATCCCGTCTTGCGCCACCGCCCTGTTCGGTTTCTCGATGTCGGCTGTGGCACCGGGCGCAATCTCGCGCTGGCACGTACAGGCAACGTGCTCAAAACCAAGGCGCTCGCCGGGTTTGATATCGACGCGAACCGGATTGCAGAGGGCAAGGCCGCGTTTGGTCTCGACACGGAATTGAGCGTCGCGGATGCCATGATCTATGATTACGCCGGGCACGACGTGATCTTTTCCTTTCGACCGTTTCACGATCCGGACATGATGCAGCGATACGAGTCGCATCTTGTCGCATCGATGCAACAGTCCGCCTATCTGATTGCAGTGCTGCCCGAGGATCTGGTGCGTTTTCCGGAACTCAGTTGTGTCTCGGGTGCTCATGGGATTTGGAAGAAAACCGGCTGAACAGGGCTGCGTCGTTAAGTCCAGATTGCAAGAATTTTAAGTCCAGTCTATCCTGCAGCATGGCAATATCGGTTGAGACCTTTTTTCTGAATCCGGACGCGCAGGGAACCTTGCAAGCGCAGATCCAGCAGGTGGTCGCCGAGGGCATTCTGTCGGGCCGGTTTCACCGGGGCGAAAAACTTCCATCCTCGCGCAAACTGGCCAACCATCTCGGCGTCAGTCGGATTACCGTGACGCTGGCCTATACCGAGTTGCTGGCGAACGATTATCTAACGTCGCGTGGCCGGTCGGGTTATTTCGTGTCCGACAATGCGCCCGTGCCGCCGGTCTATGCCCCGTCGCACCGTAGGCAGGATCGGGTCGACTGGCCCCGTGCCTTCAGCCGCACGTTTACCGGCGGAGATACGCCTCAAAAGCCCGGTGACTGGCACAGCTATCGCTATCCGTTCATTTACGGTCAGGCTGATCCAACCCTGTTTGACCATGCAAACTGGCGGCTCTGCGCGTTGCGCGCATTAGGGCAAAAGGATTTCACCTCGTTGACCGGGGATTACTACGATCAGGACGATCCACTGCTGGTGGAATTCATCGCGCGCCACACCCTTCCCCGGCGCGGAATTGCGGCCAGGCCCGAGGAAATCCTGATCACAATGGGCGCGCAGAACGCGCTTTGGTTGACCGCTCAGGTGTTGCTCGATCCCACGCGCAAGGCGGCAGTCGAAGATCCCTGCTATCACGCCCTGCGCGATATTCTCAGGCAATCAGGGTGCCAAATGGCCCCACTGCGGGTGGATGCCGATGGATTGCCGCCACAGGAGTTGCCATCCGACACCGACGTGATCTTTACCACGCCCAGCCACCAATCGCCGACCACGGCGACCATGCCGCTGGCGCGTCGGCGCGTCTTGCTTGATCGCGCCCGCGAACTGGATGCTCTGATCGTTGAGGATGATTACGAGTTCGAACTGGCGTTCCTTGCTGCCCCCTCCCCCTCGCTCAAGTCCTTGGACAGCGACGGGCGAGTGATCTATGTCGGCAGTTTTTCAAAATCTCTCTGTCCGGGGCTTAGGCTCGGGTACATTGTCGGGTCCGAACCGTTCATCCGGCAGGCCCGTGCGCTGCGCGCCAGCGTATTGCGCCATCCGCCCGGCCATTTGCAGCGCACCGCCGCCTATTTCCTCAGCCTCGGACATTTTGATGCACAAATCCGGCGCATGTCCAAGGCCCTGCATGAACGCCGGCAGGTCATTGAACAGGCCGTGGACGAGCATGGCCTGACCATCGCGGGTCGGGGTGTCTATGGTGGTTCATCGTTGTGGATGCGGGCCGAGAACGGGGCGAATATGTCAACTGTCGCGCAGTCTCTGGCTCGAAACGGGGTATTGATCGAACCCGGCAAGCCGTTCTTTTCCGGTCCGGAGCAACCAGAGAATTTCTACAGGTTGGGGTACTCGTCGATTCCGGCATCCAGAATTCCTGCGGGAATCGAACGGATCGCCCAATGTTTGAAAGCCTGAAAGTTTCTGGACCTAAATTGATTGGCAATCTGGCCCTAACCGGCATTCTGCGCGACCCTTAGAACATCATCAACCAAGCCGACATGCATCGTCGGCAAATTGTGTTTCCGGGGAGATTTCCAGATGAAAATGACCACCGAAGAAGGCTTTGTCAAAACGCTGCAAATGCACGGCATTGAACATGCGTTCGGGATCATCGGGTCGGCCATGATGCCGATTTCCGACCTGTTTCCCAAGGCCGGTATCACGTTCTGGGACTGCGCCCACGAAGGCAGCGCCGGGATGATGGCCGACGGCTATACCCGCGCCACCGGCAAGATGAGCATGATGATCGCCCAGAACGGCCCCGGCATCACCAACTTTGTCACCGCCGTAAAGACTGCCTACTGGAACCACACGCCGCTGTTGCTGGTGACTCCGCAGGCCGCCAACAAGACGATCGGTCAGGGCGGATTTCAGGAAGTCGAGCAGATGAAACTGTTCGAAGACATGGTCGCCTATCAGGAAGAGGTCCGCGATCCGTCGCGCGTCGCCGAGGTTCTGACCCGCGTGATTGCGCAGGCCAAGCGCCTGTCAGGACCCGCACAGCTGAACATCCCCCGCGATATGTGGACACAGGTGGTCGACATCGAAATTCCCGAACCAATTGAGTTTGAACGTTCTCCCGGTGGCGAAAACTCGGTCGCGATGGCCGCCAAACTGTTGAGCGAAGCGCAAAACCCGGTGATCCTGAACGGTGCTGGCGTGGTGCTGTCCAAAGGCGGGATCGCCGCGTCAATGGCGCTGGCCGAGCGTCTGGATGCCCCTGTTTGCGTCGGCTATCAACACAACGACGCCTTTCCCGGCAATCACCCATTGTTCGCTGGCCCACTGGGTTACAACGGCTCCAAGGCGGGCATGGACCTGATCAAATCCGCAGACGTTGTTCTGTGCCTCGGCACCCGGCTGAATCCGTTTTCGACCCTGCCCGGATATGGCATGGAATACTGGCCGGCGGATGCCAAGATTATCCAGGTCGATATCAACCCGGATCGGATCGGCCTGACCAAGAAGGTCACCGTGGGCATCGTCGGTGACGCCGCCAAGGTCGCCAACGGTATTCTGGCGCAACTGTCTGATGATGCGGGCGACGCAGGCCGCGCGGACCGCAAGGCGCGGATCGCAGAAACCAAATCCCGTTGGGCGCAACAACTGTCGTCAATGGATCACGAAGACGATGATCCCGGCACCAGCTGGAACGAACGCGCCCGTGCGGACAAACCCGACTGGATGAGCCCGCGCATGGCATGGCGTGCAATCCAATCCGCGCTGCCCGCAGATGCGATCATCAGTTCCGATATCGGCAACAACTGCGCCATCGGCAATGCTTATCCTTCGTTCGAGGAAGGCCGCAAGTATCTGGCACCGGGTCTGTTTGGTCCCTGCGGCTATGGCCTGCCCGCCGTAATCGGGGCCAAGATCGGATGCCCGGATGTGCCAGTCGTCGGATTTTCGGGCGATGGTGCCTTTGGCATCGCGGTCAACGAATTGACCGCGATCGGCCGCGAAGAATGGCCTGCCGTGACCCAGATTGTGTTCCGCAACTATCAATGGGGCGCGGAAAAGCGCAACTCGACCCTGTGGTTTGACGACAACTTTGTCGGCACTGAACTGGACACCGACGTGTCTTATGCCGGCATCGCCAATGCCTGTGGCCTTAAAGGCGTCGTGGCTCGGACAATGGACGAACTGACCGAAGCACTCGATCAGGCGGTTCGCGATCAAAAGGCGGGGACGACCACGCTGATCGAAGCGATGATCAATCAGGAGCTTGGCGAACCCTTCCGCCGCGATGCGATGAAAAACCCGGTTCAAGTGGCAGGGATCAGCGCAAAGGACATGCGGCCTCAAGAGGTATGATCGCCAACACCAGCCTGAGGCCCCGTTGCAGCGCGATGGGGCCGAACGCTAGGCCAGCGCCAATGTCACGGCGGTGGCCGCGATGATGTCGGGCACTGTCGCACCCCGGCTCAGATCGCAGACCGGCTTGCGAAATCCTTGCAGGACCGGCCCGATGGCCTGCGCACCCGCAAGTTCCTGCGCCAGTTTGTACGCGATATTGCCTGCGTCGAGATCGGGAAAGATCAATACATTGGCGTCGCCTTGCCCTGATCCTTTCAGCGCCGCAACTGCCGGGTTCAGCGCCGCATCGCCCTGCACCGGGCCTGTAAAACCCGTCGCGGCGGCGGCGGCGCGCACCTTGTCCACGCTGCCGCCCGACCCGGAACTGCCCGTTGAAAACGACAGCAGCGCAACCCGCGCCTGCCCCAGTAGCGCCCGTCCGGTCGTTTCAGACGCGCGCGCAATCGCGGCGAGTTCCTCGGCATCGGGCGCGACATTCAGGCCACAATCGGAAAAGATCAACTCGCGACCATCTGAAAAGCGCATCAGAAAGAACGACGATGGCAGCGCGACCCCGTCGGCGAGACCGATGGCAATGCTCGCCGCTTCGATGACCTTTTTGGTCGAATGCACCACACCGGCAAGCATTGCGTCAGCTTGCCCCGCTGCGACCATCGCCGCCGCGCGGTACAGAGGGCGCGACAACATCCGCCGAGCCAGCGCCTCTTTCATGCCGCGCGCATCGACCAACGCCGCAACCAATTCATCGTCGGCCTCGGCCAACTCTACTGGCACGCACAGGCCCTCGGCCTGCATCTGCGCCACGGCCTCGGCAATGCGCGGCTCTTCCATTTCAGGAAACACCACCCGCGCGTTGCCTGCCTTTGCCCGATCGACTGCCCGTTCCAGTGCCGACATCTTATCCCCCGTTTTGCTCCGAAGGAGACAGCGATGACCGAAAACGTCAAGATCAACCGTGGCCTCAAGGGCGTCTATTTTGAACGATCCGCTGTCAGCGATATTGATGGCGCCGCCGGAGAACTGACTTATCGCGGCTATTCGATCCACGATCTTGCCACGAAGTCGAGCTTTGAAGAGGTCTGTTTTCTGCTGATCCACGGAGAGTTGCCTAGCGCCGATGAACTGGCTGCGTTCGATGCAGAACTCAAGGCTGCCCGCACGCTGCCGACCGAGGTTTTTGACATCATCGCCGCCTGCAAAGACGGGCATCCGATGGATGTGTTGCGCACGGCGGTTTCAGCACTGGCAGCGCTGGAACCGGCCAGCCAGACCGTGGGCGAAGATGCATTCATCGCCAATGGCCTCCGCCTGACCAGCCAGGTGCCGATGATCATCGCCGCGCATGAGGCCATCCGCAATGGGCGCGATCCGGTGGCACCGGATGCAACGTTGGGCCATGCGGCCAACTGGTTGTGGATGCTCAAAGGCGAAAAGCCGAGCGACGAGGCTGCGCGCCTCGCGGATGTGGATTTTATCCTGCACGCTGAACACGGCAGCAACGCAAGCAGCTTTGCCGCCCGCGTCACCATCGGAACCGAGGCAAATCTGCACGGTGGCATCGTGACCGCATTGTCGACCCTCGCCGGTCCTGCGCATGGCGGCGCCGCCGAAGACGTGATGAAAATGGTGCATGAAATCGGCAAACCGGAAAACGCTGCCGCCTACGTCAAAGCCAAGCGAGGCGCCCGCGAAGCGGTGACGGGGTTCGGTCATCGCGTCTATCGCAAGGAAGACCCCCGCGCACGGCACATGCGTGAAGGTGTGCGTCAGCTCGGCGAGGAAATGGGCGCGCCGGAATGGTACGAGATCCTGCAGGCCGTTGTCGAAGCGATGAAGCCCTATGCGCGTCACGGGTTGAACGTGAATGTCGATTTCTATTCCGGCGTGATCTATCAGCTGCACGGCATTCCGATGGACCTTTATGTGCCAATCTTTGCAATCGGTCGCATGCCTGGCTGGGTGATCCAGTGCATCGAACAACAACGCGGCAATATCCTGATCCGGCCACTGACACTCTACAATGGTCCCGAGGCCCGCGACTATGTGCCGATTGAGGCGCGCGGGTAACGAAAATTCTCCCATACACCAAATCTGCAGAACAAATTTCTTTGTGGCCGCCTGGAACGAAACATCTTTACCGAAACAATCCCACTCCCTAGGGTGATCGAAATCAGGAAGAGACCGAATGCCTCACACCCAGCCGATGCTTGATCTTTCACCCAAGGTCTCTGACGAGATTCGCAAAACGACCTGTTACATGTGCGCCTGCCGCTGCGGCATCAACGTACACCTCAAGGACGGCAAGGTCGCCTATATCGAGGGTAATCGGGATCATCCCGTCAACAAGGGCGTTCTTTGTGCCAAGGGGTCAGCGGGCATCATGCAGCACAACGCGCCCTCGCGCCTGCGCAAACCGCTGCGTCGGGTCGGGCCGCGCGGATCGGGCGAATTTCAGGAAATCAGCTGGGATGACGCGCTGTCGATCGCCTGCGGCTGGTTGGAAAACATCCGCCACGACGCGCCGGAAAAGCTCGCGTTTTTCACCGGTCGCGATCAAAGCCAGAGCTTCACCAGCTTCTGGGCGCAGAACTATGGCACGCCCAACTATGCGGCGCATGGCGGGTTCTGTTCGGTCAATATGGCGGCGGGCGGTATCTATACGATGGGTGGGGCCTTCTGGGAGTTTGGCCAACCCGATTGGGATCACACCAAGCTGTTCCTGCTGTTTGGTGTCGCCGAGGACCATGACAGCAACCCGATCAAGATGGGTCTGGGCAAGCTGAAGGAACGCGGCGCCAAGGTGATCGGCGTCAATCCGATCCGCACCGGATACAATGCAATCGCCGATGAGTGGGTCGGCATTACGCCGGGTACGGACGGCTTGTTCGTACTGGCGCTGATTCATTGCCTGATGAAAGCGGGCAAGATCGATCTCGACTACCTGTCTCGCTACACCAACGCGCCCGTGCTGCTGGATCAGGATACCGGATTGTTCCTGCGCGACGATGATGACAAGCCGCTGGTCCGGGATCGCAAGAGCGGCGCGATCACCGCCTTTGACACGGCCGGCATCTACCCGGATCTGAGCGCCACGCATGATGGCCACCGAACGGTGTTTCAACACATGGCCGACCGATACCTGTCAGAGGACCACGCCCCCGAAGCGGTCGCCGAGCGCTGCGGCATATCGGCGGACCGTATCCGAGCCATTGCCGCAGAACTCGCCCGCGTCGCCTTTGATGAAGCATTTGAAATCGAACGGGAATGGACCGATTTTCGCGGTGAAAAGCACCACAAGATGACCGGTCGACCCGTTTCCATGCACGCCATGCGCGGCGTGTCGGCCCATTCCAACGGGTTTCAGACCTGTCGCGCCCTGCATGTGCTGCAGATTCTACTCGGCACGGTCGAGGTCCCCGGCGGCTTTCGTTTCAAACCGCCCTATCCCAAGCCGGTCGAGGCCCATCCGACCCCACATTGTGCCGCACAACCGGATGCCGCGTTGAACGGCCCGCACCTGGGGTTTGTCCGGGGTCCTGAAGACCTCGCGCTCAAACCAGATGGAAGTGCTGCGCGCATCGACAAGGCGTTTACATGGGAAAACCCGATGAGTGCCCATGGTCTGATGCACATGGTGATCTCGAACGCCCACGCAGGTGATCCTTACAAGATCGACACGCTGTTTCTGTATATGGCGAACATGTCGTGGAATTCGTCGATGAACACCGGCGGCGTCATGGAGATGCTGACCGACAAGGATGAGAACGGCGATTACGTCATCCCCCACATCATCTATTCCGACGCCTATTCCAGCGAAATGGTTGCCTATGCCGATCTGATCCTGCCCGACACCACCTATCTGGAGCGGCACGATTGTATCAGCCTGCTGGATCGCCCGATCTGCGAGGCAGACGCCGCAGCAGACGCGATCCGCTGGCCCGTGGTCGAACCCGACCGCGATGTGCGCGGATTTCAAACGGCATTGGTACAATTGGCCAACCGGATGAAACTGCCCGGCTTTACCAATGAGGACCGCAGCCCCAGGTGGAGCGATTACGCCGATTATATCGTGAACCACGAACGCCGCCCGGGCATCGGTCCGCTCGCCGGGTATCGAGGCGATGGCACCCAGTCCGGACGCGGTGATGTGAACCCTGAACAACTTGACCGATACATCGAAAACGGTGGTTTCTTCGTCAATCACATTCCAACCGGGGCCGACTACTACAAACCATGGAACATGGAATACCAGAACTGGGCTGTCGGAATGGGCCTTTTTGACAGCCCCCAGCCCTACCTGTTCCAACTTTACGTCGAACCGATGCGCAAATTCCAACGCGCCGCCGAAGGCCATGGCGAACGCCAACCGCCCGACCACCTGCGTGATCGCATCATGCAGACCATGGACCCCTTCCCGATCTGGTATCCGCCGTTTGAGGACGACAATGTCGATACCGGTGACTTCCCGATCCACGCGCTGACGCAACGACCGATGGCGGTGTACCACAGCTGGGGCAGCCAAAACGCATGGCTGCGGCAGTTGCACGGGCGCAACCCGCTCTACGTGCCGACCAAGCTCTGGAAACAACACGGGTTTCAGGATGGTGACTGGGCGCGCATCACCTCGGCCCACGGGTCAATCATCGTCCCCGTGGCGCATCATGGTGGGCTGAACGAGAACACGATTTGGACCTGGAACGCCATCGGCAAACGCAAAGGCGCTTGGGCGCTTGATCAGGACGCACCCGAAGCGACCAAAGGCTTCCTCCTCAATCATTTGATCCATGAGCTGCAACCGCCAAAGGGCGATGGGTTGCGCTGGTCTAATTCTGACCCGATCACCGGCCAAGCGGCGTGGTTTGATCTGCGGGTGAAAGTCGAAAAGGTTGCAGCCCCGGCCGAATGCGACCCGGCCTTTCCGCCAATCCAGTCCCCGGTCGGCCAAGGCCCCACGGACCTCGCATGGAAGGTCGGCAAATGACCAGCCTTCCGAACAGCACCAAAAAGAAACTGGGCCTTGTCATCGATCTGGACACCTGCGTCGGTTGCCACGCCTGCGTGATCAGCTGCAAGGGCTGGAACACCGAAAACTACGGCGCACCGCTTTCCGATCAGGACGCCTATGGTGCCGATCCCACAGGCACTTTTCTCAACCGCGTGCACAGCTACGAGGTACAGCCCGAAACCGGCGCAGCTCAACTGATTCACTTCCCGAAATCCTGCCTGCATTGCACCGATGCACCCTGTGTCACCGTCTGCCCCACCGGTGCGAGCTACAAACGTGTCGAAGACGGTATCGTTCTGGTCAATGAGAGCGATTGCATCGGCTGCGGCCTCTGTGCCTGGGCCTGCCCTTACGGCGCGCGCGAACTCGACGCGGCTGAGGGCGTGATGAAGAAATGCACCCTATGCGTGGACCGGATCTATAACGAAAACCTGCCCGAAGCCGACCGGGTTCCCGCCTGCGTGCGCACCTGCCCAGCTGGGGCGCGTCATTTCGGCGATTTCGCCGATCCCGACAGCAACGTATCCCGGTTGAGCGCGGAACGCGGCGGCATCGACCTGTTGCCTGAACAAGGCACCAAACCGGTCAACAAATATCTTCCGCCCCGCCCCAAGGACCAGCTTGAAGACCAGATTGATATACTGGCCCCTCTTCTGGCACCCGTTGCCGAGGAAGCCACAGGCTTTCTCGGCTGGCTGGACAAGGCGTTGGACCGGTTGCCCGGATCGTCACAAAAAGACGAGACACGCTGATGCATCCCGCCCCTTCTGTCATACTGTTCACCGTGATGTCCGGCGCGGGTTTTGGAATGCTTGCGTTTCTTGGCCTGGGCATGCCCGACGTCACCGGCTGGGTCGCCTTCACATTCTTTGCCATCGCGTATGTTCTTGCCGTGGGCGGGCTGATGGCGTCGACCTTCCACCTCGGCCACCCGGAACGTGCAATCAAGGCGTTCGGCCAATGGCGCACAAGCTGGCTCAGCCGCGAAGGCTGCTGCGCGGTGTTGGCTCTGCTGGTTATGGCGGTCTACGGGGGTGGGCTGGTCTTTTTTGACACGAGATGGACCGCCCTTGGTCTTTTCGGTGCGCTTGCCAGCATTCTGACCGTCTTCACCACCTCGATGATCTATGCCCAGCTGCGCACTGTTCCGCGCTGGCACTCACCTTTGACGCCTACATTGCTGCTGTCACTGTCCATCGCGGGCGGTGCCTTGTTGACGGGACAATCAAGCATCTCCATCGGCCTCCTGGCCCTTTCTGGTGCAATCCAGATCACGACATGGATCGTCGGCGACAAGGCACTGGCGGCATCCGGCAGTACCCTCGCAACGGCGACGGGTCTGGGTGGCACAGGAACGCTTAGCGCGTTTGAACCGCCTCATACTGGCACCAACTACCTGCTAAAGGAGTTCGTCTACGTCGTCGGGCGCAAACACAGCTTGCAACTGCGTGTAATCTCGCTGGTCCTGATGATCCTGCTCCCGATCATCCTGATCTTGCTGCCATTCAACCACATGTTTGCTGCATTTGCCGTGCTGTCACACCTGCTCGGCGCCATCGTGTCACGGTGGTTGTTCTTTGCCGAAGCCGAGCATGTCGTAGGCATATACTACGGCAAGCGAACGCCCTGAGCCTCCGATTTCATCTTTGCCTAAATACTCCGGGGGAGTCGCCCACAGGGCGGCGGGGGCAGCGCCCCCTCTGGTTGCCGCTATCTTCCTAATCGGAGAACAGATGGTCCATGTTGACGATCTCAACGGCTCTTTCACGCGGGATCGACAGAAAATGCTGTAACGCCGTCGCATTCTCGTCCATCGCGAACTGTTCTGACATCTGCGTATAAGTCGCAAATGCGGCGTCACGGATACGGTCGCTTTCGTATTCGATATCATTGCGGATCGTCGGCAGCAGATGCTCCAGAGAGGCCTCGTTTGTCAGATGCCCCAACAATCCAACCCGTCTTGCGTGGCCGATCAGATATTCATCCGAAAAGGCACAGGAAACCTCAAGCAACCGCGTTTTTGACCGATCGTCGAAAAAGTCCTGCATCAAATCAAAGCTCGACGGATCCATGCACACGATCAACCTGTCGGTCTCGAATTGCTCGAATAGCAATCGTGTCAGCGTGCGGCGATGCCGCGTCCGTTTGGCAAGGCTACTCTGAATCCCGCCCAGATCGGGCAGCGGCGTGTTCTCTTCGTTGAAAAGATACTCGACTGCCGGCAGGTTGGTGACCTGCCGGATGCGTTCCAGCAAGCGCTTGGCCACATGCCATTTTTTGCAGACGACGATCATCAGTTCCCGCTCGCGGCCCAGCGTGCTCCCCGTCTCCCAGGCGCGTTGTCCAAACCGCCGCCCGACGCGCCCTCTTTGGGTCAGAAAATCAAACAGGTTGCGCCCTTCGTCGCTGATCTTGAACTCCACGTCGCGCGCGGCATAGAGTTCGCCCAACCGGGCCTTGAGATCAACCGCCTCGGGGCTGATCTTGCGGGCAAACAGAAAATCCTGCCCCAGCAACAGATCATACTGATCATTGTAGAACGTTACAGGCATGCCATAGTCGGAGAACATCAGAAACGTCAGCGTCCGCGTCTCTATTTCGGTCTCAGGCACCAAATGCCGCACAAGGGTTTGAAAAAACGTCTCATCCGGAATCCATGTCGTCCGGAAAAACCGCATCACATCCGGTCTGTCCTGAATGAACGCAAGGATCGCTTCGACCGTGCGCCGCCTGAGGCACCACCATTGGCTGCCGATCTGGACCTGCAAATCGTCGGGAATCTCGCGTTGCACGCGCAACCGTCGTTGCACGTTGACCGAGGCATAGAACAGGGTCTTGTTCTTTCGCTCGTTAAAGAAGTGCCGGTAGATCAGCCGGTCTTCCTTCATCCCGGTCTTGATCCAGTTGCTCTGAAAGAAATCAAAGCTCTCAATATAATCGGCATCCCGGTCATCCAGAAACCGGTGAATGTACTGCGCGGTCTTGATCGCCATGCAGTCCCCGGACAGCATGTAGAAATGCGTCGCGCGCGGGAACGCCTGTTCAGCCGCCTGCAAGGCATGGAGTGTGGCCTGCACCAGCGACCATTCTCCCCAGCCACACTTGATCCGCTTGCCTGCAAAGGTGACGTTATCATCACCTGCCAGAGCGGACTTAATCCGATCAAAATCATCGGCTCCCGAGCGGGCATCAAAATGGATTGAGATACAGTCGCCTGCAGCAGTCAGGCGTTTGGCCTGATCAATGATCGCGTCAGGATCCTTGTGGCACAACAGGATATACGCGATTTTCGCCATTACGCTTGCACAAGGTCCGTGAACTGGTTCCGTTCATAGACTGTTAAAGGTGAAGACGGATTGAATAAACCTGCATTTTTTGCTTTCTTGGCGCGAAAATGTCCGTGTTCCGATCAAACCATACGGACCAGAGGAGGCAGCACATGGGTTTTCCCGGAACATGGATGACCGAAACCGAGAGCATGGTGTACCGTGTCGTGCCCAAATGTGCCTGCTCGACCATTGGGCAGATCATGTATTACTCGGACCACGGCGAATACTATGACGGCGATATCCATGACGCCAAATCCGGCATTCACAAATGGGCGCTGGACAACAGCCAAGACCCGATCTCGCGCAATGTCCAATCCCATCAGTCCTATGCATTCACCAGCGTACGCAACCCGTACACGCGGATCCTGAGTTCGTTCTTTGACAAAATCTGCGGCATCCAGCGCAACGGCAAACGCTATCGAGGCAACCTAGTGCCAATGCTGGCAGCCCGGTACGGCATCGAATTCGGGGGTGAGGACGGCAAGGAAGAATTCGATCAGGTTCGGTCCTTTCGCCGATTTCTTCTGTTCGCCCGCGACACCATCCGCTGGCGTCGCCCGATGGATCCGGACATCCACTGGTCGGCGATGTCAGGTCACATATCAACCTTCATCGTCAACGGCGGCACCTACGACAATATCTTCTGGACCGAGCAGTTCGACGAAGGGATGCAGCGCGTATTAGACGCGGTCCAGACGCCGCACAGCATTGATCTGGGTGCGATCCCACGCTTTAACGAAAGCGAAAATCACGGTCCGAGACGCGCGCACGCGGTCGCCGACTATTTCGACGATCTGTCGATGCATCTGGTCTATGAAATCTACAAGCGCGATTTCAATCTGTTCAAATACGACTTTGAAAACCCGGGCAACAAGATGCCGGTGGGCGAGATCGATCTCGATGAGGTGCATGCCAAGCTGGGCGCCTGAACGGCCAGCCGGCACCTCGTTTCAATGGCGTTAACCGCCCAGACGTTTCAGCAAGTCCATTGAAGGCTGGCCCGTAACAGGAAGTCCGACACTGCGCTGATAGCCGCTGATCGCGGCCTCGGATTTCGCACCGATCACACCATCGGCACCGTCCGTATCAAACCCGGCAGAGGTTAGTCGCCGCTGGAGTTCCTTGCGGTCCGCAAGCGTCAGGCCATTCGCGTCGGGGCCAAATTGCGCCTTGAGCGCCGCACCACCCGCTATACGATCCGCCAGATAACCCACGCCAAGCGCATAGCTGTCGGAATTGTTGTAACGCTTGAGTACATAAAAGTTCTTGAACACGGCAAATTTTGGGCCTGGCACCTGCGGCTGGATCACCGCGACGGGTGTTTGCGATGCTGCCGCCGCCGAACCAACTTCGCCACCCCATGTCTGTCCACGGACCCAACCGTTCTTGGCGAGGTATGCTGCGGCCGAGGCAAGCGCATCGGTAGGATCATCATCCCAGATGTCGCGCCGTCCATCGCCGGTAAAGTCGACGGCAAAGGCAAGATAAGAGGTCGGAATGAACTGCGTATGACCCATTGCGCCAGCCCAACTGCCGGTCATCTTGTCAGGCGTGGTGTCGCCATTCTGCAAGATCTTGAGGGCCGCGATCAGCTGGCTCTCGAAAAACGATCCGCGTCGCCCGTCATAGGCCAATGTCGACAGGGCCGAGATCACCTCCACATTGCCCCGCCGCGTCCCATACCGGCTTTCCAGCCCCCAGATCGCGGTAACGATGTACTTGCTCACACCATACTGCGCTTCGATCTGCGACAGCGTGGAATTGTATTTGCGAACCATCGTCTTGCCATCGGCAACCCGCTCATCAGATGCCGCAATCGCAAGATAATCTTCGAGCGAGCGTTTATACTCGGGCTGGTTGCGATCCAGTTCGATCACTCTCGGCAAATAGCCGGCCCCGCGAAACGCGCGGTCAATCGTGCTCTGGCTGATCCCCTTGGCTGCCGCACGCTGTTTGAACCCGGCAACCCAGGCGTTATACCCGGCATTTGGCACTGTCTGCATTCGCGTGACAGTTGCCGCCGTTGGTCCGGTTCCGGCGCTGGAACACCCCACCAGGGCGGTTGCTGCCATACTCAATGTCATCGTCCGTCGCGTGATCCGCATCTGTCCTGCCCTCTGCGCTTGTTTTTCCAAGCCATAGCGCAGCGCGCAGCGCAGGCAAACAGCCCACTTTGCCTTTGGCGGAAAAATGACCACCACGGCCCGACTTGCACAGGCCGGGCCGAGCGCCTACATCTGCGCGTCATGGCACAGACAAAATCAGATCCCAACTACAAGGTGATCGCCGAGAACCGGCGGGCACGGTTTGACTATGCCATCGAGGATGATCTGGAATGCGGCATCTTTCTTGAAGGGTCGGAGGTGAAATCCCTGCGCGCCAATGGCGGCAACATCGCCGAAAGCTATGCGGCGGTTGAGGACGGCGAGTTGTGGCTGGTGAACAGCTATATCGCACCCTACGGACAGGCGAAAACCTTTCGCCACGAAGAACGGCGCCGGCGCAAGCTCTTGGTCTCGCGCAAGGAGCTCGCCGACCTGTGGACAGCGACACAGCGCAAGGGGATGACTCTTGTTCCCATCGTGATGTATTTCAACCATCGCGGGCTCGCCAAGCTCAAGATCGGGATCGCCAAGGGTAAGAAAAACCACGACAAGCGGGAAACGCAGGCCAAACGCGACTGGTCGCGCCAAAAACAACGTCTTCTGAAAGACAACCGTTAGATCGAAAAGGGATCAGACGAGGCTGAAGCCGATGGCCGAGTTGATGTGGTTCTTCAGTTCGGACATGACGCCGTTCACCAGCTTCTGAACAGCCGCGTCGACCATCACCGTCAGCATCGCCACCGTGGCGATCAGGTTGCGCCGCGCCATCCGCAGCAGTATCCGCGCCGACGTCTTGCTGAGTTCACCGTCCCTGACCACGCTGCCGATCTCGCGAATGCGGCTGGCCAGAACCTTGAATTCGTGCGTAGCGGTGGTCTTGATGTCGGCCCAGAGCGGGCCAGCGATCCCGGTGGCGGTCGACACCATTCTGGGGACCAGAACGTCGGCATTCAGTGCTTCCAAGTTTACCATCACAATTCCTTTCACAAATACCTATTTCTTAGCCTTTTCCGTGGTCAGCGCGATCCGCACCGAATCGTTTAGGAGATCGCGGGTGATCGTCGACGTTGGCGGCACCAGCCGTCCTTCGATCCGGTGCAAGTCCTGCATCGACTTATGATTGGCCTGCAGCACCTTGAGCGTGATGGCAGTGCAACTCCCCTGTGCGATCTCAGCCCCATCAGGCACCAGATCGCTGCCCAGTGCGTTTCCGAGATCATTAGCCAGTTCCTCGGTGCGCTGGCTGAGCCCCGCAAGGCCCAGCCCTGCAAATCGGGTCTGACCGCAGGTAGCATTGGGTTCGCTCGCTTCGGCCTGAATGACGAGATTACCAAGTGCTGCGTTGGACGCAGCGTAATAAGCGCTGACCTTCTCGCCCTTGTAAGATCCGTTCAGTGACGCGCGGCTGGTTTCCATCGTGGAAATGAAATCCAGAACTTCTACGTGATAGGCATTAAGTCCGGATTCGATTTCGGGATCATAGGCGGGAACCAGACTCAGTTCCGAACACCCTGCGACCAGATAGATGGCGGCCAGAATTCCGCCGATATTGCTATATTTTTCAAACATAATACGTTCTCCAATGCCGAAGATCCTAACATATTTCCCCTGAATTGTCTGTATGGTCCCAAGCCACCAGAAGCCGCCGGGAACAAGCGATGAACTGCACCCTCGGTCTTGCAACGCTGACATCCGCCGCGTAGCAATGACGCGGACAAACAAGGGGGCTGGCTGAGATGCAGGACGATCCGAGAACACTGGTTTCCACCGATTGGCTTGCGGCACATCTCAAGGACCCCGATCTGCGGGTTCTTGATGGATCGTGGTACCTGCCCGGTGTGAATCGTGATGCCAAGGCCGAGTATGACGCCGGACATATCCCCGGTGCGCGGTTCTTTGACATTGATGATATCTCTGATCACCGCTCGGATTTGCCCCATATGGTGCCGCCCGTGGAAAAGTTCATGTCGCGCTTGCGCGCCATGGGTGTGGGTGACGGACATCAGGTGGTGGTTTATGATGGCGCCGGGCTGGTTTCTGCCGCGCGTGTCTGGTGGCTGTTCCGATTGATGGGACAGAACAATGTCGCGGTGCTGGATGGCGGGTTGCCGAAATGGCGGGCCGAAGGTCACCCGATCGAAGATCTGCCACCCGTCGTTCGCGACCGACACATGACGGTGCGTGTGCAAAACAGCCTCGTGCGCGATGTCACACAGGTCAGCCAGGCCAGCAAGCTGGGCGATCACGCCATTATCGACGCACGGTCGGCAGGCCGCTTTCGTGGTCAAGACCCCGAGCCACGTGAAGGGCTGCGCGGCGGTCATATTCCCGGATCGCAAAACGTCCCGTTCAACACCCTGTTCAACGATGATGGCACGATGAAATCGCCCGAGGCCTGCCGCGAGGTCTTTGAGGCTGCCGGCGTTGATCTCAGCAAGCCCGCTATTACCACCTGCGGATCAGGTGTGACCGCCGCCATTCTCAGCCTTGCACTTGAACGCATGGGCAAGGCTGACCATTCGCTTTATGACGGGTCCTGGTCTGAATGGGGTGCCTTCCCCACCCTGCCCGTCGCAACCGGAGACGCATGATGTTCGAAAACCTCAAAGCCCAGCCCGCCGACAAAATCCTCACTTTGATGCAGGCCTTTCGTGAAGACCCGCGCGACAACAAGGTCGATCTGGGTGTCGGCGTCTACAAGAACGCCGAGGGCATCACCCCGGTGATGCGCGCGGTCAAGGCCGCCGAACACCGTCTCTGGAAAGAACAGACAACCAAGGCCTATACCGGTTTGACCGGCGACCCGGCTTACTCCGACGCGATGATCGGTCTGGTTCTGGGGGATGCGGTCGCGCGTGAAAACGTGGCAGCAGCAGCAACTCCGGGCGGAACCGGTGCCTGCCGGCAGGCGTTCGAGCTGATCCAGATGGCAAACCCCGATGCGCGGGTTTTTGTCTCCAATCCAACCTGGCCTAACCACCTTTCGATCCTGAAGTACCTCGGTATCGAAACCGTTGCCTACCGCTATTTTGACGACGAGACCCGCGCCGTGGATTTTGGCGGCATGCTGGAAGATCTCGGCACCGCGCGCGCAGGTGACGTGGTATTGCTGCATGGCTGCTGTCACAACCCGACGGGTGCCAACCTGAATGCGGTTGAATGGCAGGCGGTGATCGACCTTTTGAACGAAAAAGGCCTGATCCCGATGGTCGACATCGCCTATCAGGGCTTTGGCGATGGTCTGGAAGAAGACGCTGCCGCAACGCGGATGGTGGCGTCACAGGTGCCCGAATGCCTGATCGCGGCGAGCTGTTCCAAGAACTTCGGCATTTACCGCGAACGCACCGGCCTGCTGATGGCGATCAGCCAGGACACATCGCAACACGGGCTGAATCAGGGAACGCTGGCGTTTCTGAACCGGCAGAACTATTCCTTCCCGCCCGACCACGGGGCGCGGCTGGTCACGATGATCCTGACAGACGACGCATTGCGCAGCGAATGGGCGGCAGAACTGGAAGATGTGCGCCTGTCCATGCTGGACCTGCGCAAGTCGCTGGCGGATGAATTGCAGCGGCTGTCCGGCTCTGACCGGTTTGCCTTTCTCGCGCAGCATCGCGGCATGTTCTCGCGCCTTGGTACAACGCCGGAAAAGGTAGAAAAACTGCGCGCCGAGCACGGTATCTATATGATCGGAGACAGCCGGATGAACATCGCCGGGCTGAACGCGCAAACCGTTCCTGTACTGGCCAAGGCGATCATCGACGCAGGGGTCTGAGGCCCCGAGGGAAACCCTGAAACACTTCGCGTTACTACGTCAGGGGCCGTCTTGCGGCCCCTTTCCATCTGACGCGAACTGATGTATGGCCACGCAATCTGAGACGTTGCACCCGGACCCCGGTGCTCGAAACGATAAATGATGGGGTCGGCGGCAATGGGGCCGCTATGCAAACGGGAGACCCGGAGGGCCGGGAGTGCTCCCTTAAGGAAACGATATATGTTTAACGTTACGAAGAAATCGATGGAGTGGGGCGAAGAAACCCTCACTCTGGAAACAGGCAAGGTTGCCCGTCAGGCAGATGGCTCGGTCATCGCGACACTGGGCGAAACCTCGGTCATGGCCAACGTGACCTTTGCCCGCAAGCAAAAACCGGGGCAGGATTTCTTTCCGCTTACGGTCCACTACAACGAAAAATACTATGCCGCCGGTAAAATCCCGGGCGGCTTTTTCAAGCGCGAGGCGCGGCCGACCGAAAAAGAGACGCTGACAAGCCGTCTGATCGACCGTCCGATCCGCCCGCTGTTTGTTCCCGGCTTCAAGAACGAAGTTCTGGTGATCTGTACCGTGCTGTCGCACGATCTGGTCAACGACCCGGACATGGTTGCAATGATCGCCGCCAGCGCCGCGCTGACACTCTCCGGTGCGCCGTTTATGGGCCCGATTGGTGCGTGCCGTGTTGGTTTTGAGGATGGCGAATACGTTCTCAACCCAACCGTGGACGACATGCAGGACCTGCGCCTGAACCCCGAACAGCGTCTGGATCTGGTTGTCGCCGGCACCAAAGACGCCGTGATGATGGTCGAATCCGAAGCATACGAACTGTCTGAAACCGAAATGCTGGGTGCGGTGAAATTTGCACACGAGCAAATTCAACCGGTGATCGACCTGATCATCGAACTGGCAGAAGCAGCGGCAAAAGAGCCGTTTGATTTCCAGCCGGTTGATTACTCGGACCTCTACGAGGCCGTGAAAGCCGCAGGCGAAACCGAAATGCGCGCAGCATTTGCGATCGCCGACAAGCAAGAGCGCACAGCCGCTGTTGCCGCTGCACGCGATACCATCCTCGCCGCTCTGACCGAAGAGCAGCAGGAAGACCCCAACCTCGGCTCAGCCATGAAAAAGCTGGAAGCCGGCATTCTGCGAGGTGACGTGGTCAAAACCGGCAAGCGGATCGACGGACGTCAGACCAACGAAATCCGCGATATCGTTGCTGAAACAGGTCTGTTGCCCCGTACCCACGGTTCGGCACTGTTTACACGCGGTGAAACCCAAGGTCTGGTTGTAACTACGCTGGGCACCGGTGACGACGAACAGTTCATCGACGCGCTGCATGGCAACTTCAAATCCAACTTTCTGCTGCACTACAACTTCCCGCCCTACTCGGTTGGCGAAGTGGGTCGGTTTGGCTTTACCGGACGCCGCGAAATCGGCCACGGCAAGCTGGCCTGGCGTGCGCTGCAGGCGGTTCTGCCCGCAAGCACCGATTTCCCTTACACCATCCGCGTAGTCTCCGAGATCACTGAATCCAACGGCTCGTCCTCGATGGCCTCCGTCTGCGGCGGCTCCCTGTCGATGATGGACGCCGGTGTGCCTCTCAAGGCGCCGGTTGCCGGTGTGGCGATGGGCCTGATTCTGGAAGACGATGGCTCCTATGCGATCCTGTCGGACATTCTGGGTGACGAAGACCACCTTGGCGACATGGACTTCAAGGTTGCGGGTACCGAAAACGGTATCACCAGCCTGCAGATGGACATCAAGGTTGCCGGCATCACCGCCGAGATCATGGAGAAAGCGCTGGAGCAGGCCAAAGATGGTCGTCTGCACATTCTGGGCGAGATGAACAAGGCGCTGTCCGGCACTGCGGAATTCTCGGTTCACGCGCCGCGTATCGAAACCATGCAGGTTCCGACCGACAAAATCCGTGAAGTCATCGGTTCCGGTGGCAAGGTCATCCGCGAAATCGTCGAAGTGTCGGGCGCCAAGGTCGATATTAACGACGACGGCATCATCAAGATTGCATCGCCAGACGGTGAGTCGATCAAGAAAGCCTACGAGATGATCCACGCCATCGTGGCCGAGCCCGAAGAAGGCGCGATCTATACCGGCAAGGTCGTCAAGATCGTCGATTTCGGTGCATTCGTGAACTTCTTTGGCAAGCGTGACGGCCTCGTGCATGTCAGCCAGATCGAAAACCGCCGCCTGAACCATCCTTCGGACGTTCTCAAGGAAGGCCAGGAAGTCAAAGTCAAACTGCTGGGGTTTGATGATCGCGGCAAGGTCCGCCTGTCGATGAAAATGATCGACCAGGAAACCGGCGAAGAGATCAAGAAAGAAGAAGCCGCAGACTGATACCTGCGTCAGAACTAATTCAGAAAGGCCCCGGACCGAACGTCCGGGGCCTTTTTTTATGGCACAGACGCGCGACCCTCAGAAACGCACACTCTTTCAACGGACTCGCTTCCACTGTAATCAGCAAACATGCACTCGCTCATCATTCACATGTCCTCCAGCACCGCCCGGCGGCCAAATGCCGAACGTTTGCGGGATGATTTGCCCGACGCCGAACTGATCGAGGCGGTTGACGGGCGGGATCCGGACCGCGCACCGGATGTTACCCCATTGCCCGGCAACCTGCACCGGCCTCACTATCCCTTTCCCCTGCGTCCCGCAGAGATCGGCGTGTTCGAAAGCCATCGCCGCTGCTGGCGCAAGATCGTCGAGGCAGGCTGGCACTATGCCCTGATTACCGAAGACGATTTGCAGATTGATCCAGTACGGCTCGACCGGGCTCTAGCCATGATCCGCGATCACGCGAGCCCCGAGATGTACATCCGCCTGCCGGTGAAACAGCGTGAAAAGCCCGTGCATGTGCTGGCGAGCGACAATGACATGCAGTTCGTCCTGCCGCGCGTGATCGGATTGCAATGCATCTGTCAGGTGGTCGGGCGCGATGCCGCGGCCCGCCTGCTGGCGGCAACGGACAAGATTGATCGCCCGGTCGATACCTTGCTTCAGATGCATTGGATCACGCGCCAACCCATGCACACGATCCTCGGAGCCGGAAACGCCGAGATCGCTAGCCAGATTGGCGGCTCGACCATCCAGACGAAGACGCGCGCCAGCGGCAAGCTGACGCGCGAATTCAAGCGGGCACTCTATCGGACGCAGGTTGCCCTGCGCCCACAGACACCTTAGCCCGGCAGCTTGGCTGTCCGCAGATAGGGGAAATGGGTGGTGAACTCACCGTATTTCGCCGTAGCATCTGCATCCGAGACCGCCACGGGGATCACGACATCGCCACCGGGGGTCCAGTTGGCCGGGGTCGCGACATTTTCTTTCGCAGCGGTCTGCAACCCGTCCAGTGCGCGCAGCACTTCAGCAAAATTGCGGCCAACGTTCATCGGATAGGTCATGCTGAGTTTCAGTTGCTTGTCCGGCCCGATGATAAAGACCGCACGCACTGTGGCGCTGTCGGCGGGAGTGCGGCCATCTGGCATATAGGCCTCGGCTGGCAGCATATCGAACGCCTTGCTGACCGCAAGACCATCATCCGCGATGATCGGGAACCCGGCAGACGTGCCTGCGAATTTCTCGATATCACCCTTCCATTTCTTGTGATCTTCGACCCCGTCGACAGATACTCCGATCACCTTTGTACCGCGCTTGGCCCATTCATCGGCCAGCTGCGCCACGGCACCGAATTCCGTGGTGCAGACCGGGGTAAAATCTTTGGGGTGCGAGAACAGGATCGCCCAGCTGTCGCCGATCCAGTCATGAAACTGAATGGTACCCTGATCTGTCTCGGCCGTGAAATTCGGAACCGTATCGTTGATGCGCAAACCCATGTCGCTCTTCCTTTCCATGTGTCTTGTGACGACTCACGTCACGGCCAACCTAGTCCCTTCATCGCGCTCTTGCATCCCCTCCCTTGCCCCGGATCAACAGCAATGACAGAGTGCCGCGAATCCCTGACCAACCGGTCAGGCTTTTGGCAGAATTGGGAGTGCTGAAAATGATCGAGAAACGTGATTTCTATATCAATGGACAATGGGCCGCCCCCTCCAAGGCGAATGACTTTGAGGTCATCGACCCATCGACCGAAGATCCCTGTGCGGTGATTTCCCTCGGCGATCAGGCCGATACCGACGCCGCCGTTGCAGCCGCCAAGGCGGCGCTGCCCGGCTGGATGGCGACCCCGGTGGCGGAACGCATCGCGCTGGTCGAGAAGCTGATCGGCATCTACAAGAGCCGGGGCGAAGATCTGGCACAGGCGATGAGCGGCGAGATGGGCGCGCCCATTGACATGGCGCGCAGCCAGCAGGTTGGCGCCGGCATCTGGCATCTGAGCAATTTCGTCGCCGCAGCCAAGGCGTTTGAATTTGACCGTCCGCTGGGCGATCACGCACCAAACGACCGGATCATCTATGAAGCCGTTGGCGTTGCCGCATTGATCACACCGTGGAACTGGCCAATGAACCAGATCACCCTCAAGGTCGGCGCCGCAGCGATTGCAGGCTGCACAATGGTTCTGAAACCCTCTGAACAAAGCCCGCTGAACGCAATGGTTTTTGCCGAGATGATGGATGAGGCTGGCTTCCCGGCAGGCGTGTTCAACCTCGTGAATGGCGACGGCGTCGGTGTCGGCAGCCAGCTTTCGGCGCATCCGGACGTGGACATGGTCAGCTTTACCGGCTCGACCCGCGCAGGCACGGCGATTTCCAAGTCGGCAGCAGATACGCTCAAAAAGGTGCATCTGGAACTGGGCGGCAAAGGCGCCAACGTGATCTTTGCCGATGCCGATGAAAAGGCGGTGAAACGTGGTGTTCTGCACATGATGAACAACACCGGTCAGTCCTGCAACGCGCCCAGCCGGATGCTGGTGCAGCGTGACATCTATGATCAGGCAGTCGAAACCGCCGCCGAAGTCGCGCAAAAAGTCAGCGTCGGCAATGCCCACGAAGAGGGTCGTCATATCGGCCCCGTCGTGAACGAGCTGCAGTGGAACAAGATCCAGGACCTGATCCAGAAAGGTATCGAGGAAGGCGCACGCCTCGTCGCAGGTGGCACCGGTCGGCCCGAGGGGTTCAACAAGGGTTACTACGTCAAACCCACGGTCTTTGCCGATGTGAACAACCAGATGACCATCGCACGCGAGGAAATCTTTGGTCCGGTCCTGTCGATGATCCCGTTTGACAGCGAAGACGAGGCCATCGAGATCGCCAATGACACGCCCTATGGTCTGACCGATTATGTCCAGACACAGGACAGCGACCGCGCCAATCGCATGGCCCGCGCCCTGCGCGCCGGCATGGTCGAGATGAATGGCACGTCCCGTGCCGCCGGGTCGCCCTTTGGCGGCATGAAGCAATCCGGCAATGGTCGCGAAGGCGGCATGTTCGGGATCGAGGATTTCCTCGAAGTCAAAGCCGTGAGTGGTTGGACACCCGCATAAGCGAATAAGTATCGGCCCCGCGTGCTGCGCGGGGCCGACGCAAATCAGTCGATAAAGTCCCGGATCGCGGCCACATAGTCATCCGGCGCCTGAAAATTGGCAAAGTGGCTGACATTTTCCAAAACCAGAAGTTCTGCGCCGGGTATAGTGTCGGCGATCATCTGCGAATGCTGCATCAGGATCGCCTCGTCATGGGCGCTCTGCACCACGAGGGTCGGCACGGTGATGGATTTCAAAGCCTCGACCCCGCCGGGCTTTTCCGTCCCCCACATCTCGACCACGCCACCCAGAAACGCATCAAACCCGTCCGGTGTCGGGGACATGCTGGCATAGTCCTGCGCCATCATGCCAACATACTCGCCAAACAATGCGTTGTTCTCGACCTCGGGATCGATCCCGTCCAGCGTGACATTGCCCGCATGTGCAAAGTGGCTGGCCAGCCGATCCAGCGCCGTGGTCGACAAACCATAACCGATGTTCGCGCCATCCGACCAACCGACAAGATGGACCTTGTCGACACCAAGATGGTCCAGCAGCGCCAGATAGTCCTGCCCCAGCAGATCATAGGAATAGGCGCTGTCGTCGTTGGTTGACCGCCCATGTCCACGGGTATCGGCCACGATCACCCTGTGATCGCGCATCAAATCAGCCACCTCGGCGGCCCAGACATCGGCATGGGCCAAACCACCGTGGATCATCAGGATCGGCACACCGGCGTCCTCGCCGTAGATGGCATAATACATGCCGATCCCGTTGACATCTGCGGTCCCGCTCTCGACCGCTTCGGGCATTTCAGGTGCCGGTGGGATCGTCATCCATTGTTCGGCTGCATAGGCCGCAACCGCCATACAGGCCGCCAGACCCGTGATCAGAACTCGTTGCATGGTCTTTTCCCCTGTTGGATTCGCATTGCGTCTCAAGCCTGACACAGCGACCCGCGCCTGCCTACTCCCCACTGCAAAGTCGCTGGCACTGACATCGAATTCGCCCTAGACAAAGGGGATGATCACCACCCGCCTGCATGGCCGCCTCGGCAACCAGATGTTTCAATACGCCGCCGCGCGCGGGCTGGCGGCACGGTTCGGCGCTGAGGTTGCGCTGGATGCACGCCTGGCCCAGTCGAGGGGTGAGGGCGTGTTGACGCGCGTGTTTGACCTTCCCGTAAGCACGCCAGACATCCTGCCGCCTCTCAAGGCCGAAGCACCCTTGCGTTACGCCGCGTGGCGACTGACCAGCCCGCGTTTTCGCAGGGAAAACGGGTTGGGTTTTAACCCCGCATTCGAGAACTTTGCCGATGGCAGCTATCTGCACGGATACTGGCAATCGGAACGCTATTTTGCCGATGTTGCCGAGGACATTCGCCGCGACTTTGCCTTTCCGTCGTTTTCTTCGCCCGAGAATGCCGAAATGGCGGCCCAGATTGGCGGCGGGCTGGCGATTGCGCTGCACGTGCGGCGCGGTGACTATCTCTCACTTGGGGCGCACACGCTCTGCGATCAGGCCTATTACGACGCGGCATTGACCCGCATTCTTGACGGGTTGGAAGCCTCCCCTACAGTCTATGTCTTTTCCGACGATCCCGGCTGGGTGAAGGATAACCTGCCCCTGCCCTGTACTCGCGTCGTTGTCGATATCAACGGGTCCGACACCGATTTCGAAGACATGCGTTTGATGAGCCTGTGCGATCACAACATCATCGGCAATTCATCGTTTTCATGGTGGGGCGCGTGGTTGAACGCCAATCCCGGCAAACGGGTCGCTGGCCCGGCGCAATGGTTTGGCGATCCAAAGCTGGTGAATCCTGACATTCTGCCGGATCGCTGGCTGAAAATCGCAGTCTGACGCCTGTTAGAAATCTGCGGGCGCACGGAATTTCATCGACGCACCGCCATCCGGATGCTTGAGCCGCAATTCCTCGGAATGCAGATACATGCGCGAATGATCCGCCGCCGCTCCGGTGGCATAAAGCGGATCACCCAGTATCGGGTGGCCAAGCGCCAGCATATGCACGCGTAACTGGTGGCTGCGCCCGGTTTTGGGCATCAACCGCACTCGCGTGGTGCCGCCCTCATGCCGCAACACCCGCCAATCGGTTTGTGCCGACCGCCCGGTCTCGTGACACACTTTTTGCCGGGGCCGGTTTTCCCAATCCACGATAAGTGGCAGATCAACTGTCCCTGTTTTGGGCTCAAGCTCTCCGTCCAGCCGCGCCACATACGTCTTGCGGGTATACCGTTTTTCAAACTGCAAACCCAAATGTCGCTGCGCATGCGGTGTCAATGCAAACACCATGACGCCCGATGTATCTCTGTCCAGCCGATGCACCAGCAAGGTATCGGGAAACGCCAGCTGCAAACGCGACAGCAAGCAATCGGCCAGATGTTCGCCTTTCCCAGGCACGCTCAGCAGACCGGCGGGCTTGTTCACCACCAACAACTGGGCGTCATCATGCAGCACATCCAAAGGCGTGTCAGGCGGGGTGTATTCACTGGAAACGACCATTGCGTCTGCCTAGCGTCAGCGTGCGCCGAGGACAAGCTCCCGCAACGTCCAGCTTGCACTGTTCCCCGCCCTGGGCAAGTCTGCCGCAAGCAAGACCAAGGAGCGGATCAATGCACCCCACCATCACCAGAATGCAGGACGTGATCGCCAAGGGCGACGACACCAAAATTGCGGGCCTGCTGGCCGAAGACGTGCAGTTCCTGCCGCCAACCTATTTCGCCACATGGACCGGACGTGAACCGGTCGCCGCCGTCCTTGGGCACGTTGGCCAGGTGTTCAGCGATTTCAGCTATCGCCGGGTTATGGGATCAGGCAGTGACTGGGCGCTGGAGTTCCAGTGCAAGATCGGCGATCTGGACGCCGTTGGCGTTGACCTGATCACCCTGAACGACGAAGGGCTGATCCAGACCTTTGAAGTCGTCATGCGCCCGCACAAAAGCGTCGGTGCCCTGCGCGAGGCGATGAACGCTCGCGTCATGACCGATCCGCGCTTTCTGGAGTACCGCAAGGCCCTTTCCTGACGCGCGCTTTTTCTTGCTGAAAATACCCCCGCCGGAGGCCGTCCGACGTTCCCTGAACGCCGGACCATAAAAGACTCCGGGCGGCTACATCCGCACCCGCTCTGACTTGGGGTCATAAAGCGGCTTGAGCGACGCATCCGCCGCCACACGCACCCCGGCCACGTCGATCTCAAAAGACGAGGCCAATACCTCTGCCGCCGTTTCCCCACGACACGGCACATAGCCCAGCCCGATTGCACCGCCCAGATGGTGCCCATAGGCGCCTGACGACAGGTAACCAACAATTTCACCATCCCGCAGGATCGGCTCGTTATGATAGAGCAGCGGCTCCGCATCTCGCAGCCGAAACTGCACCATGCGCCGGTTCAACCCCTCGTCCTTTTTCGCCAAAACGGCATCACGACCGATGAAGGCGGGCTTGGCAGTCTTGACCGCAAACCCTAACCCAGCCTCAAGAACGTGATCTTCGCAGGTGATGTCATGACCAAAATGGCGAAACGCCTTTTCGATGCGCGCACTGTCCATCATATGCATGCCGCACAGCGTCAAACCCATCGATTGACCCGCCGTATACAGCGTTTCAAACGCATGCGCCGCCATGTCTGCGCTGACATACAGCTCCCAGCCAAGTTCGCCCACGTAGGACACCCGGTGCGCACGGGCCAGCCCCATGCCCAGCTCGATATCGCGTGCGGCGCCAAACGGTTGCGAGTCATTGCCCATATCGTTGGGTGATACCGCTTGCATCAGCTTGCGTGCGTTTGGCCCCATCACTGCCAGAACACCTTCGCCAGCTGTCACGTCGGTGATCACCACGGCCCGATCGCCCAGATTGCGCCGCAGCCATGTCTCGTCCGCCAGCCTTGTCGCGGCGGGCGTCACCACCAGATAGGCCGTTTCCGAAAGGCGGGTCACCGTCACATCCGCCTCGATCCCGCCGCGTGCGTTCAGAAACTGGGTATAGACGATCCGGCCCGTCGCCACCGACATGTCGGCACCGCAGACATGGTTCAGAAACGCCTCGGCATCGCGCCCTTCGACCCGTATTTTGCCAAAGGACGACATGTCGTACATGCCAACATTGGTGCGCACGGCGTTCACTTCGGCGGCGACGTTGTCAAAAAAGTTCTGCCGCTTCCAGCTGTATTGATACTCCGCCTGTTGATCGGCCTGTGCGAACCAGTTGGCCCGCTCCCACCCGGCCATTTCGCCAAACACCGCGCCACGCTCGGCCAGATGCGCGTGAAAAGGCGAGCGGCGAACACCACGCGCTGTGGCCTTTTGCCGGAAGGGGAAGTGATCGGCGTACAACAGTCCAAGCGTTTCGGTTGAACGCTCCATCAGGTACCGCTTGTTGCCTTGAAAGGGCTGCATCCGAGAGATGTCTACATCGCCCAGATCAAAGGGTTTCTCACCATCGTCCATCCACTGCGCCAGCGCCATTCCCGCGCCGCCCGCAGACTGGATACCAACCGAGTTAAAGCCAGCCGCGACCCAGACGTTATCCATCTCGGGCGCCTGCCCAAGATGATAGGCGTCATCGGGGGTAAAGCTCTCGGGGCCATTAAAAAACGTATGAATCCCGGCGGAACCAAGCATCGGCATCCGGTTTACAGCCATTTCGAGGATCGGTTCAAAATGATCGAAATCCTCGGGCAGCTGGTCGAACTCAAAGCTATCGGGGATCGGCCCCCACGGTTTTGACACAGGCTCGAACGCGCCCAGCATCATCTTGCCCGCGTCTTCCTTGTAATAGGCACATTCATCCGGCACCCGCAGCACCGGTAGCTGCGTGAGCCCGGCAACTGGTTCGGACACAATATAGAAATGCTCGCAGGCTTGCAGCGGCACGTTGGTGCCCAGAATCTTGCCCACGTCATGTCCCCACATGCCCGCACAATTCACCACGTTATCGCAGGCAATGTGCCCGGCACCCGATGCGCCGTCGAAGTCCACACCAGTGATCCGTCGCCCGTCGCGCCGCACACCTGTCACGCGGGTATGTTCCGCGACGACCGCGCCGCGCTGACGTGCGCCCTTGGCCAATGCCAGCGCGATGTTGCCAGGATCGCCCTGACCGTCCTTGTCGAGATAGACGCCCGCGACCACATCTTCGAGGTACAGATGTGGATAGCGTTCGCCCACCTCTACCGGGCTGATCTCTTCGATATCCACGCCAAAGGCCCGCGCCATCGCGGCAGAACGATAGAGTTCCTCGCGTCGCTCTTGGGTCAGTGCAACGGTGATTGATCCGACCCGCTTGAACCCAGTTGCGACGCCGGTTTCAGCCTCGAGATCGCCATAGAGTTCCTGACTGTACTTGGCCAACCGCGTCATGTTGGCGGTTGCCCGCAATTGTGCGATCAACCCGGCGGCGTGCCAGGTTGTACCGCTGGTCAACTGTTTGCGCTCCAGCAACACAACATCTGTCCAGCCCAGCTTTGCCAGATGATAGGCCACCGAACAGCCGATGACACCGCCGCCGATGATGACGACACGTGCCTTGTCAGGAAGGTTGGTCATTTTCTCGATTCCCAAATGAGGTAATAGACGTTCCCGGCAACGCAGGATCAGACAATCCTGTGTCCAGCCGCACGCAGGCGGCGGGCCAGTTCTGCAATATGTTCGGGTCCCACTTCGCAACAGCCCCCGACGATTGTGGCTCCGTGCTCGACCCAGCGCATCGCGTGATCCGCATAGACCGATGGCCCGAGATCAACCCTCTGTTCGAGGGCATCAACGGTTGGAGCATCCTTGAGAAAGCCATCAGATATGCGCGTAAAGCCATTGGCATAGCCCCCACACATGCGGCCGAACCCTGCGAGGATGTCCATGCCTTGCGTAATCGCTTCAGGGCGGGAGCAGTTCAGTAGGACCGCCTCGGGATCAAAGCGATCCAACAGCGGCACAATATCGCTCAATGGCTCTCCGGATCTGAGATGGGTGCCGTCGTAATCATTAACGGTCAGGGCCAGCCAGACCGGTTTGCCGCCATGTAGTGTCGCGCGCAGTACGCCTTCGGCTTCCAGAATTGATGACACGGTTTCAATCAGAAACAGATCGACATGCGGGGCCATCGCCGCGACGAGCTCGCCAAACTTCTGTTCCGCCTCGTCGGGGTCAGGTTTCAGATCAGGTCGATAAGTCGCCAGCAACGGCCCGAGTGCACCGGCAATCCGCCCGCGGCCATGGGCATCTCGTGCTTGTTTGGCCTGATCGACAGCCACCGCAAGTAATGACAGAACCTCGTCCTCCAGCCCAACCCGCACCAGACGGCTGCGATGAACGGCATACGTATTGGTTGTGGCAACCGTCGCACCGGCGTTGAAGTAATCCAGATGCACCTTGGCTACCAGATCGGGCCGGTCGATCATCACGCGCGTCGACCACAGCGGCGTCGCCCGATCACCGCTGCGTTTCACGAGTTCCTGTCCGATGGAGCCGTCCAGAAGGGTTATATCGCTCATCCGCGCATCCGTTCGTTTTGTGGATCCCACAAAGGTTGACCCGGTTGCACCACCGCAGTACGGCGCTCACCATAGATCTCGACCTCGATCTGGGTCCCCGGTTCGGCAAGATCAGTGCGCAGCAAGCCAAGCGCCACGGACCCGTTGATCCGGTAACCCCAGGCACCGGATGTGGTTTCGCCCACCACCTGCCCGTCATGCCACAGCGTTGACATATAAGGTGCGTCAGCATCGCCTGCGTCGACCAACAAGGTCACAAAGCTCTTGGCGCTGCCTTGCTGTTTTTCTGCCTGCAACGCTGCCTTGCCGGGAAAATCCTGCGGCTTGTCCAGCTTGACGAACCGGTCCAGTCCCAGTTCCAGCAGCGAGTAATCGGTCGACAGGTCGCCCTTCCACGCCTTGTATCCTTTTTCGACCCGCATCGAATTCAGCGCCCACATGCCAAAGGGTTTCACCCCCACCTCCAGTAACGCATCCCAGATTGCAGGCATCGCCTCGGGTGCGGCGTGGATTTCCCAACCCAACTCGCCTGCAAAGCTCACCCGCAACAGTGCAGCCTCCTGCCCCGCGACCGTTCCCTCAAAGCTCGCACGCAGCCAACCGGCGGACAGATCGTGCCCTTGTGTAAGCGGGGCGAGGATATCGCGTGCCTTGGGGCCGGTGACCAAAAGGCATTCGACCTCGTGCGTGTGGTCGGTGACGGAGATGCCCTGCGGCGCATTGCGCGACAGGATCTCGGCGTCGTGCCATTGCGCCACGGCAGCGGTGATCAGGCCAACCTCGTCCTCGGAATGCACCATCACCGACATTTCGGTCAGGCAAAGCCCGCGATTGTCGGGGAAATAGGCCAACGATACCCGCCCCGGTGAGGGCAAACGGCTGGCAGTCAGGCTGTCGACATAGTCGCGCGCGCCCGGTCCTTCGACCTTGATCCGCGAAAACCCGGTGATCGGCAACATTCCACAGTGGTCGCGCACGGCCTCGACCTCTTCGCGGATGCGCGGCTCCCACGGACCGGCGCGCCCCCAGGTTTCGGTAGTCTCGATCGAGGTGTCATCGCCGGGCTGTGCGAACCAGTTGGCCCGTTCCCAGCCGTTATAGGCTCCAAACACCGCGCCGGCGTCCTGCAACCGGCTGTGCAGTGCCGATTGTTTCTTGTCGCGTCCAGCGTCCCAGGCCTTCCACGGGAAATGCATCCCGTATTCGTGGCCATAGGTCTCCATCCCCTTGGCGATACAGTAATCCGGATCGGTGTAGTCGGTATAGCGGCGCGGATCGACGGCCCACATATCCCACTCGGTCTGCCCTTCGGTGATCCATTCGGCCAGCACTTTGCCCGCACCACCCGATTGCGCGATGCCAAAGGTAAAGACACAAGCCTCGAACGCGTTGGGGACGCCCGGCATCGGCCCGATCAACGGCAACCCGTCCGGCGCATAAGGGATTGGCCCGTTGATCACCTTGTTGATCCCGGCCTGCCCCAACAGCGGCACCCGCGCCATGGCATCCTCGATATACCATTCCAGCCGCTCAAGATCGTCGGGATAGAGCTGAAAGCTGAAGTCCTGCGGCATCGGATCATCAGGCGTGATCCAATGTGCCTTGCAGTTGCGTTCGTAAGGGCCAAGGTTCAGCCCGGTCTTTTCCTGCCGTAGATAATAAGAGCTGTCGACGTCACGCAGCAGCGGCAGCTTGCCATGCTCCTTGGTAAAGGCTTCGATCTCGGGGATCTCGTCAGTCAGCATGTATTGATGGCTCATCACCATCATCGGCACAGTGCGCCCGCCATAGGGCTTGAACCATTCCCCGACCCGTTGCGCATAATATCCAGCGGCATTGACCACGTATTCGCAGCGAATATTGCCCTTGTCGGTGTGCACAATCCACTCGTCGTTTTCACGGCTGACACCCGTTGCCGGGCAGAACCGTTCGATCCGCGCGCCCATATCACGCGCGCCTTTGGCCAGCGCCTGTGTCAGCTGGCTGGGATCAATGTCGCCATCATTCGGATCATAAAGGGTGCCGTGCAGATCATGCAGTTCAAGGAAAGGATAGATGTCCTGCGCCTCTTTGGGTGACATCATCACGATGTCCATGCCCTGATAGCGTCCCATGCCTTTTGCCCGCTCGAATTCCTGCATCCGCTCCTTGCTGTGTGCCAGCCGGATCGAGCCTGTGACGTGATAGTTCATCGGATAATCAACGGCCTCGCCCAGACCGCGATACAGCTCGGTCGAATAGCGCTGCATGTTCATGATCGCCCAGCTTGTCGAGAACGTCGGAACGTTCCCGGCTGCGTGCCAGGTGCTGCCTGCCGTCAATTCGTTCTTTTCCAGCAGAACGCAATCGGTCCAGCCCGCCTTGGCGAGGTGATAAAGCGACGAGGCCCCCACCGCACCACCGCCGATAATGACCACGCGGGCCGTTGTCGGAAAATCAGCCATTGTGTCTCTCCCTATTGTCCCCGCTGGGGCAAACCATCTGAAATGTCGTAATAATCGCCTTTGTCGGCGACAAAGATGTGCCTTGAAAGCTGCACGCCGGTGGGTGCATCAAGCGCGCCCATCGCTACGGATATCTGGTCTTCGTCATTATGGGCCCAAAACAGGAATGCGCCGCAGGTTCCGCAGAACCCGCGCTTGGCAGTCTCGCTGGCGTTGTACCAGCGCAGCGTCTCCTCGGAGGTGAGCCGCAATTGTGTTTTGTTGATCCCGGTTGACGACCAGCAATGACCCGACTGCTTGCGACACTGCCCGCAATGACAGACCGAAGGGGGTGCGAGTTGACCATCGATCTCGAACACAACTTCGCCGCAGTTACAGGACCCGGTATGCATGGCTATCCTCGCGCTTGGGGTGCCGCGCTGGTTCCCAGCAAAACACCGTAGATGATGAAACAGATCGCCATGACCCGCCGCACCCAGACATTGAACACCGCCCCCAGTGCCGCGCGGCCAAGGACAGCGCCCAAGGTCGTAAACCCGGTATAGCTGAGCGCTGTGATGATCAGGGCGGTCGGCATGATGACCAGCATTTGCTGCATGATCGGCACATCCGGTTGAACAAACTGGGAAAACGCCGCGAGATAGCCCGCGACGCTCTTGGGGTTGATGACTGCGATCGCCAGTGCGTGCAGATAGATGTGCCGCGCCGGGCGCTCTTCGGCCTGTACCGGTATCGTGGCGCGAATCCAGCCGCGGATGCCCAGCCAGATCAGGAACCCGGCGCCGACCAGTTTTGCAACGAAGAACCCGGTAGGGGATGCGGCGATCAATGCGGTGACGCCAAGTGCGGACAGGATCAGAAACAGGCTGGCCTGGGTCAGAATCGCCAGAACACCAATCATCGCCTTTGGGAACGGCAGGTTCATCCCGTTGGTGATGCAATTCACCGCATTGGGGCCGGGCGTGGTCACGAAGACCACCCAGAACAGCGCGAATATGGTCCAGGCCTCGAAGCTCATGGCGTCAATAGACCGGTGGGGCGATCACCCAGATCGCGACCGCCGGTTCGTCATAGGGGTTGATCCATTCAAACGCCTCGCCCCGGATGCGGAAACTGTCGCCCGGGTTGACGGTAAAACGCCGCCCGGAAATCACGAGGTCCAGCTTGCCGGACACGAGGTACCCGACTTCCTGTGTGGCGCGGGTCACGACTTCGCCGATCCGCGAATGTGGTTCAAACGTGGAATGCACCATCTCGAAATCATCCGTCAGGTCGGGCGACAGCAATTCCTCGACCAACCCCGCCGCACCCGATCCGATGGTCCGACGGGCACCGGCACGCACGACATAGCCGGATTCATCGGCAGGCGCAGGCGCATGTCCGAACAGCATCGACACCGGCACGCCCAAACGCGCTGCTATGTGGCGCAGATCGGTGACCGACGGCTCTGACAGGTCTCGCTCAACCTGCGACAGCCAGCCCACCGAACGCCCCAGTGTCTCGGCCAGATCGGCCAGCGTTATCCCACGCGACTTGCGCAGCGCCCGCAGGTCGGCGCCCAATGTCTGTGAACCTGTCGTGTCGGAATGCAGCATCGGCTCGCCGTGAAAAAATCATCTTCTTTTTCACGCTGCGCTGAGTCGGTGAAAAAAGCAATGCAAATTTCACGTCAGTGGTTATTTGACCGACTACCGGCCAAACACCGAAGCCAGGATCGCGCTCATCTCGGAGGCATCCTTGTGCGAAAAGGCATCCGGTTGATCGCTGTCGATATCAAAGACGCCGATCAGCCTGCCATCGCGATCCTTTACGGGAATCACCAGTTCCGACCGGGTTGATGTTGCGCAGGCGATATGTCCTTCAAAGGCCTCGACGTCCGCCACCAGTTGCACCTCCCCGCTGCGCGCTGCTGCGCCGCAGACACCGCGGGAAAAAGGAATCACAAGGCATCCATGTCCGCCCTGATAGGGACCGATCTTGAGAAGCTCGGGGGCGACAACACGGTAAAAGCCGGTCCAATCAAAGCGGTCATCCGCATGATGTACCTCGCAGGCGACGGTTGCCATCAGCGCAACTTCGTCGGTTTCACCGCTTGTCAGCGCATCGATTGTCTGTGCAAGCGTCTTGTAATCCAGTGACATGGCCGTTCGATATCCCACCTATATTGCCGTGTGATGCAGCAGACCACATCGGAGATTGTCAACCCGACGCTGTTGCGCGACGGTACGCAATTTCATGCAAAACCCACGCAGACGCTGTTGCCCGCAGCCGGGAGTGATATAGCTGCGCGCATGGCAAAGACCGCGAGCAAGAAAAAAACCAAAAGCCGGACACAAGGCCGTCTGGGCAAGGCGTTGACGCAACTGCGCACGCGTCCGCTGGCGTTCATGCGGGGCCTGCTAATCCGCGCGGTATTGGCTATCGTCGGGGTGATTCTGCTGCTGGTCCTGCTGTTTGCCTTTGTGAACCCGCCTACAACTCAGACGATGTGGTCTGAAGGGCGCAGGCTCGGCAAACCCGTTGAACAGGACTGGGTGTCGATTGAGGACATCGCGCCCGTCATGGTCCGCTCTGCCGTCGCGGCAGAAGATGCGAATTTTTGCCTGCACTGGGGGTTTGATGTCGCTGCCATCCGAGCCGCGATTTCAGAGGGCAACAAGCGCGGCGGCTCGACCATTTCGCAACAGGTCGTCAAGAACGTGTTTCTCTGGCAAGGGCGCAGTTGGCCGCGCAAGGCGTTGGAAGCGGGGATCACCCCGGCGGTCGAGGCTGTCTGGTCCAAGAAACGGATCCTCGAAGTCTATCTCAATATCGCCGAGCTGGACGAAGGCGTGTTTGGAGTTGGCGCGGCATCAAACCACTATTTCGGGGTGCCCCCCGCCAAGCTCAGCGCGACACAGGCTGCGCGTCTGGCGGCTGTGCTGCCGTCGCCCAAAACGCGCTCGGCAGGCAAACCATCCGCAAGAGTACGCAAACGTGCGGTCCAGATCGTTGACGGTGCGGCCACCATCCGCGCAGATGGGCGCGCCGCCTGTTTCGAGGATTGAAAATCCCGGCGCGGCGGGGCATTGAAGTGAAAACCCCTGACCATCGCTTGGAATCTTATGGCCCGCCTGTTTCATGTCCCGTTGTCCCCTTTCTGCCGCAAGGTTCGGCTGTCGCTTGCCGAAAAGAAAATCGAAGTCGAGCTGGTCGAGGAACGGTATTGGGAGGCGGACGCCGATTTCCTGCGCCGCAATCCGGCGGCCAAGGTGCCGGTGCTGAAGCTGGACGGGCGCATGATGGCCGAAAGCGCCGCGATTTGCGAATATCTCGAGGAAACTCGCCCCGAACCGTCGCTTTTGCCGAAGACACCGGAGGACCGGTACGAAGTTCGTCGACTTATCGGCTGGTTTGACGACAAATTTCACCACGAAGTCACATCGAAACTGCTCTATGAGCGGATCAACAAGAAAGTCACCGGGCAAGGGTACCCAGACAGTCGCAACGTCAAGGATGGGGCGCGGGCGATCAAGTATCACCTTGATTACATGACATGGTTGCTGGATCACCGCCGCTGGCTGGCGGGAGATGTGATGACCCTTGCAGATTTCGCGGCCGCCGCGCATTTATCCTCGCTCGACTACATTTCCGATGTCGACTGGAATCGGTCTGCAGCGGTTAAGGACTGGTACGCCAAGATCAAGTCGCGTCCGGCGTTCCGGTCGATTTTGGTTGATCAGGTTTCCGGGTTCCGGCCCCCGCCACACTATGCCGATCTGGATTTCTGATCGCATCCGGTGGAATGGGGGCGCTGCCCCCGTCGCTTGCGCGACTCCCCCGGAGTATTGCCGCAAAGATGAAACATGCCCGACCGCCTGAAAACGCGCCTGATCGCGCAGGCCCTGTCGGAGGGTTTTGTTTCCTGCCGAATCTGTCGGCCCTGGGATGTTCCCGAAGTTCCCGAACGGCTCGGTGCGTTTGTCGAGGCTGGCTATCACGGGCAAATGGGTTGGATGGCCGAACGGATGCATTGGCGCGGTGACCCGGTGGCGCTTTGGCCCGAGGCGAAATCGGTTATCATGTTGGCGGAAAGCTATACGCCCGACGAGGATCCGATGGAGGTGATCAGCCAGCCCGACCGAGGCGCGATTTCGGTCTATGCCCGCAATCGTGACTATCATGATATGGTCAAAAAGCGCCTGAAACGGCTGGCGCGCTGGCTGATCGCGGAAAGCGGCGGCGAGGTGAAAGTCTTTGTGGATACTGCTCCGGTGCCGGAAAAGGCATTGGGGCAGGCTGCGGGGTTGGGTTGGCAAGGCAAGCACACCAACCTCGTAAGCCGGGATTGGGGCAACTGGGCATTTTTGGGGTCGGTCTTTACGACGCTTGATCTGGAACCGGACGCGCCGGATGTGGATCACTGCGGGTCGTGCAGGGCCTGTCTTGATGCCTGCCCAACCGATGCCTTTCCCGCGCCTTACCAATTGGACGCCCGTCGCTGCATTTCCTATTTGACCATCGAGCATCACGGTCCAGTGGACGAAGAGTTGCGCGCCCTGATGGGCAATCGCATCTATGGCTGCGACGATTGTCTGGCCGCCTGTCCGTGGAACAAGTTTGCCGTTGCCGCGAGTGACATGCGCTATGCGGCCCGGCCCGAATTGACGGCGCCACGGTTGGCCGAACTCGCGGCATTGGATGACGCAGCGTTCCGGCAGATGTTTTCAGGCTCTCCGATCAAGCGGATTGGGCGGGACCGGTTCGTGCGAAATGTGCTTTATGCCATTGGCAACTCGGGCGATCCCACCCTGCGCGACGTGGCGGCCGCGCTTTCCAACGACCCCGATCCCGCTGTCGCGGATGCAGCACGCTGGGCCGTGCAACAATTGGACTGACGCGCATTTCTGGCTGGACGATGCAAATTTAGCGGCTACACCGGGTGAAATGAGTTTCAAAGGAGGCCCGGATGGCTCTGCTGTTGGGGGTGGATACGGGGGGCACCTATACCGATGCGGTGCTGCTGCGCGACGAGAAGGACGTGATTGCCAGCGCCAAAGCGTTGACCACGCGAGGCGATTTGGCAATTGGCATCGGCACGGCAATTCGGGCGGTGCTGGATCAGTCTGGTGTTGAACCACAGGCCATTTCGCTGGCCTCCCTCTCAACAACGCTGGCCACCAATGCATTGGTCGAAGGGCAAGGCGAAGGTGTCGCGCTGGTCTTTGTCGGGTTTCGCCCGTCTGATTTGGAGCAACATGGGTTGCGTGATGCTCTCAAGGGTGATCCGGTCGTGGCCCTGGCCGGAGGTCATAACCATGCGGGCGGCGAAGCGGCCCCGCTTGATGTTCCGGGCCTCATCGCGTTTCTCGACGCCAACGCGAGCGGCGTCAGCGGCTATGCCGTCGCCTCACAATTCGCGACCCGCAATCCCGCGCACGAACTTGAAGTGGCGCGTATCATCGGCGAACGCACCGGCGCGCCGGTCACGTGTTCCCATCACTTGTCGGCCAAATTGAATGGTCCCAAGCGGGCGGTTACTGCAATCTTGAACGCCCGTCTGATCGGGATGATCGACAGGTTGATCGGGCGCGCGCAGGATGTTCTGAACGATCTGGGAATCGGTGCGCCGATGATGGTGGTGCGGGGTGACGGGGCGTTGATGTCAGCAGACCAAGCGCGCGAGCGGCCCATCGAAACCATTCTCAGCGGACCGGCGGCATCTATAGTCGGCGCACGCTGGCTGACCGGTGCAGACGAGGCGCTGGTCTCAGATATTGGCGGCACCACCACCGATGTTGCGGTGCTGCGCAACGGCAAACCGGCGATCGATCCGCAAGGTGCCCGTGTCGGCGGATTTCGCACCATGGTCGAGGCGGTTGCCATGCGCACCAGTGGGCTTGGCGGCGACAGCCAGGTCCATGTGCAAACCCAAGGGCTGGCGGGCGGCGTGTTTCTCGGCCCGCGCCGGGTTATTCCCATTGCCCTGATCGCGCAGGATGCCCCCGACGTCATTCATGCCGCGCTGGACGCGCAATTGCGCAATGCTACGACCACAGATCACGATGGCCGGTTCGTGCGCGCGCTGCCCGGATTGCCAAGGGGCGACATGCCCCCCCGTGAGACAGAGTTGCTTTCGCGGATCGGCGATCAGGTCCACCCATTGGGGCGGATCCTGCGCAGTCGCATGGAAACTGGCGCATTGGGGCGGCTGGTTGATCTTGGGTTGATCCAGATCGCGGGTGTCACGCCGTCGGATGCCAGTCATGTGCTCGGCACGCTCAACGAGTGGGACGGCGAGGCGGCGGACAAGGCGCTGACCCTGCTGGCCCGGCGCAGAACGGGATCAGGTGACATGTTAGCTGCAAACGCCACCGACCTCGCGCAGATGATTGTCGATCAACTGACCGAACAGACTGCGATTACACTGCTGGAAACCGCCTTTGCCGAAGAAACAACGGAATTCGGATTGCCGCCGGACCTGCTGGCGCGTCACGTCCTGATGCAAAAAGGGCTTGGAGGGCATCGCGGGCTACTCGCGCTGGACGCAGCACTTAATGTTGATGTCGTCGGACTTGGGGCCTCGGCCCCCACCTATTACCCTGCTGTGGGTGAGCGCCTGCATTGCCGGATGATCCTACCGCAGCATGCTGGTGTCGCCAATGCCATTGGTGCGGTCGTCGGACGCATCACGATGCGCCACACCGGCACGATCACATCGCCCAGCGAAGGCAGGTTTCGGGTGCATCTGGAAACGGGTCCTGAGGATTTTGCAGCGGCTTCTGACGCACTGGAACGTCTGCAATCCGTGTTGCGTGCCAGTACCGAGGCAGCGGCCCTTTCCGCCGGGGCCGCAGGCATTCAGTTTTCTGTCGAGCAGGACATCAAGACCGCCCGCGCCGAGGCGCGCGACGTGTTCGTTGAAGCGATACTGACGGTCGAAGCAAGCGGGCGGCCCCGGAACGCCTCTGGCTAGGACGCCTTGGCGCGCTTGGGCAGCACCCAGCCCGGACGCGCGAAGTGGCAGGTATAGCCGTTGGGAATGCGTTCCAGATAATCCTGATGTTCTGGCTCTGCCTCCCAGAAATCGCCAACTGGTTCAACTTCGGTCACGACCTTACCCGGCCAAAGTCCCGACGCCTCGACATCGGCAATGGTATCCAGTGCGGTCTGTTTTTGCGCTTCATCGACATAATAGATCGCCGACCGATAGCTCAGACCGCGATCATTGCCCTGCTGATTGATCGTGGTTGGATCATGGATCTGAAAGAACAGTTCCAGCAATTCGCGATAGCTGATCTTTGCCGGGTCGAAGGTTATCTCGATCCCTTCGGCATGTGTCCCGTGATTGCGATAGGTCGCATTGGGTACGTCACCGCCGGTATACCCTACGCGGGTCTTTTCGACGCCGGGTTTCCTGCGGATCAGATCCTGCATCCCCCAGAAACACCCGCCTGCCAGTACTGCACGTTCGGTCATGCCACGTCCTCCACTTGATCCAGATAGGCGCCATATCCTTCGGCTTCCATTTCGTCACGATGGACAAACCGCAGGCTGGCAGAATTGATGCAATACCGCATGCCACCCCGGTCACGCGGCCCATCGGGAAACACGTGGCCCAAGTGGCTGTCACCATGGGTGCTGCGCACTTCTGTCCGAATCATGCCCAGTGTGCGGTCTTCAATTTCGTTGATCAGCGCCGGTTCGATGGCCTTGGTAAAGCTGGGCCAACCACAGCCGGATTCATACTTGTCTGATGAGGCAAAAAGCGGCTCGCCCGATACGATATCGACATAGATGCCCGGTTCCTTGTTGTTAAGAAGCGCACCGGTGCCAGGGCGTTCCGTTCCGCTTTCCTGAGTGACATGGAACTCCTCGGCGCTGAGCGCGGCGATACGGTCCGGGTCTTTGGTGTAGTTCGGCATGATGATCCTCCGCCAAGTGGTGCGAAACAATAAATGGTCTGGCGCGGCGGAAATCAAAGGTTTGTTTCATCCCCGTCGCGCACTCGTGCTAGTATTGATCTGACAGGCACTTCGTGACGTAACATTCACGTGCTTGGAGGACGACATGAAAGAATTGATTCTCGCAGTTTTGTTTGCAGTCATCGCCCAGATGGGAATGGCACGTGAGGTTGGTGGAACGTTTCCTTCCATCGACGGAGGGTCACTGACCATCGAAGATTGGCGTGGCCAACCTGTGCTTGTGGTGAACACCGCCTCGCAATGCGGGTTTACCGGGCAGTATGCTGGCCTGCAAAGCCTGTATGACAAATACCGGGATCAGGGCCTGATCGTGCTCGCCGTTCCCTCGGACGATTTCAATCAGGAGCTCGCATCAGCATCCGAAGTTAAGGAATTTTGCGAGCTGAACTACGATCTTGATCTGCCGATGACTGATATCAGCAAGGTAAAAGGGGCCGATGCCCATCCGTTTTACAAAGCGGTTCGAAAGGAAACCGGTTTCGAGCCCACGTGGAATTTCAACAAGGTCCTGATCGCGCCGGATGGAACCGTGCCTGCGACTTGGGGATCTTCTGTCAAACCCACCTCTCGGAAGATCACGCAGGAAATCGAAGCTCTACTTCAGTAGGGGCAATTGAGGGACTGTCGCCAGCATCTGTCTCTGACGGTATGAAAAGGATCTCCGCCGGGCATCCAATGGGGTCGGCACTGGTGGCTAGGTGTCACATCCCGGACGATAGTATGGCTGTTTCTCAAACAATTCCGGCTTGAGTTTGTGCCAGTCCTTCATGGCTTGCAAGGGCGTTTTGCTGCCTAATGCTGACTGCGGAAGCTGCTGGTTGTAAAGCCAAACGTAGCGA